>NZ_BAAAMR010000001.1:19460-363558 GCF_039529375.1 Actinomadura napierensis
CGCGCGGGCCGCCGGGGGCCGGCCCCGCCCCGTCCGGGCCGGCGCCGACCAGGTGGGCGACGAGCCTGCCGCCCGCGCCGACGACCGCGGCGGCGGTCACGCCCGGATGGGCGAGCAGGGCGGACTCGACCTCGCCGGGCTCGACCCTGAACCCGCGGATCTTGATCTGCCGGTCCAGCCGCCCCAGGTACTCGACGGCGCCGTCGGGCCGCCGCCGGACGCGGTCGCCGGTGCGGTAGAGCCGGGACCCGTCCGCGCCGAACGGGTCGGCGACGAACCGCTCGGCGGTCAGGTCGGGCCGTCCGGCGTACCCGCGCGCGAGCCCGGCGCCGCCGAGGAACAGCTCGCCCGGCACGCCGGGCGGCACCGGGTTCAGCCACCGGTCGAGCACGTGCAGGCGCAGGTTGGCGATGGGGTGGCCGATCGGCGGCGGGGACCCGTCGCCCGGCCGTTCGCACCGCCAGGACGAGACGTCGATCGAGGCCTCGGTCGGGCCGTAGAGGTTCTCGACGACGGCGCCGGGGTGGCGCGCGTAGAAGCGGGCGACCGTCTCGCCGGGAAGGGCCTCGCCGCTGCACACGACGAGCCGCAGATCGGCCATCTCGCCCAGCGGCTCGTGCGCGGCGAACTCCCGGAACAGCGACGGCACGAAGTGCGCGACGGCGACGCCCTGCTCGTCGATGAGCCGCGCCAGATGGTCCAGGTCGCCCTGGCGGCCGGGCTCGGCGAGGACGGCGCAGGCCCCGGCCGTCAGCGGCCAGACCAGCTCCCACAACGACACATCGAAGGTGACCGGGGTCTTGTGCAGCACCCGCTCCCCCGGCCGCAGCCGGTAGCGCTCCTGCATCCAGGCGATCCGGTTGATCAGGCCGCGGTGCGGGACCTGCACGCCCTTGGGACGGCCGGTCGAGCCCGACGTGTAGATCACGTAGGCGAGCCGGCCTGGCCGCGTGGTCACCTCGGGCGGGGTGGCGGGCGCGCCGGCGATCGCCGGGTCGTCCGGATCCACGACCGTGACGCCGGCCGCCCCGCTGGTCGTCCCGATCACCGCCGCCGCGCCGCTGTCGGCCAGCATGAACGCCAGCCGTTCGGCCGGGTGGGCGGGGTCGAGCGGGAGGTAGGCGCCGCCCGCCCTCCAGACGGCGAGCATCGCGACCAGGAACCCGGGGCCGCGCTCCAGGCACACCCCGACGACGGTCTCGGGCCCGACGCCGAGCGACCGCAGGTGGTGCGCCAGCCGGTTCGCCCGTTCGTCCAGCTCGCGGTAGGTCAGGGTGCGGCCGGCGAGGATCGCGGCCGCGTCCTCGGCGCGCCCGCGCACCAGCTCGTGGATCCCGCCGACGTCCGGGATCGGGGCTGACGTGGCGTTCCAGGCCGCCTCGGCGCCGGGCGACGGCGCGATGGTGGCGAGCGGCCGCCGCGGCTCGGCGGCGAACGCGGCGAGCAGATCGGTGAAGTGGGCCGCCATCCGCTCGACCGTCGTCCGCTCGAACAGCGCCGTGCTGTACTCGAAGGTTCCGGCGATGCCGTCGCCGGTCATCGAGGTGAAGAGGGTGAGGTCGAACTTGGCCGTGGTGTGCGGCGGCACGATCCTCTCCTCGCGCAGGCCGCCGCCGAACGTGGCCTGCCCGGCCCCCGCGTCGGCGACGCCGAGGTGGTTGAAGAACACCTGGAACAGCGGGGTGCGGCTGCGGTCCCGGACGGGCTGGAGGGCGTCCACGAGCTGCTCGAACGGCACGTCCTGGCGGGCGAACCCGGCGAGGGCCTCCCGCCGGGCGTCCTCGACCAGGTCGAGGAACGAGGCGTCGCCGCCGGCCCGTGCGCGCAGCACCAGCGTGTTGACGAAGAACCCGATCAGGTCCTCGGTCTCGGTGCGGTTGCGGTTGGCGATCGGCACGCCGACGGCGACCTCGTCCCTGTCGGCGTAGCGGGCCAGCAACGCGCCGAAGGCCGCCAGCAGGGTCATGAACATCGTCGCGCCGGTCTCCCGGCTCAGCTCCCGCAGCGCCGCCGCCGTCGGTTCCGGAACGGTGAACTCCACGAGCGCGCCCGCCGTGGACCGTACGGGCGGCCGCGGCCGGTCGGTGGGCAGGTCGAGGTCGGTGAGCCCGTCCAGCCGTTCCCGCCAGTACGCGAGCTGCTCCTGGATCGCCTCGCCGCGCAGCCGGTCGCGCTGCCACACCGCGAAGTCGGCGTACTGCACCCGGAGCGGTTCCAGCGGTGACGGCCCGCCCCGCGAGTAGGCCGCGTACAGCGCCGACAGTTCGCGGCGCAGCACCCCGGCCGACCACTCGTCGCAGACCACGTGGTGCATGCAGAGGCTGAGCACGTGGTCGGCGGGCGCGAGGCGGATCAGCGTGACGCGCAGCAGCGGCCCCGCGGCGAGGTCGAACGGGGTGCGCGCGTCGGCGGCGACGAACGCCTCGGCGCGCTCCAGCGCGTCCGGCTCGCCGGTCAGGTCCATGTGCGACGGCCGGACGGCGCCGGGCGGGTCCACCACCTGGCGTGCCACGCCGTCGACGGCGACCAGCCGGGTGCGAAGCACCTCGTGCCGCTCCACCACGGTGGTCAGCGCGGCATCGAGCGCCGCCGCGTCGAGGTCGCCGCGCAGCCGGAGGGCGAGCGGCACGTTGTACTCGGCCGAGCCGGGCTCGAGTTGGTCGAGGAACCACAGCCGCTGCTGGGCGAACGACAGCGGCAACGGCCTGTCCCGGTCCGCCGGCAGGAGTGGCCCGGCGGCGCCGCTCCCGGGCGCCGCCTCGTCCACGACGGCGGCGAAGCGGGCGACCGTCGGCCGGTCGAAGAGCGCGGCCAGGGTCGGCTCGGCGCCGAACGCCGTGCGGACCCGTGACACCACCTGGGTGGCCAGCAGCGAGTGGCCGCCCAGGTCGAAGAAGTCGTCGTCCACGCCGACGCGGTCCAGGCCGAGCACGTCGGCCCAGATCGCGGCGAGCGCCTCCTCGGTCGGGGTGCGCGGCGCGGTGTACGCGGTGCCGAGGCCGGTGCGGGCGCCGTCGGGCTCGGGCAGCGCGGCACGGTCGACCTTGCCGTTGGGGTTCAGCGGCAGGGCTGCGAGCTCGACGAACGCGGCGGGGATCAGATAGGAGGGCAGCCTCCGGCCGAGGAAGTCGCGCAGCTCACCCGCCGGGGGAACGCCCTCGGCCAGGTCGGCCGGGACCAGGTGGGCGACCAGGCGCCGGTCGCCCGCGTCCTCCCGCGCCACGACGACGGCCTCGGCGACCGCCGGGTGGGCGAGCAGCGCCGTCTCGACCTCGGCGGGCTCGATGCGGAACCCGCGGATCTTGACCTGGTGGTCGAGCCGCCCGAGGAACTCCAGCACACCGTCCGGACGGCGCAGCACCCGGTCGCCGGTGCGGTAGAGCCGGGAGCCGCCGGCGTACGGGTCGGCGACGAACCGCTCGGCGGTGAGGTCGGGCCGGTGCACGTAGCCGCGCGCCAGGCCCGTCCCGCCGATGAACAGCTCGCCGGGCACACCGTCGGGGACCGGGGCCAGGTGCCGGTCGAGGACCAGCAGCCGCATGTTGGCCAGCGGCCCGCCGATCGGCACGGTCACCGCGTCGGCGTCCACGTCATCGACCAGGTGCCAGGCGGCGAACGTCGTCGTCTCCGTCGGCCCGTAGCCGTTCAGCAGGCGCTCGGGCGGGGCGTGCCCCAGGACCCGCCGGACGCTCGCCGGGTCGAGGGCGTCGCCGCCGAGCACCAGGTGGCGGAGGCCGCCCAGCGCGTCCGGCGCGTCGGCGGCCAGCCGGTTGAACAGCGCCGGGGTGAGGAACATGGTCGTGACGCCGAGCCGGGTGAGTTCCGCGCCCAGCCGGCTCGGCGACAGCAGGACCTCGCCGTCGATCCCGGCGAGCGCGGCGCCGTTGGCCCACGCGCCCCAGATCTCGAAGGTCGCGGCGTCGAACGACACCATGGACGCCTGGGCGACGACGTCGTCCTCGGTGACGCGGACGAAGTCCCCGGCCGTCACCAGCGAGACGATGTCGCGGTGGCAGACCCCGATCCCCTTCGGGGTGCCGGTGGAGCCCGAGGTATAGAGCACGTAGGCGAGCTGGTCAGGGTGCGTCAGCACGTCCGGAGGCTCGGGCGAGGCGGCGGCAAGCGCGGCCATGGTCGCGGGCTCGTCCAGGCGCACCGGCCGTACCCAGCGGGCCGGGACCGCGTCCAGGGTCTCCGCCGTCCCCACGAGCACGGACGCGCGGCTGTCGGTGAGCATGAGTGAGGCCCGTTCGGGCGGCAGATCCGGGCTCAGCGGCAGGTAGGCGCCGCCCGCCCGCAGCACCGCGAGCAGCGCGACCAGGAGGTCGACGCCGCGTTCCAGGCAGAGGCCGACCACGACCTCGGGGCCCACGCCCATCGCCCGCAGGTGGTGGGCGAGCCGGTTGGCGCGCTCGTCGAGCTCCGCGTACGTGAGGGCGGCGGTGCCGTAGGTGAGGGCGGTCGCGCCGGGCCGCCGGGCCGCCTGCGCGGCGACGAGCTCGTGGACGCCGAGCGCGGGGACGGCGACGTCCGGGCCGCTTCCTGCGGCGAGCGCGCGGCTGCGTTCGTCCTCGCCCATCGGCCGGAGTTCGGACAGGCGCCGCCCGGGGTCGGCCGCGACGGCGGCGAGCAGGGCGGTCAGGTGCCCGGCCATGCGCCGCACGGTGCCCGGCTCGAACAGGTCGGTGTTGTAGAGGAACGAGCCGGTGAGCCCGCCACCGCTTTCGGAGAGCCCGAGCGTCAGGTCGAAGCGCGCCGCGGTCACGCCGACCGGGAACGCCTCGTTCTCCAGGCCCGGCAGGGCGAGGCGGTCCTCGCCGATCGCGTCCAACCCGAAGAACACCTGGAACAGCGGGGTCCGCGCCAGGTCGCGTTCCAGGTTCAGCGCCTCGACGAGCTGCTCGAACGGCAGCTCCTGGTGCGCGTAGGCGCCCAGCGCCTCCCGCCGGACGCGGGCGACGAGCTCGGCGAACGTCGGGTCGCCGGACAGGTCGACGCGCAGCGCGACGGCGTTGACGAAGAAGCCGATGAGCCCCTCCGTCTCGGCCTGGTCGCGGCCGCCGACGGGGGTGCCGACGACGAGATCGTCCTGGTCGGCGTACCAGCGCAGCAGGGCCGTGAGCGCCGCGAGCAACGTCATGAACATCGTCGCGCCGGACTCGCGTGCCAGGGCCCGCAGCGCCGTCGTGGTCGGCTCGTCCACCGTGAGGGGCGCGAGCGCGCCGGCCGTCGAGCGCACCGGGGGGCGCGGACGGTCCGCCGGCAGCTCCAGGGCGGGCGCTCCGGCCATCCGGTCCCGCCAGTATCCGAGCAACCGGTCGAGCGTCGCGCCCTGGAGGCGGTCGCGCTGCCAGACCGCGTAGTCGGCGTACTGCACGGGCAGCGGCTCCAGCGACGGCTCCGCGCCGCCCGCGTACGCCTCGTACAGCACCGCCAACTCGCGCCGCATCACCAGCGCCGACCGCTCGTCCGAGACGACGTGGTGGAGGTTGAGGCTCAGGACGTGATCGTCGGGGCCGAGCCGCAGCAGGCCGCCGCGCACCAGCGGGCCCGCCTGCAGGTCGAACGGGCTCGCGGCGTCCGCGTCGACCAGCTCGCGGGCCCGCGCCACCGGGTCCGGTTCGCCCGACAGGTCGGTCTCGACCAGGCCGAAGCCGCCCGGCGGGTCCACCACCTGGACGGGGACGCCGCCCTCGGCGACCAGCCGGGTCCGCAGGACCTCGTGCCGTTCCACCATCGCGTCGAGCGCCCTGGCCAGCGCCGGGACGTCCAGCGCGCCGCGCAGCCGCAGCGCGAGCGGCTGGTCGTACTCCGCGGAGCCCGGATCGAGCTGGTGGAGGAACCACAGGCGGCGCTGCGCGAAGGACGGCGGCAGCGGCCGGTCGCGGACGGCCGGTGCGATCGGGGGCGCGGCGTCCATGTCCGCGGCGTCCACTACCTCGGCGAGTTCGCCGAGGGTCGGGTGGTCGAAGACGTCGGCGAGCGAGACCTCGACGCCGAGCAGGCTCCGCACCCGCGCGACGACCTGGGTGGCCAGCAGCGAGTGGCCGCCCAGGTCGAAGAAGTCGTCGTCCACGCCGACCCGCCCCAGGCCGAGCACCTCGGCCCAGATCCCGGCGAGGATCTCCTCGGTGGGCGTGCGCGGCGCCACGAAGTCCGCCGCGGGCTCCGGGCGGTCCGCCACCGGCTCGGGGAGCGCGGCGCGGTCGAGCTTGCCGTTGGCCGTCAGCGGCAGGGCCGCGAGCGCCACGAAGTCGGTGGGGACCATCGGGTCGGGCAGCGTCCGCCGCAGGAAATCGCGCAGGTCGGCGCCGGACGGCGGCGCCGGCGGGTCCGCGGGGACGAGGTAGCCGACCAGCCGCCGATCGCCGTCGTCGCCGTGGGCCGCGACCGCCGCGGCCGCCAGCGCGGGATGCGCCAGCAGCGCGTTCTCCACCTCGGCGGGCTCCACCCGGTAACCGCGGATCTTCAGCTGCCGGTCCATCCGGCCGAGGAACTCCAGCCGCCCGTCCAGCCGCCGGCGGACCCGGTCGCCGGTCCGGTACAGCCGGGAGCCGTCGGCGGCGAACGGGTCGGCCACGAACCGCTCGGCCGTCAGGTCCGGGCGGCCCCCGTAGCCGCGGGCCAGCCCCGGGCCGCCGAGGTGGAGCTCGCCCGGGACGCCCCACGGGACCTCGTTCATCGCCGGGTCCAGCACGTGCGCCGTGACGCCGGGCAGCGGTAGGCCGATGGGCGCCGAACGCCCCCCGGTCAGCAGGCCGGGCTCCAGCAGGACGGCCGTCGCCCCGACGGTCGCCTCGGTCGGGCCGTAGTGGTTGAACACCGCCGTCCGGTCGCCGGCCGCCTCGACCAGCTCGCGCACCTGGTCGAGCGGCGCCGCCTCACCGCCGATCACCAGCGACCGTGCGGGCAGCAGCCGCGCCGCGGGAACGCCGCCCGCGGCCAGCGCGGCCAGATGCGACGGCACGATCTTGACATGGTCGACGGCGTGCTCGGCGAGGTAGTCGCGCAGCAGGGGCCCGTCGCGCTCGATCCGCCGGCCGGGCAGGTGCAGGACGCCGCCGGAAGCCAGGCAGGCGAAGACGACCGTGTTGCCGAAGTCGGTCGTCAGCGGCTGCAGGAGCGCGTAGCGCTCGCCGGGCCGGTCCCAGGCGAGCCGCGCGGAGACGCCGTCGACGTAGGCGTCCAGAGCGCGGTGGGTGATCTGCACGCCCTTCGGGCGCCCGGTCGACCCCGACGTGTACATGACATAGGCGAGCCGGTCCGGTGGCGGCGCGGCAGCGGCGGGCGGCGTCTCCGGAAGGGCGGCGAGCGCGGCCGTGAGCAGCGGGCCGTCCAGCGCGACCGTCCTGGTCCGTCCGGCCGGGAGCCCGCCGAGCGAGTCCTCGGTGCCGATGACCAGCGAGGCGCGGCTGTCGGCGAGCATGAACGCCAGCCGCTCCGCCGGATGGGCGGGGTCGAGGGGCAGGTAGGCGCCGCCGGCCTTCCAGACCGCCAGGAGCGCGGGCACCATGTCGGCGCCGTCGTCGAGGCAGAGCCCGACGACGGTCTCGGGGCCGATTCCGGCGGCGAGCAGGTGGTGGGCGAGCCGGTTGGCGCGCGCGTCGAGCTCCCGGTAGGTGATCGGCCCGCCGGGCCCGTGCAGCGCGGGTGCGTCCGGGCGCCGGGCGGCATGGGCCGCGATCCGCTCGGGCAGCCCGTCCGCGCCCTCCCGCTCCGCCTGCGTCGGCGACCCGGCCTCGGCGGGGCTCCGCAGGACGATCGCGGCGATGGGGTGGTCGGGGTCGGCCGCCACGGCGTCCAGAACCATGCGGTAGTGCCCGGCCAGGCGCTCGACGGTCGCCCGCTCGAACAGCTCGGTGCTGTACTCGACGGCACCGGTCAGCGCGTCGCCGTCCTCGCCGATGATGAGCCGGAGGTCGAACTTGGCGGCCACCACGCCGGGCAGCGCCGCCGCCGACACCCCCAGCCCGCCGAGCAGGCCGGCCGCGTCGGGGTCGGCCTGGTTGTAGTTGAACAGCACCTGGAAGAGCGGGGTGCGGGAACGGTCCCGGTCGGCGCCGAGCGCGGTCACGAGCTGCTCGAACGGGAGCTCCTGGTGGGCGAACGCGCCGAGGGCCTCCCGCCGCACCCGGGCGAGCACCTCGCCGAACGTCGGGTCGCCGGACACGTCGGTGCGCAGCACCAGCGTGTTGACGAAGAACCCGACGAGGTTCTCGATCTCGACCCGGTCGCGGCCCGCGACCGGGGTGCCGACCACGATGTCGTCCTGGCCCGAGTACCGCGCGAGAAGCGTCACGTACGCGCCGAACATGGTCATGAACATGGTCGCGCCGCGGTCGCGGCCGATCGCGCGCAACCGGGCCGCGGTGTCCGCGCCGACCCGGAACTCGACGCGGCCACCTGCCGACGACCGCACCGCGGGCCGCGGGTGGTCGGTCGGCAACTCCAGCGTCTCCGCCCCGGCCAGCCGGTCCCGCCAGTACGCCAGCTGCTCCTCCAGCACCTCGTCCCGGAGGTGGTCGCGCTGCCAGACCGCGTAGTCGGCGTACTGCACCGGCAGCGGCGGCAGCGACGGCTCCGCGCCCCGGCCGAACGCCTCGTACAGCGTCCACAGCTCGCGGTGCAGGAGGGCGACCGACCACTCGTCGCAGACCACGTGGTGCATGAGCAGGCTGAGCACGTGGTCGTCGTCGCCCAGTTCGATCAGCCGGGCGCGCAACAGCGGCCCCTCGGCCAGGTCGAAGGGGACGGTCACCTCGGCGGCCACGAGCACCCGGGCCTCGGCGAGCGGGTCGGCGGCGGCGCTCAGGTCGAGCCGGTCCAGCGGGACCGCGGCCGGCGGGTCGACGACCTGGTGCGCCACGCCCTCGACGCCGACGAGCCGGGTGCGCAGCACCTCGTGCCGCCGGACGATCGCGTCGAGCGCGGCGCCGAGCGCGCGCACGTCCAGGGGGCCGCGCAGGCGCAGCGCCAGCGGCTCGTTGTACTCCGGCGAGTCGGGCGCGAGCTGGTTGAGGAACCACAGCCGCTGCTGCGAGAACGACAGCGGCAGGTCGCCGTCGCGCGGCACGGGCACGATCGGCGCCGCCTTCCGGCCGGGCGCCGCGCGGCCGACCGCGGCGGCGAGCCCGCGGATGGTGGGGTGGTCGAACAGCTCCGCGAGGTCGATCTCGACGCCGAACGCGGCCCGCACGCGCGACATCACCTGCGTGGCCAGCAGCGAGTGCCCGCCCAGCTCGAAGAAGTCGTCCTCGGCGCCGGGCCGCCCGATGCCGAGCACCTGCGACCACAGCCCGGCCAGCGTCTCCTCGGTGCCCTCGGCCGGTTCCGCGTAGGGCGTCGAGAGCCGCGGGCGGGCGCCCTCGGGCGCGGGAAGCGCGGCGCGGTCCACCTTGCCGTTGGGGTTGAGCGGCAGCGCCGGCAGCACCATGAACACGGCCGGGATCAGGTAGTCGGGCAGCCGTCGCCGCAGGAACGCCCGCAGCTCGCTGGTCGACGGCGCGGGCAGGGCGCCCGCCGCGACCGCGTAGGCGATGAGCCGCCGGTCGCTGCTGGTTCCCCGCGCCACGACGACGGCGTCGGTCAGCGCCGGATGGGCGAGCAGCGCGGCCTCGACCTCGCCGGGCTCGATGCGCACGCCGCGCACCTTGACCTGCTCGTCGATCCGCCCGTGGTACTCCAGCTGCCCGTCGGTGCGCCACCGGACCCGGTCGCCGGTCCGGTAGAGGCGTGAGCCGTCGGCGGCGAACGGATCGGCCACGAAGCGCTCGGCGGTGAGGGCGGGCCGGTTGCGGTAGCCGCGGCCGACCCCGATCCCGCCGATGTAGAGCTCGCCGGGGGCGCCCACGGGCAGCGGCCGCAGGCACCGGTCCAGCACGTGCAGCCGCACGTTGCCGATCGCGCCGCCGATCGGGGGCGAGGGAGCGGTGCTCCCCCGGCCGATGATCGCGGAGGTCGCCTCGATGGTGCACTCGGTCGGCCCGTACAGGTTGCTGACGACCGCGCCCGCGTTGCGGGCGTGGAAGCGCGCCACGTCCTCACCGGCGAGGGCCTCGCCGCTGCAGAACACCAGCCGCAGGTCGGGCGGCGTCCCCAGGTCGGGGTGCGTGACCAGCAGGCGGAAGAGCGAGGGCACGAAGTGCACGACGCCGACGCGGCGGTCGCGCAGCAGCGCCAGCAGGTGGTCGAGGTCGCGGTGCCGGCCCGGTTCGACGACGACCATCTCGGCGCCCACCGACAACGGCCAGAAGAGCTCCCACACCGATGCGTCGAACGTGAGGGGCGACTTGTGGACCACGCGCTCGCCGGGCCGCAGCGAGTAGACCTCCTGCATCCGGACCAGCCGGTTGACCACGCCGCGGTGGGCGATCGCGACGCCCTTGGGCAGGCCGGTGGAGCCGGAGGTGTAGATCACGTAGGCGAGCCGGTCCGGATGGACGGGGACGCCGGGCGGCCCGGAGGGGGCGGCGGCGAGCGCGGCGGCGGTCGCCGGGTCGTCCAGGTAGACCGCGGTCCCGGCGGCCTCCGCGAACGGCGCGGCCAGGTCGCGGGTGCCGAGGACGACGGAGGCGCCGCTGTCGGACACCATGTAGTGCAGCCGGTCCGGCGGATAGTCGGGGTCCAGCGGGAGGTACGCCCCGCCCGCCTTCCAGATCGCCAGCAGCGCGACGACCATCTCCAGGCCGCGTTCCAGTGCCAGGCCCACGACGGTCTCGGGGCCGACCCCGGCGGCGCGCAGGTGGTGGGCCAGCCGGTTGGCCGCCGCCTCGAGTCCGGCGTAGGTGAGGGAACGGTCCCCGCAGGACGCGGCGGGTTCGCCGGGCGTACGGGCCGCCTGCTCGGCGAACAGCTCGTGCACTCCGGCGACCGGGGCGTGCGGCGCGGCGGTGTCGTTCCAGCCGCTGACGACGAGACGGTGTTCGTCGTCGCTCATCACCGGCAGCTCGGACAGGCGCCGGGCCGGGTCCGCGGCGACGGCCTCCAGGAGGAGGCCCAGCTGCTCGGCCATGCGGGCGATCGACTCGTCGTCGTACAACGCGCTCCGGAACCGGATCGCCCCGTCCGGCGACAGTTCCAGGTCGCGCTCGGCCGCCCAGTCACAGCCGTCCGGGCCGCCGTCCAGGTCCAGGCAGGCGTGGAAGAGCTCCGGGCGAAGGGCGTCTGCGGGGATCGGCCCGGCCGCCCGTCCCTCGCCGAGTGCGGCCTCGAGTCTTGCGGCGACCTCCGTGAAGAGCGGGTCGCCGGAGAGGTCGGCGCGGACCGCGAGGCCGCCGCTCAGACCCACCACGACGTCGTCCTCGCCCGCGTACCGGCCGATGATCATCGCCCACGCGGCGAGGAGCGCCGGGACGGGCAGCACGGGCAGGGCGATCCGCGACACCGCGTCGACCGGCCCGCCCTCGGGCGGCCGCGGCCGGTCGGTGGGCGGCTTCAGCACGGGGGCACCGCTCAGCAGCCGCTGCCAGAAATCGTCCCGAGCGTGCGCGGGTTCGCGTCCTGATCCCATGAATGCTCCACGTGAAGGCTTGGACGAGTCCGAGGCGCGGCGGCGCCTGCCATTCAGTGCAAAGAGATGGTCCGGTCGTCGGATTTTCCGTTTTCGGCGCCCGGTTGCAGATATCCGCGTGCCTGCAGGGTGAACAGTTCCGCGTACAGGCCGTCGGCGGCCATGAGTTCGTCATGGGTGCCGTGCTCGGCGACCTTTCCCGAACGGAGCACGACGATGCGGTCGGCCGTGCGGACGGTCGAGAACCGGTGCGAGATCAGCAGGACGGTCCGGCCCTGGTAGAGCTCGCGGACGCTGTCGAACAGCGCCCGCTCCGCGCGCGCGTCCAGGGACGCGCTCGGCTCGTCGAGGATGACCAGCGGGGCCGAGCGCAGGAACGCCCGGGCCAGCGCCACCCGCTGCCATTGCCCGAGCGAGAGGTCCTGGCCCTCGCCGAACTGCGGCGACAGGATCGTGTGGTAGCCGTCGGGGAGCGTGGCGAGGAACCCGTCCGCGCCCGCCGCGCGGGCGGCGTCGCGGATGGCCTCGTCGGCCGGGTCGCGCTCGGCCGCCCCGATCCGGATGTTGTCCTCGGCGGGCAGGGCGTAGCGGATGAAGTCCTGGAAGAGCACCGCGACCGACTCGCGCCAGGTCGCGGCGTCGAAGCCCGCGAGGTCGGCGCCGTCGACCAGGATGCGGCCGTCCTCGGGCGCGTAGAGCCCGGCCAGGAGCTTGGCCAGTGTGGTCTTGCCGGACCCGTTCTCGCCCACCAGCGCCACGACCTCGCCCGCCTCCATCCGCAGCGAGACCTGCTCGAGCGCGCGCCGGTCGGCTCCCTGGTAGGTGAACGAGACGTCCTGCGCCTCGATGGCCTCGAAGGCGGTGGGGGCGGCGTCCCCGGTGCGTTCGCGCTCGATCTCGGGACGCAGCGCGAGGAACTCCTCCAGGTCGCGCACGAGCGGCGCGGACTCGAAGAACTCGTTGCTGGACCCGATGCCGTCGACCAGCTTCTGGCTGAAGACCAGCAGCGCCCCGGCGGTCGTCGCGGTCTCGGCGAGGCTCATGCCCGCCCACCGGTTGAGGGCGATCAGCACGCCGGCGGCCAGCGCCAGCACCAGCCCGCTGCCGACGGAGGCCAGCAGCGCGGAGTAGAACCGCTTGCGCAGGTTGGCGGCGAGCAGCGCCAGCCTGCGCTCCATGATCGAGAGCCACCGCAGGGCCAGGTAGCGCTCCAGGTTGAAGGCGCGGATCTCCTTGGCCGGCTCCCTGGTCGTGAGCAGGTCGAACAGGTAGGTGCGGCTCCGGTCGTCGGCGGTGGTCTCGGTGACGAACTCGAAGTGCTGTTCGCCGCCCCGGACGCCGCCGAGCCAGACCGGCACCGTGGCCAGCACGACGACCAGGGCGATCCACGGCTGGATGAAGATCATCGCCACCGCCACCGCGGCCAGCGTGAACACCACCTGCCCGATGGTGACCAGGCTCTCCACCATGCGGGCGGGCCGGGTGAGCGCGCTGGTCGCCGCCCGGTGCAGCCGGTCGTGGAACCGCGAGTCGTCGAAGTCGGCCAGGTCCGCCAGGCACGCCACGCCCATGATCTCGCGGCACACGTGCAGGCCGGTGCGCTCGCTGAGCAGCAGCCGGCGGTTGGCGATGACGGCCTCGGCGACCGCGATGAGGATGTTGGCCGCCACGAAGCCGACCATGCCGAAGGCCAGCTTGTCGGGGTCGCCGCCGCCCTTCTCGGCGATGAGCCCGGAAAGCAGCGACTGCAATTGGACGACGAGTACGAAGATGCCGAAGGCCTGGACCAGGTCCATGAGCACGACGACGATGAATTCTTTTCGGCTGGCCGCCCACACCAGCTTTATCGCCGCAATGACGAGGTGGAGCATTCCGCCGATATTGCGCACTCGGCCATGCTTACACAGCCCCTCAGGACTGCCAATAGACGCTACAAGCACGCCAGATCGGCTCCACCGAGCCTCCAGCGATCAACCTTTTGCGCTTTATTCGAGGGCCTGTCTGGAAATGGCCGGGGGCTCGCGTCCGGCGAACAGCCAGCCCGCCGCGGCGGCGACCAGGGGAACACCGACCGCGACCCCGGCCAGGTAGAGGACGGGCACCTGGCCGAGCCTGCCGATGTCGCCGCTGTAGCCGGCGAGCAGCCCGGCGTAGGCGCCGAGCGAGCCGAGGACGACGCCGAGCAGCGCCAGCGCCCCGGCGGTGGCCGCGGTGATGGTCCGGCGGACGCGGCCGCTCGCGCCGGTCGCGGTGAGCGTGCGCAGGTCGCGGGCGGCCTCGATGCGGATGAGCCCGACGGTCATCGCCAGGACGCCGAGCGCGAGGAGCATGCCGGCGAGCGCGGCACCGAGCCGGATCTGCCCGAGCGAGCGCTGGTCGCGGCGCGACTCGACGGTCACGCCCGCCTCCGCCGCGATGTGCCGGGCGCCGACGACCTGGTCGGTGGTGAGCGGCCTGCCGGACTCGATCAGCCAGCCCGCGGGGACGCGCTTCCAGTGCCGGCGTTCGAGGCCGGCGGTGGTCAGGACCGAGTCGGGGTCGGAGGTGTAGGCCGTGCCCTTGACGCGCCGGACGTTCGTGAGCACCTCCGGCTTGGAGACCGACGGGATCTCCAGCCGGCCGGTCTGCGCGGTGATCACGTCGGTGCGCGGGTCGATCCCGGCCGGATCGACGTGGAGGTGGGCGAGCAGTTGCGGGTTGGCGAGGTAGAGCGGGACGGACCGGAGCGCGCCGTCGGCCCGCCCGCCGCCGTCGCCTCCCCCCTGGTCCGAGGAGGAGCCGCCGGTCGGGATGCCGAGGTCGGCGACCGGCTGCCCGCCCTGCGCGTCCTCGAACCCGGGCTCGGGCTTGATGGCCGGGTCGGCCGCCATCTCCAGCGGGATCACCCGCGCGCCGCCGAGCCGCCCCGCGATCAGGTTCATCTGGGCCGACAGGCCGGCCAGCTCCCGGGCGCTGCGGATCGGCACGACGGCGTCGCCGCGCTGCCCGATCCGGACGAGCAGCTGCCGGTCGGACAGGTTGCCGGTGGCGGCGGTGTCCTGGGCGGCGGCCGTGGAGACGATCACGGCGACCGGGATGCCCAGCGCCAGGCTGATCGCCGCCAGGGCCGCCGCCGAGCGGGACCGGTGGCGCGCGAGGTCGCGCAGCGCGAGCCGTACCGCGATCGGCGCCCGCGCGCCCAGCAGCGCCAGCGCCTTGATGGCCGGCGGGCTGGCGAACAGGGTGCCGAGCACCGTGCAGAACGTGCCGAGGATGATCAGCGGCGGGCTGGTCTGGTCGGCCAGGACCAGGCAGGTCGCGCCGACGGCGAGCAGGAGCACGGCGAGCAGCGCGGGGCGGTGCGACGCCTTGGGCCGCGGCGGCCGGTCGGAGAGCGCCTGGACGACCGGGACGCGCGCCACGGTGCGCGCCGGCCACCACGCCGCGGCGGTCGCCATCACGACCGCGAGCACCGCGCACTCCAGGATCAGCGACCAGGACGGGCTCAGCGGGCTGATGCGGTGCCCGGCCGCGGTCTCCAGCGTGCCGGACACCGGCATCCAGGCCAGCACGCCCGCCAGCGTGCCGGCGGCGGCCGCGATGACGCCGACCGCCGCGCCGTTGGCCAGCATCACCAGCCGGAGCTGGCGCTGGGTGGCGCCGATCGCGGCGAGCATGCCGATCTGGCGCAGCCGGCGTTGCGCGACGACGGCGAAGGCCGCCGCCGCCACGAGCGACACCAGCATGAGCAGGACCGTGGCGACGGCGAGGACGCCGGCCGCCGCCTGCCCGCCGCCGCGCAGGGTGTCGGTGACCAGCGGCGTCCTGGAGGCCTGCCGGTAGGCGTCGAACGTCTCGGGCGAGACCTTGGCGAGCACGGTCACCGACTGGGGTGCCGCGGCGCCCGCCGGCGGGACGAGCGCGAACTCGTCGCGCAGGTCGCGCGGGTTCTCCACGATGCCGACGACGGTGCGGTGCTCGCCGCCCGCGGTGAGCGTGCCGCCGATGCGCAGCCCGAGCATCTCGGCGGCGCCGTCGGTCAGCGCCGTCTCGCCGGGCCCCCGGGGAAGGCGTCCCCGGTCGAGCGCGAGCAGCGGCGCCCCGTAGACACCGCGCGGGTCGGCCGCGCGCAGTTCGAGGGACTCGACCGAGCCCGGCACCGGCACGAACCGGCGGCCGATCAACTCGATGGTGCCGAGCTTCTGCCGGGCGAGCGCGACGCCCTCGCCGAGCGCGCGCGGATCGGTGCCGTCCAGCCGGACCAGGTGGTCGGCGTTG
Organism: Actinomadura napierensis; assembly: GCF_039529375.1. Taxonomy (NCBI): domain Bacteria; kingdom Bacillati; phylum Actinomycetota; class Actinomycetes; order Streptosporangiales; family Thermomonosporaceae; genus Actinomadura; species Actinomadura napierensis. The sequence continues at coordinate 35,227 of NZ_BAAAMR010000001.1, forward strand.
CCGTAACGGGCGTCGGCGCGCGGCGTGAGGTTGACCGCGGCCGAGCCGCCGACGACGGCGCCGAGCACCGCCAGCGCGAGCAGCGCCGTCACCACGATCTGCTGCCGCCAGCCGCGGCGCAGCAGCCGCCAGGCCCAGCGGACGACGGCCCGGCGGGCGGTGACGCCGCCGTTGGCGGGCCCGTCCAGCAGCGGCCGCTCCGCCGTGACCGTCACTGCTGGCCGCCGGTGAGCAGCGAGTCGGCGCCGGGCGGGGTGATGGTCTGGTCGACGATCCGGCCGTCCCGGATGAAGACGACCCGGTCGGCCCAGGAGGCGAGCTGGGAGTCGTGCGTGACGATGATGCCCGCCACCTTGTCGCGGCACGCGGTGCGCAGCATCCGCATCACCGTCTCGCCGTTCACCGAGTCGAGCGCCCCGGTCGGCTCGTCGGCCAGCAGCACCTGCCGGTCGCCGACGACGGCGCGCGCGATCGCGACGCGCTGGCGCTCGCCGCCCGACAGCTCGTCGGGGTAGTGCCCGGCGCGGTCGCGGAGCCCCAGGCGGTCGAGGGCCTCCAGGCCGATCCCCCGGGCGGCGCGCATGCCGGTGCCGTCGAGCTCCAGCGGCAGCGTGACGTTCTCCACCACGGTGAGGCCGGGGAGCAGGTTGAAGTCCTGGAAGACGTAACCGATCAGCCGCCGCCGCATCTTGGCCCGGTCGTTGCCCGAGGTCCGGGACAGGTCGATGCCCGCGATGACCACGCGGCCGCTGCTCGGCTCCTCCAGGCTCCCGGCGATGGTCAGCAGCGTGCTCTTGCCCGACCCGCTGGGGCCCATGATGGCGACCAGCTCGCCGTGGTTCACCGCGAGGCTGACCTCGTCGAGGGCGCGCACCTCGTTGGGCGGCGCGCCGTAGACCCTGGACACCTGCTGCAACTCGATGGCGGCGGTCACCGGGGCACCTCCACGTCCGGTCTCGACGGCGCCCGATCCGGGCCGGCCGCCTCCGGGCCGGGGTCCTGCCGGGCACCGTCGCGTCGCGCGCTCTGCCTGAGCCGCGTCTCGGCGCTCTCGATCCAGCGGAACGCCGCGTCCAGCCGGAAGAGCTCCGCGTCCACCACCAGCGCCAGGCCGAGGTCGTCGAGCGACGCCTGGCTCTTGAGCGTGGTGTAGCGCTGCATGTTCTCCACGAGGTGCCGCCGGTGGACCTGGAGGATCTCGTGGACGTCGACCCCCGGGACCTTCAGCGCCACCATCACCTTGATGACCAGCTCGTCGCGGGGTGGCGGGGTGACTCCCGAGGGGGCGTGCAGCCAGCCCATCAGCTCGTAGCGGCCGGCCGGGGTGAGCCGGTAGCGCTTCTGGGAGGACCGCTCGACCTCGTGGTCGTCGTCGGACTCGATGAGCGCGTCGCGCTCCAGGCGCTGCAGGGTCGTGTAGACCTGCCCGACGTTGAGCGGCCACAGCTCGCCGGTGCGCGCCTCGAACTCCTCGCGCAGCCGCAGGCCGTACTTGGGGCCCTCGGCCAGCAGCGAGAGCAGGGCATGTCGGATGCTCATCGGCGCCCTCCCCTGAGGATACTCGGTACTATACCCGTTATACTCCCCGCGGCCAACGCCCCCTCGCACGTTCGTGCGAGAGGGCGCGGGCGGCTCGGTCAGAACTCGAATTCCTCGAACTCGCCCGAGTCCTCCCCGCCCTCGGCGGGCGTTCCGGAGACGGCCGGGGCGAGCTCGGCGATGGTCGGCCGGTCGAACAGCACCGCCAGCGGCAGCCCGACCCCGAACGCCTCGCGGACCCGGCTGGCGACCTGGGTGGCCAGCAGCGAGTGCCCGCCGAGTTCGAAGAAGTCGTCGGACGTCCCGACCGCGTCCACGCCGAGCACCTCGGCCCAGATCGCGGCCAGCCGCCGTTCGGTCGCGGTCCGCGGCTCGGTGAACGAGCCCTCCGGGCCGGGCCGGGCGCCGTCCGGCGCGGGCAGCGCCGCCCGGTCGAGCTTGCCGTTCGGCGTGAGCGGCACGGCCTCCAGCTCCATGAACACCGACGGGATCATGTGGTCGGGCAGCCGGTCGCGCAGGAACTCGCGCGCCTGGCCCGCCGACGGGACGCCCTCGGCCGGCCCGGCGGGCAGCAGGTACGCCACCAGCCGCCCGTCCGCGGCCGCGCCCTCGGCGACCACCACGGCGCCGCCCACGGCGGGATGCGTCGCGAGGACGTGCTCGATCTCGCCGGGCTCGACCCGGAACCCGCGCACCTTCACCTGGTCGTCGGCGCGGCCCAGGAACTCCAGCCGCCCGTCGGCGCGCCGCCGCACCCGGTCGCCCGTCCGGTAGAGCCGGGAGCCGTCGGCGGCGAACGGGTCGGCGACGAACCCCGCGGCGGTCAGGTCCGGGCGGCCTCCGTAGCCGCGCGTCACCCCGGCGCCGCCGATGAACAGCTCGCCGGGAACGCCGGCCGGGACGGGTCGCAGGTGCGGGTCGAGGACGTGCAGCCGGACGGTGGGCAGCGGCCTCCCGATCGGCGCGGGCCCGTCCTCCCCGTCTCCGGGATCGGCCGGCTCGCCGCAGGTGGAGTCGATGGTGGCCTCGGTGACCCCGTACGCGGTCAGGACCCGCACCGCCGGGCCCAGCACGCGCGCCGCCTCCCGGGCGGCCGCGGTATGCCAGACGTCGGTGGTGACCACCAGCAGCCGGAGCTCGGGCAGCGCGGCGCCGGTGTCCCTCAGGTGCGCGACCAGTTCGTCGGCGTAGCGCGGCGCGCACTCCAGGGCGTTGATCCGCTCCCCCGCGAGCACGGACGCCCAGCCGGGCGCCGACAGCTGCAGGCCCACCTCGCCCATGACCAGCGTCCCGCCCGAGCACAGCGCCCGGACGAGGTCGCCGGTGAAGACGTCGAAGCTGAAGCTGGTCAGCGTCAGCCAGCGGTGCCCGTCCTCGGGCCCGAACTGCGTCCGCGTCCAGCCCGCGTAGACGCCCGCCAGCGAGCCGTGGGTCATCAGGACGCCCTTCGGCCGTCCCGTCGAACCCGAGGTGTAGATGACCGCGGCGGCCTGGCCCGGCGGCACCGGACCGGCCTGCGGCGCGACCGGCGGCCGCGCCGCGAGCGCCGCCGCGACCTCCGCGTCGTCCAGCCAGACGGCCGCGGCCTCGGGGCGCAGCGGCGCTGCGGCCCGGTGCCCGACGAGCAGCGAGGCGCCGCTGTCGGCCAGCATGAACTCCAGCCGGTCCACCGGATACTCGGGGTCGAGCGGCAGGTACGCTCCCCCGGCCTTCCACACGGCCAGCACCGCCACCACCGTGTCGGCGCCGCGTTCCATGCACAGGCCGACCACGGTCTCGGCGCCCACCCCGCTGTCGCGCAGGTGGTGCGCGAGCCGGTTCGACCGCGCCTCCAGTTCCGCGTAGGTCAGCGATTCCCCGCCGCAGACCACGGCCGTTGCGTCCGGGCATGCCGCCGCCCGCCGGGACACCAGCTCGTGGACGCCGGCCGCCGGGATCGCCACGGGCGGGTCCGCCGGGATCGCGAGCTCCGCGTGTTCGTCCGCCGTCAGCATCGGCAGCTCCGACAGGTGTCGCCCGGGGTCGGCCGCCACCGCCTCCAGCAACGTGACCAGGTGCCCGGCGAGCCGCCGCGCCGTCGGCCCGTCGAACAGGTCGGCGCTGTACTCGACGCCGCCCGCGAGGCCGCGGCCGGCGGTCTCGGTGATGCTGAGGGTCAGGTCGAACAGCGTGGTGACCACCGAGATGTCGCCGCCGCCCGAGGCCGCCAGGCCGCCGAACGCGCCCGTCCCGTCCTCCGCGCCGGCCGTCTCGTAATTGAAGAGCACCTGGAAGAGCGGGGTCCGCGACCGGTCCCGATCGGTGACCAGGGCGTCGACGAGCTGCTCGAACGGCACATCCTGGTTGGCGTACGCGGCCAGGGCGTGGCCACGCACCTGGGCCAGCAGATCGGTGAACGCCGGGTCGCCCGACAGATCGGTCCGCAGCACCAGCGTGTTGACGAAGAACCCGATCAGATCCTCCACCTCGGCACGGTTGCGGCCCGCGATCGGCGTACCCACCGCGACATCCGGCTGACCGCTGTAGCGGCCCAGCAACGCCGCGAACGCCGCGAACACCGTCATGAACATCGTCGTCCCGGACGCCCGGCTCACCCCGCGCAGCGCCTCCGCCAGCTCCTCGGGCAGCTCGAACTCGACCAGGCCGCCCGCGGACGAACGCGTCACGGGCCGCGGCCGGTCGGTCGGCAGGTCCAGCGCCGGAACGTCCGCGAGCCGGTCCCGCCAGTAGGCGAACTGTCCCTCCAGGACGTCCCCGGTCAGCCGGTCGCGCTGCCAGACCGCGAAGTCGGCGTACTGCACCGGCAGGGGCTTCAGAGCCGGTTCCCCGCCGCCCGCCAGCGCCTCGTACGCGGCCGACAGCTCGCGCAGCAGAATCCGCGCGGACCACTCGTCCATCACCACGTGGTGGACGCAGAGGCCCAGCACGTGCTCGGCCGGGCCGGTCCGCACCAGGGTCGCGCGCAGCAGCGGCCCGCGGGCCAGATCGAACGGCCGTGCCGCGTCACGCGCCAGCAGTTCCCGCGCGGTCTCCGCCGGATCGGTGTCCGCCGAGGCGTCCACGACCGTCGGCTCGATCTTCGAGGACGGGTCGATCACCTGGTACGGCACGCCGTCGGGGCCCGCCACCAGTCGCGTCCGGAGCGTTTCGTGCCGGTCGGCGACGGCGCGCAGCGCGTCCCGCAGAGCATCCGGGTCGAGGTCGCCGGTGAGCCGCAGCGACATCGGCACGTTGTACTCGATCGAGCCGGGTTCGAGCTGCGCCAGGAACCACAGCCGCTGCTGCCCGAACGACAGCGGCAGGCGCCGCGTGCGGTCGGCGGCGGTGACCGGCGGCGCGATCGCGGTCCGCGGCCGCGTCTCGATCGTCGCGGCCAGCCCCGCGACGGTCGGCCGGTCGAAGAGCGCGGCGAGCGGGACCTCGAAGCCGAGGACCGAGCGCACCCAGGAGATCACCCGGGTGGCCAGCAGCGAGTGCCCGCCCAGCTCGAAGAAGTCGTCGGTGACGCCGACCCGGTCGACGCCCAGCACCTCGGCCCAGATCCCGGCGAGCACTTCCTCGGTCGCCGTGCCGGGCTCCACGAAGGCGCTGCCCAGCTCGGGGCGGGAGCCGTCCGGCGCGGGCAGGGCGGCCCGGTCGATCTTCCCGTTGGCAGTGAACGGGACGGCGTCGATCTCGACGAAGACCGCCGGGATCATGTGGTCGGGCAGGAGGGTCCGCAGGTGCGCGCGGAGCTCGGGCGCGGCCGGGACCGCGTCCGCCGGGCTCGCCGGGACCAGGTAGGCGACCAGCCGCCGGTCCGCGCCCGTGCCGTCCGGCACCACCACGGCCGTCGCGACCGCCGGATGGCCGGCGAGAACGTGCTCGATCTCGCCCGGCTCGATCCGGAAGCCGCGCAGCTTCACCTGGTCGTCGAGGCGGCCGAGGAACTCCAGGGCTCCGTCCGCCCGCCACCGCACGCGGTCGCCCGTCCGGTAGAGGCGGGAGCCGTCGGCGCGGAACGGGTCGGCGACGAAACGCCCGGCGGTCAGGGCGGGCCGCCCCAGGTAGCCGCGCGACACCCCGTGGCCGGAGATGTGCAGCTCCCCCGGCACACCGGCGGGCACCGGGTTCAGGGCGGCGTCGAGCACGTACAGCCGCACGCCGGGCAGAGGCCGGCCGATCGGCACCGGGCCGTCCTGGACGGAGACGAGTCCGTCCAGTTCGCCGTAGGTGGAGTCGATGGTGGTCTCGGTGACGCCGTACGCGGTCAGCACCCGGACGCCGGAGCCGAGGACGCCGCGGGCGCGCGCGGCAGCGGCCGTGCGCCACACGTCGGTGGTGACGACGAGCAGCCGCAGCGCCTCCAGGGTCGTCCCGGTACGGTCGAGATGGTCGATCAGGTCGTCGGCGAACCGCGGCGCGCACTCCAGCGCGTTGACGCGGTGGACGGCAAGGGCCTCGGCCCAGCCGGCGGCCGACAGCTGCAGCCCGACCCGGCCGAGTACCAGCGTGCCGCCCGCGCACAATGCGCGCACGACGTCTCCGGTGAACACGTCGAAGCCGACGCTGGTCAGCGACATCCAGCGGAAGGGCCTCGGCTCGTCCGGGCCGTCCTCGCCGGGGAAGTGCGTTGCCGCCCAGGCATGGAAGACGCCCACCAGCGACTCGTGGGTGACCAGCGTGCCCTTCGGGCGTCCGGTCGAGCCCGAGGTGTAGATGACCGCGGCGGCCTGGCCGGGCGACGTCACGCCACCGGGCGGTGAGGCCGGGGCGGCCGCGATGCGGCGCGCCGTCTCCGGATCGTCCAGCCATACCTCCGGACGGCCATCGGGGAACCCGGCCGCCAAGGCGCGATGGCCGACGAGCACCGACGCCCCGCTGTCGGACAGCAGGTGGGCGAGGCGTTCGGCCGGGTCGTCGGTGTCCAGCGGCAGGCACGCGCCGCCCGCCTTCCACACCGCCAGCATCGCCACGACAAGGTCCACATCGCGCGGCAGCAGCAGCCCCACGACCGACTCCGGGCCCACTCCAACGACGGCACGCAGGTGGTGTGCCAGCCGGTCCGACCGTTCGCGCAACTCGGCGTGGGTCAGGGAGGCACCACCGGGCACGACCACGGCAGGCGCATCGGGACGCTCCGAGGCACGGGCGGCGATCAACTCATGCACGCTCGCCGCGACCGGCGCCGGTTGGTCCGCGCCGAGGCCCCACGACTCGACCAGCTCGCGCCGCTCGTCCTCCGCCAGCATCGCGAGCGCGGACAGCGGCCGGTCGACCGACGTGGTCACCTCCTCCAGGAGGCCGATCAGGTGGGCGGCCATCCGATCCACGGTGGCCGCGTCGAACAGGTCGGTGGCGTATTCGAGGCCGCCGAAGAGCCCGTCCTCGCCGTCGATGATGGTGAGGGTCAGGTCGAACAGCGTCGTCCGGCGTCCGATCCCCGTCTCCACCGCCCGCATCCCGCCCGGACCGCCCGGACCGGCCGTTCCGCCGCCCCATCTGCGCGCGTAGTTGAACATGACTTGGAAGAGCGGCGTCCGGGACCGGTCGCGGTCCACGGCGAGCTCGTCCACGAGCCGTTCGAACGGCAGGTCCTGGTGCGCGTAGGCCGCGAGGGCCCCGGACCGCACCCGGCCCAGGAGCTCCCGGAAGCCGGGATCGCCGGACAGGTCGGTGCGCAGGACCAGTGTGTTGACGAAGAACCCGATCAGGCCCTCGGTCTCGGCCCGGTCGCGACCGGCGGCCGGGGTGCCCATCGCGATGTCGTCCTGGCCGCTGTGGCGGGCGAGCAGGACGGCGAACGCGGCCTGCAACGCCATGAACATGGTCACGCCGTTCTCGCGCGCCACCTCGCGCAGCCGCGCGGTGAGGGCCGCGGGCACCTCGAACTCGGCGAGGGCGCCCGCGCCGGAACGCACGGGCGGGCGCGGTCGGTCGGTCGGCAGGTCCAGGACCGGGACCCCGGCGAGCCGGTCCCGCCAGTACGCCAGCTGTCCCCGCAGCGCGTCGCCGCTCAGCCACTCCCGCTGCCACACCGCGAAGTCCGCGTACTGGACGGGCAGCGGCTCCAGCGGGAAGGGCGCGCGGTCGCGCAGCGCCTCGTACAGGCTCAGCAGCTCGCGGCGCAGCACCTCGATCGACCATTCGTCCGAGACGACGTGGTGCATCACGAGGCCGAGCAGGTGCTCGCCCGGTCCGAGCCGGTAGAGCACGGCGCGCAGGAGCGGCCCGGCCGCCAGGTCGAACGGTTCCAGCGCGTCCGCCGCGACGCGCTCGCGCGCGGCGCCGTCCGGGTCGTCCGCGCCAGTGAGGTCGACGATCGGCAGCCGGACGCCGGACGGCGGGTCGATCACCTGGCGGGGCTCCTCGCCGGTCCCCGCCACGAGGCGGGTGCGCAGCACCTCGTGGCGTTCCACGAGCATGTCCAGCGCGCCGCCGAGCGCCCGCACGTCGAGCTCGCCGGACAGCCGCAGGGCGAACGGGAGGCTGTACTCGGCCGACTCCGGCTCGAGGCGCGACAGGAACCACAGCCGCCGCTGGGCGAACGACAGCGGCAGCGGGCGTGAACGATCGGCCGGGACGACCGGCGGCGCGGTGGCGCCGGGGGCGGCCGACTCGACCACCGCGGCCAGGCCCGCGACGGTCGGATGGTCGAAGAGGGCCGCCACCGCGAGCTCGACGCCGAACGCCGTGCGGACCCTGGTGACGACCTGGGTGGCGAGCAGGGAGTGCCCGCCCAGCTCGAAGAAGTCGTCGGTGGCGCCGACCCGGTCCAGGCCGAGCAGCCCGGCCCAGATGCCGGCCAGCAGGTCCTCGGTGGCGGTCCGCGGCGGCACGTGCTCGCCGGCCGTCCCGGCGCGGGCCCCGCCGGGCGCCGGGAGGGCCGCCCGGTCGATCTTGCCGTTGGGGGTGAGCGGGATCTCCGACAGCTCCGTGTAGACGGCCGGGATCATGGAGGCGGGCAGCGCCGCGGCGAGCAGGTCGCGCAGTTCGGCGGGGGACGGGACGCCCGCCGCCGCGTCGGCCGCGACCAGGTGGGCTACCAGGCGCCGGTCGCCCCCTTCCCCGTCGGCGACGACCACGGCCGCGCCGATCCGGGGATGCGCGGTCAGCAGGGCCTCGATCTCGCCGGGCTCGATCCGGGACCCGCGGACCTTCACCTGCTGGTCGGCCCGGCCCAGGAACTCCAGTCCCCCGTCGCGCCGCCGGCGGACCCGGTCGCCGGTCCGGTAGAGCCGCGAGCCGTCGGCGGCGAACGGATCGGCGACGAACCGTTCGCCGGTGAGGTCCGGCCGGCCGCGGTAACCGCGCGCGACCCCGGCGCCGCCGATGAACAGCTCGCCCGGCACGCCCGCCGGGACGGGCCGCAGGTGCTCGTCCAGCACGTGCGCCGTGGTGTTGGCGATCGGGTCGCCGAGGCCGACCCCGCCGCCCGGGGTCAGCCGCCGGCAGGTCGACCAGATCGTGGTCTCGGTCGGCCCGTACATGTTCCAGACCGCCGCGACCCGCTCCAGCAGCTGCCCGGCGAGCCGTTCGGGCAGTGCCTCGCCGCCGCACAGCGCGCGCAGCCCGGCCGATCCCGTCCAGCCGCCCGCGACGAGGAGCTGCCAGGTGGCCGGCGTGGCCTGCAGCACGCTCACCGAACGGCGGTCGATCTCGGCTGCCAGCCCGGCCGCCGAACGCGCCGTCTCCCGGTCGGCGATCACGAGCCGGGCGCCCTGGAGCAGCGGCAGCCACAGCTCCAGCCCGGCGATGTCGAAACCGAGCGTGGTGACGGCGAGGACGACGTCGTCGCCCGTGAGACCCGGGCGGTCCGCCATCGCGGTCAGGAAGCCCGCGAGGTTGCGGTGCGTCACGACGACGCCCTTGGGCCGCCCGGTCGAGCCCGAGGTGTAGATGACGTACGCGGTCTGCGCGGGGTGCGGCCGCACGCCGACCGCGGTCACGGGTCCCGTCTCGATCGCCGCGGCCGTCTCGGGATCGTCCAGCCACAGGGCCGGCACGGTCTCGGGGAGCCCGGCGGGGACGGCCGTGCGATGGCCGATGAGCAGCGAGGCGCCGCTGTCGGCGAGCATGTAGGCGAGCCGGTCCGACGGATGGTCGGGGTCCAGGGGCAGGTACGCGCCGCCCGCCTTCCACACCGCCAGGGCCGCCACGACCATCTCGGCGCCGCGCGCGACGCACAGGCCGACGACCGTTTCGGCGCCGACTCCGGCGGCGCGCAGGAGGTGCGCCAGCCGTTCGGCGCGGGCGTCGACCTCGGCGTAGGTGAGCTCCGCGGTGCCGCTGACCACTGCCGTGACGTCCGCCCGGTCGGCGCTCCGCTCGGCGATCAGCTCGGGGACGGAACGCGCCGGGACGGCCGCCGCGGTGTCGTTCCAGGCCGCCTGCTCGGCGAGTTCGGCCGCGGTGAGCAGCGGCAGCTCCGACAGCCGGCGGCCGGGGCCGGCGGCGACCGCCGCCAGCAACGTGCCGAAATGACCGGCCAGGCGCTCGATCGTGGCGGCGTCGAAGAGCTCGGTGCTGTACTCGATCGCCCCCGCGAGGCCGCCGTCGCCCGGCTCGTCCAGCAGCACCGACAGGTCGTACTTGACCGGCAGCGGCCCGCCGCGCGCGAGCGTCTCCGCGCCGCCGAGCGCGTCGTCCCCGGCCTCGCCGCCGCGCTGCGCGGGCCCGAGGTAGTTGAAGAGGACCTGGAAGAGCGGGGTGCGCGACCGGTCCCGATCGGTGACCAGGGCATCGACGAGCCGCTCGAACGGAAGGTCCTGGTTGGCGTACGCGGCGAGGGCGTGGCCGCGCACCTGGGCCAGCAGATCGGTGAAGACCGGGTCGCCCGACAGGTCGGTCCGCAGCACGAGCGTGTTGACGAAGAACCCGATCAGGTCCTCCAGCTCGGCACGGTTGCGGCCCGCGATCGGCGTGCCCACCGCGATGTCGTCCTGACCGCCGTAGCGGCCCAGCAGCACCGCGAACGCCGCGAACACGGTCATGAACATCGTCGCGCCGGCCTCGTTCCCCACCGCCCGCAGGCCCGCCGCGACGTCCGCGGGCACCGCGAACTCGACGAGCGCGCCCCGGCCCGACCGTACGGGCGGGCGCGGCCGGTCGGCCGGCAGGTCCAGCACCGGCGCGCCGGCGAGCCGGTCCCGCCAGTACTCCAGCTGGCCCTCCAGCACGTCCCCGCTCAGCCACTCCCGCTGCCAGACCGCATAGTCGGCGTACTGCACCGGCAGCGGCTCAAGAGGAGACGGGCGGCCGGCGCGCAGCGCGTCGTAGGCGGCCGACAGCTCGCGCAGCAGGATCCGCGCCGACCACTCGTCCGCGGCGACGTGGTGCAGGCAGAGGCACAGCACGTGCTCCCCGGCGCCGAGCCGCAGCAGCCTGGCCCGCAGCGGCGGCCCGGCCGCCAGGTCGAACGGCGTCACCGCGTCCCCGGCCGCCAGGGCGCGCGCCGCGGCCACCGCATCGGGCTCGCCGGTCAGGTCGGTGACCGGCAGGTCCATCGCCGGTCGCGGGTCGATCACCTGGTGGGCGACGCCCTCGGCGTCCGCGACCAGCCGGGTCCGCAGCACTTCGTGCCGCGCCGCGACCGCCTCCAGCGCACCGCGGAGGGCGGCGGCGTCGAGGTCTCCGGTAAGGCGGAGCGCGAGGGGGAGGTTGTACTCGGCCGACTCCGGCTCCAGCTGCGCCAGGAACCACAGCCGCTGCTGGGCGAACGACAGCGGCGGTTGCGCCGGCCGCGCCCTCGCCGTGACGGGCGGGACGGACGGGCGCTCGCCACCGGTGGAGATCGCCTCGGCCAGGCCCGCGACCGTCGGCCGGTCGAAGAGGACGGCCAGCGGCACCTCGACGCCGAGGACCGATCGCACCCGGGAGGCGACCCGGGTGGCCAGCAGCGAATGCCCGCCGAGCTCGAAGAAGCCGTCGGTGACGCCGACCCGGTCGACGCCCAGCACCTCGGCCCAGATTCCGGCCAGGAGCTCCTCGGCCGGAGTGCGCGGCGGGACGTACGTCCCGGACGCCGCGACGCGCGCGGCCGGGTCCGGATCGGGCAGCGCGGCCCGGTCGGTCTTGCCGTTCGGGGTGAGCGGAACGGCGTCGATCGTCAGGAAGAGGGCCGGGACCATGTGGCCGGGGAGGCTCTCCGCCACGTGGTCACGGAGCTCGCCCGCGGCGGGCACGCCCCGCCCCGGGTCGGCGGGCACCAGATACGCCACGAGCCGCCGGTCGGCCTCCGCGCCGTGCGCGGCCACGACCGCCGCGGCCACCGCGGGATGCGCCCGGAGCGCGGCCTCGATCTCGCCCGGCTCGATCCGGAACCCGCGCACCTTCACCTGGTCGTCGGCCCGGCCGAGGAACTCCAGGGTGCCGCCGGCCGCCCACCGCACCCGGTCGCCGGTCCGGTAGAGGCGCGTCCCGTCCGCGACGAACGGGTCGGGCACGAACCGCTCGGCGGTCAGGTCGGGCCGCCCCGCGTAGCCGCGGGCGACTCCCGCGCCGCCGATGAACAGCTCGCCCGGCACGCCCACCGGCAGCGGCCGCAGCTCCGCGTCCAGCACGTACACCCGGGTGTTGCCGATCGGCCCGCCCAGATCGACGCCGCCGCCCGCCGCGATCGGGCGCACCGTCGACCAGATCGTGGTCTCGGTCGGGCCGTAGAGGTTCCACAGCTCCCCGGTGCGCTCGATCACCGCCTCGGCCAGCGGGACGGGAAGGGCCTCGCCGCCGCACAGGGCCCGCAGTCCGGGCGCGCCCTGCCAGCCGTCGTCGACCAGCATCCGCCAGGTGGCCGGGGTCGCCTGCACGACCGTGGCGCCGCACCGCCGGATCGCGGCGGCCAGCAGTGCCGGGGACCGGGCCGTGTCCCGGTCGGCGATCACCAGCCGGGCGCCCGCCACCAGCGGCAGGAACAGCTCCAGCCCGGCGATGTCGAACCCGAACGTGGTCACCGCCAGCAGCACGTCGTCCGCGGCCAGGCCGGGCTCCTCCTGCATCGACAACAGGAGGTTGACCATCTGGTCGTGGGCGACGGCGACGCCCTTGGGGCGTCCGGTCGACCCGGACGTGTAGATCACGTACGCCAGGCGGCCGGACGGCCCCGGGGCGGCCGGCCGCGTCGCGGGCCTCGCCGCGACGGCCGGGTCGTCCGGGTCCAGCGTCTCCCCGACGACCACCGAGACGCCCGCGTCCGCGGTCATGCGGGCGAGCCGTTCGGCCGGGAAGCCCGGGTCGAGCGGAAGGTAGGCGGCCCCGGCCTTCCAGATGCCGAGCGCGGCCACGACCAGGCCGGCACCGCGTTCCAGCCGGATGCCGACGACCGACTCGGGCCCCACCCCGCTCGCCCGCAGGTGATGGGCGAGCCGGTTCGACCGTTCGTCCAGTTCCCGGTAGGAGAGGCGGTCATCGCCGCACTCCACGGCGATCGCGTCGGGGGCGGCGGCCGCGCGCGCGCCGATCAGCTCGTCGACGCCGCCCGCCGCGGGCAGGTCCCGGCCGGTGGCGTTCCAGTCCTCGACGACCTGGCGCAGCTCGGCGGCGGACGGCGCCCCGGCGTCCGCGACCGCGATGGCGGGGTCGGCGGCGACGCGGCCGAGGATCCCGGTGAGGTGCCCGACGAGCCGCTCGATCGTGGCCCGGTCGAAGCGGGACCGGTCGTACGAGGCGCCGACGATCAGCTCGTCGCCGTCGGGGGCCGCGATGACGGTGAGCGGGTAGTTGTCCTGCTCTCGTTCCAGGCCGGTCGAGACGCGGAGACCGTCGCCCGCCGCTCCCCCTGGCCCTTCGTCCTCGGGCGGCGGACCGGCCGAGGGGTAGTTCTCGAACAGCAGGAGGCTGTGGAACAGCGGAGCGACACCGGACCAGCCCTGGACGCGCACGAGCGGGGTGTGCTCGTGCCTGCGCGCCCGGATCTGCTCGGCCTGGAGCTCGGCGAGCCAGTCCAGCATCGGCCGCGTCGGATCGATCCGGGTGCGCAACGGCGTGGTGTTGATGAACGTGCCGACCATCGTCTCCACGCCCGCGAGGTCCTCGGGCCTGCCCGAGGTCGTGACGCCGAAGACCACGTCGTCCTCGCCGCTGTAGCGCGACAGCAACAGCGCCCATGCCCCCTGCATGAGGGTGTTGAGCGTCAGCCGGCGTTCGCGCGCCAGGCCCGCGAGGGCGGCGGCGGTCTCGGCGGGCAGCCGCGTGCGGTGGACCGCGCGGCCGTGGTCGCCGGTGGCCCGGTCGACGGCCGGCGGCGTCGCGCCCGCGAGCCCGGCGAGCCGGTCGCGCCAGTACCGCTCGGCCTCGGCCGGGTCCTGCCGGTCCAGCCAGGCCACGAAGTCGCGGAACGGGCGGACCGGCGCGTGCGCGGGCTCGCCGCCCGCCGCGTACGCCCGGTAGGCGTCGAGCAGCTCGTCATGAACGATCGGCGCGCTCCAGCCGTCGAGCAGCAGGTGATGGTAGGTCCACACGACCTGGCTCTCGTGCGGTCCGAGGCGCAGCACCGACACCCGCATCAGCGACGAGCCCGCGAGGTCGACGCCGCGGGTGCGGTCGGAGGCGGCCCAGGCCTCCACCGCCGCGGCCCGGTCACCGGCCCCGCGCAGGTCGTGGACCTCCAGCGCGGGGTCCGCCTCGTCCGGGACCACGAAGAGGGGCTCGGGAACGCCGTCGTGGACGACGCGGCCGCGCAGCACGGCGTGCCGGGACATCACGTACCGCCAGGCCCGGGCCAGCGCGGTCTCGTCCAGGTCGTCGCCGAACACCAGCCCGCGCTGGACGAGGTAGACCCCCGACCCGGGGGCGAGCAACGTGTGGAACAGCATGCCCTGCTGCATGGCCGTGAGCGGGTAGAGGTCGCCGACGGGCACGCCGACGCGGTCGAGCAGCCGGTCGAGGGAGCGCTGCCCGAGGCCGGCGAGCGGGAAGTCCGACGGCGTGGCGCCGCGCACCCCGGGCCGGGAGCAGTGCTCGATCAGCCGGGTCAGCACCTCCGTGTAGCGGCCGGCGAGCCGGTCGACGGTGGCCCGGTCGTGGACGTTCGGGGAGAACGTCCACGACAGTTCCAGGCGGCCGTCGATGACCAGGCAGTTGACCTCGATGAGGTGGGTCCGGCCGCCCGCGTCCGACCGTTCGGGGCCCAGCGTCCAGGGCAGCAGCCGGAACCCGCCGTCGTCGGGCGCCCCCTCGTCCACCCGGCCGAGGTAGTTGAAGCTCACGCCGGCCGGTGGATGGCCGGGGAGCGTGCGGGCCAGGTGGCGGAGCACGCCGTAGCCGATGCCGCCGCGCGGGACCGCGCGCAGCTGTTCCTTCACGCCCTTGATCAGCGAGGCGGGGTCGGCGGCCGGGCCGTGCGGGGCGACCGGGTGGATGGAGGTGAACCAGCCGACCGTGCGGGACACGTCGATCGCCGGGCCGAGGTCCTCCCGCCCGTGCGACTCCAGGTCGACCAGCAGCGGACGGCCGGCCCACTCGCCGAGCGCCGCGCCGAGCGCCGCCAGCAGCACGTCGTTGATCCGGGTGCGGTAGGCGGCGGGCACGCGTTCGAGCAGCCGCGCCGTCAGGTCGGCGTCCAGCCCGGCGTCGAGGGTCTCGGCCGAGGCCAGGTCGTTCTCGCCGTCCGGGTGATCGCGGGGCACCTCGCCCGCGTTGCCGGTCACCGCCTGCCAGTAGGCGGCCTCGGCCGCGAGGCCCTCGTCGGCGGCGAGGTCGTGCAGGGCCCGCGCCCAGCGCGGGTAGGACGTGGTCTTCGCGGGCAGCTCGATGCGCTCACCGCGGGCGGCCTGGGCGCAGGCGATCCGGAGGTCGTCCAGGAAGATGCGCCAGGAGACGCCGTCGAAGGCCACGTGGTGCACGACCACCAGCAGGAGCGTGCCGCGTCCGCCGTCCTCCAGCGGTGCGGCCTCGAACAGCACGCAGCGCAGCAGCGGCCCCTCGGTGAGGCTCAGGCTCCGCTGGACGCTCGCGCCGCGCTCCCGCATCCGGGCCTCGGCCGCCTCGGCGTCCAGCCCGCCGAGGTCGACGGTCTCCAGGACGTCCTCGTCGTCCGGCGACCCGATCACGGCGGTCCCGTCGGGGGTGAGCCGGAGCCGCAGCGCGTCGTGGTGCCTGGTCAGCGCGGTGAGCGCGCGGCGCAGCGGCCCGGCGCCGAGCGGCCCGGCCGCCTGGAGCACGACGGACTGGTTGTAGTGGTCGTGTTCGGCGCGCCGGTTCTCCAGGAACCAGTGCAGGATCGGGGTGAGCGGCACCGGGCCGGTCACCGGCCCCTGCTCGGCGTCGGCCGTCGCCTCGAACCCGGCCACGGCGGCCAGCGCCTCGACGGTCTGCCGTTCGAACGCCTCGGCGGGCGTGACGTGCAGGCCGCGCGCCCGGGCCCGCGCGACCATCTGGATGACCAGGATGGAGTCGCCGCCGGCCTCGAAGAAGTTGTCGGCCGTGCCGACCCGGTCGCGGCGGAGCACCTCCGCCCAGACCTCGGCGAGGATGCGCTCCGCCCGGGTGCGCGGAGCGGTGAAGACGGCCGCGGCGGACGTGGTGAGGGAGCCTGGGTCGGGCAGCGCCGCCCGGTCGAGCTTGCCGCTCGCGGTCTGCGGCAGCTCCGACAGCTCGGCGAACACCGCCGGGATCATGTGGTCGGGCAGCGTCGTGCGGAGCCGCTCGCGCAACTCCGCCGTGCCGGGGACCCCGGCGGCGGGGTCGGCCGGGACCAGGTAGGCGACCAGGCGTGGTCCGGTGCCCGCGTCGCCGGCCGCAGCGACCACGGCGGCCGAGACGGCCGGGTGCGCGGCCAGCGCCGCCTCGACCTCGCCGGGTTCGATGCGGAAGCCGCGGATCTTGACCTGGGAGTCGGCGCGGCCCAGGAACTCCAGGGTCCCGTCCGCGCGCCGGCGGGCCCGGTCGCCGGTCCGGTAGAGCCGCGAGCCGTCGCCCGCGAACGGATCGGGCACGAACCGCTCCGCCGTCAGGTCCGGACGCCCCGCATAGCCCCGGGCCACCCCGGCGCCCCCGACGTACAGCTCGCCGGGCACCCCGGCCGGGCTCAGGCCCATGACCGCGTCCAGGACGTACACCCGCAGGTCCGGGATGCCGACGCCGATGACGCCGGGCCCGCCCGCGGCGGCGGTGGCCGCGTCGAGCGGCGCGTAGGTGACGTGCACGGTCGTCTCGGTGATGCCGTACATGTTGACCAGGACCGGGGCCCCGTCCGCAGACCGCGCGTACCAGGGCGCCAGCCGGACCGGGTCGAGCGCCTCGCCACCGAAGATCACATAGCGCAGGACCAGGTCGCGGCCGCCCCCGTCCACGTCCCCGGCGTCCTCGCCGTCCGCCGCCGTCAGCGCGGCGAACGCCGTCGGCGTCTGGTTGAGCACCGTCACCCGTTCGGCGGCCAGCAGCCGCAGGAAGTCGGCGGGCGACCTGGACACCTCGAACGGCACCACGACCAGCCGGCCGCCGTACGCCAGCGCGCCCCACATCTCCCACACCGAGAAGTCGAAGGCGAACGAGTGGAACAGCGTCCACACGTCCGAGGGGCCGAACCCGAACCAGGGCTCGGTCGACCGCAGCAGGCGCAGCAGGTTGGCGTGCGGGACGACGACGCCCTTGGGCCGCCCGGTGGAGCCGGAGGTGTAGATGACGTAGGCGGCCTGGCCGGGGCGGATCTCCGGCGCGGGCAGGGGCTCCTTCGCGGGCCACAGCTCCTTCGCGTCCTCGGGCCCCGGCGCGTCCAGCCAGACCGTGCTGATCCCGGGGTCGAGCGCGGTCGCGGCGCGATGGGCGACCAGCACGGCGGCGCCGCTGTCGGCCAGCATGAACGCCAGCCGTTCGGCCGGGTACTCCGGATCGAGCGGCAGGTACGCGCCGCCCGCCTTCCACACCGCCAGCGGGGCGACGGCCAGGTCCAGCCCGCGCGGCAGGCAGAGGCCCACCACGGTCTCCGGGCCCACGCCCAGCGCGCGCAGGCGGCGTGCCAGCAGGTCGGACCGCTCGTCGAGCTCGCGGTAGGTCAGCGACGCGTCACCGCAGACCACCGCGACGTCGTCCGGGCGCAGCCGGGCATGCTCCCGGACCATTTCGTGCACGCCGCCGGGTTCGGAGGCCGGAGCCGGAGCCGAGGCCGGGGCCGCGGTGCCGCTCCAGCGGACCAGCTCGGCGCGTTCGGTCTCGGGCAGGACGGAGATCTCCGACAGGTGGCGGTGCGGGTCGGCCGACACGGCGGCCAGCACGGCCCGCAGGTGGCCCACCAGGCGCTCGGCGGTGGCGTGGTCGAACAGCTCGGTGCTGTATTCGAGATGCCCGCCGATCTCGCGCATGGCGTCGCCGAGCAGCAGGGTCAGGTCGAAGCGGGCGACGGCCGCGCCGAAGGGCATGGGCTCGGTGCGCAGGCCCTCCAGCGCCGCCGGGGTGTCGCCCACCCGGTCCACGCTGAACATCACCTGGAAGAGCGGGTGCCGCGACCGGTCCCGTTCGGGCTGCAACTCGTCCACCAGCCGCTCGAACGGCACGTCCTGGTGGGCGTAGGCGTCCAGCGCGTCCCGGCGCACCCGGCCGACGAGCTCGCCGAACGTGGGGTCGCCCGCGAGGTCGACGCGCAGCACCAGGGTGTTGACGAAGAAGCCGATCAGCTGCTCGATCTCCGCCCGGTTCCGGTTGGCGACCGGGGTGCCGAGCACGATGTCGTCGCCGCCCGCGTGCCGTCCGAGCACGATCGCGAAGGCCGACAGCAGGGTCATGAACATCGTCGCGCCGGTGTCGGTGCCGAACGCGCGCAGCCGGGCGACGACGTCCTCCGGCAGCTCGAACTCGACGATCCCTCCCGCGGCGGACCGGACCGGCGGGCGCGGCCGGTCGGTCGGCAGGTCGAGGACGGGCGCGCCGGCGAGCCGTTCCCGCCAGTACGCGAGCTGGTCCTCCAGCACGTCGCCGGTCAGCCAGCCGCGCTGCCAGGCGGCGAAGTCCGCGTACTGCACGGGCAGCGGCGCCAGCGGGGACGGCTCGCCGCGCCGGAACGCCTCGTAGAGGGTCTCCAGCTCGTGCCGCAGCACGCCGGTCGACCACTCGTCCGCCACCACGTGGTGCACGCAGAGGTCGAGGACGTGGTGCTCGGCGCCCAGGCGCAGCAGCGAGACGCGCAGCGGCGGGCTCGCCGCCAGGTCGAACGCGAGGGCGAAGTCGGCCTCGACGCGGCGGACGGCCTCGGCGAGCGGGTCGGCGTGACCGGTGAGGTCGTGCACCGGCAGCGGCACCGGGCCCGGCGGGTCGACGACCTGGTGCGCGACGCCGTCGGCGCCCGCCACCAGCCGGGTGCGCAGCACCTCGTGGCGGGCCGTGATCTCCGTCAGCGCCGCCTCCAGCGCGGCGGCGTCGAGCGGGCCGGTGAAGCGCAGCGCCATCGGGACGTTGTACTCGGCGGATCCGGGTTCGAGCTGGTCCAGGAACCACAGCCGCTGCTGGGCGAACGACAGCGGCAGCGGCCGGTCCCGGCCGGCCGGGACGATCGGCGGCGGCGCACCGCCGCCCTCGGCGGGCCGGGCCGCCTCGACGATGCGGGCCAGCCCGGCGACGGTCGGATGGTCGAACACCTCCACCAGCGCCAGCTCGGCGCCGAGCTCGGTCCGGACCCGGGAGATGACCCGGTTGACCAGGAGCGAGTGCCCGCCGAGCTCGAAGAAGTCGTCGCCGACGCCGACCCGTTCCAGGCCGAGGACCGCCGCCCAGATCTCCGCCAGGACCCGTTCGGTCCCGGTCCGCGGCGCGGCGAACTCCGCCACCTCGGGCCGGGCGGAGTCGGGGGCGGGCAGCGCGGGACGGTCGACCTTGCCGTTGGAGTTGAGCGGCAGCGACGCCAGCTCCACGAACGCCGCGGGGATCATGTGGTCGGGCAGGCTCTCGTGCAGGAACGCGCGCAGGTCGCCCGCCGCCGGCACGCCCTCCGCGAGGTCGGCCGGGACCAGGTAGCCGACCAGCCTCGCGTCGCCGTCCTCGTCGTCGTCGCGCACCGCGACCACCGCGGCCGCCACCGCGGGGTGACCGGTCAGCGCGGCCTCGATCTCACCGGGCTCGATCCGGAAACCGCGCACCTTGACCTGGTCGTCGACCCGGCCGAGGAACTCGATCTCCCCGTCCGGCGTCCACCGCGCCCGGTCGCCGGTGCGGTAGAGGCGGGAGCCGTCGGCGGCGAAGGGATCGGCGACGAACCGTTCCGCGGTCGGCTCGGGACGGCCTACGTAGCCGCGGGCCACCCCGGCTCCGCCCAGGTGGAGCTCCCCCGCCACCCCGGCGGGCACCGGCCGCATGCGCCGGTCCAGCACGTAGACGCGGCCGTTGGCCAGGGGGCGGCCGATCGGGACCGGGTCCCCGGACCCGACCCGGCGCACCGCCCGCCAGGTGGCGAACGTGGTCGCCTCGGTCGGGCCGTACACGTGCAGCAGCCGCTCCGGCCGCCCGAGCGCCAGCATGCGCCGCACGCTCAGCGGGTCGACGGCCTCACCGCCGAACAGCAGGGACCGCACCCGCCGCACGCCGTACGGCGCCTCGGCCGCGAGCCTGTTGAACAGCGCCGTGGTCAGGAACAGCACGGTGATCCCGCGCCGTTCGATCTCCGTGCCGAGCCGCCGCGGCGACAGCAGCACCTCGCGTTCCACCCCGGCCAGCGTCGCGCCGTTGGCGAGCGCGCCCCAGATCTCGAAGGTGGCCGCGTCGAACGCGGTGGTGGCGGCCTGCGCCACCACGTCGCCGGGCTCGATGGTGATGTAGTCGCCGGGTGCGACGAGGCCGACGATGTCGCGGTGGCGAACGCCGATGCCCTTCGGCCGTCCGGTCGAGCCGGAGGTGTAGATGACGTACGCGAGCCCGTCGGGGTGCGCCGGGACCGCGGGATCGGTGGCCGGGCAGGCCGCGATGGCCGCCGCGGTCTCCTCGTCGTCCAGCCACACCGCGTCGGCCTCCCCGATGTCGCCGGGCAGGGCTCGCCGGCCGACCAGGACGGCGGCGCCGCTGTCGGCGCGCATGAAGGCGAGACGGCCGTCCGGGTAGTCGGGGTCCAGGGGCAGGTACGCGCCGCCCGCCTTCAGCACCGCCAGCAGCGCGACGACCATCGCCGGGCCGCGTTCCAGGCGGATCCCGACGACGGTCTCCGGCCCGGCGCCCCTGCCGATGAGGTGGTGGGCGAGGCGGTTGGCCCGCGCGTCGAGCTCGGCGTACGTGAGGGACTCGCCGCCGTACACCACCGCCGTCGCCTCCGGCCTGGCGGCCGCCTGCGCGGCGACGAGCTCGTGGACGCCGGCCGCCTCCGGGACGGGCATGGCGGTGTCGTTCCAGCCGACGAGGATCTCGCGGTGCTCGGCGGGCGTGCCGAACGGAAGGTCGGCGACCCGGCGGCCCGGGTCGTCGGCGATGGCCTCCAGGACGGCGACCAGGTGGCCCGCCATCCGCCCGATCGTGCCGTCGTCGAAGCGTGCCCGGTCGTAGGCCAGGCCGAGAGCGAGCTCGGGGCCGGGCCCGGCGACCACGGTGAGCGGATAGTTGGCCTGCTCGCGGGAGACGTTCTCCTCCATCAGCAGGCCGCCGCGCGCCGACTCGGCCTTGCCGTGCTCCAGCCGTTCGGCGGGAAAGTTCTCGAAGAGCAGCAGGTACTCGAACAGCGGCCGCCCTGCGGGCACCTCGCTCCACGCCTGCGCCTGGACCAGCGGCGTGTGCTCGAACCGCCGCGCCTCCGCCTGCTCGCGCTGCAACCGCCGCAGCCAGGACGCGACCGTCTGCTCCCCGTCCACCCTGACCCGCGCCGGGGTGGTGTTGATGAGCAGGCCGACCATGCTCTCGATGCCGTCGAGCTGGTCCCCGCGCCCGGAGGTGGTCACGCCGAACAGCACGTCGTCGGTGCCCGCGTAGGCCGCCAGCAGCACCGCCCAGGCGCCCTGCACCACGGTGTTCAGCGTGAGCCGGTGCCGCCGGGCCAGCTCGGAGAGGTCGGCGGTCACCCGTTCGCCGAGATGCGTCCGGTAGGTGTCGTGGCCCGTCTCGCCGGTGTCGCGTTCGACGCCGAGCACGGTGGCCGCGCCGATGCCGCGCAGCCGGTCCCGCCAGTACGCCTCGGCCGCCGCGAGGTCCTGCCCGGCGGTCCAGGCGACGTGGTCGCGGAACGGCCGGTGGGTCGCGTGCGGAGGCCGTTCGCCCGCGCGGTACGCGTGGTAGGCGTCGATCAGCTCGCCGAGGACGATCGGGACGCTCCAGCCGTCCAGCAGCAGGTGGTGGTAGCTCCACAGCACCTGGTGGCGGTCCCCCGCCAGCCGGATGACCACGATCCGCACGAGCGTCGGCCGGTCGAAGTCGGCGCCTCGGGCACGGTCGGCGGCCATGAACGCCGCGAGGGCGTCGTCCACGCCCGGCTCGTCCAGGTCCGACCAGTCCAGCTCTTCCCAGGGCAGGTCGACGCCGCGGGAGACCACGGCCAGCGGCTCGGGCACGCCCTGCCAGACGACCGTGCTGCGCAGCACCGCGTGCCGGGCGAAGACCAGCTCCCACGCGCGGCGCAGCGCGGCGAGATCGAGGTCGCCCTCCAGCAGGAGCCCGTTCTGGACCCAGTAGACGCCCGACTCCAGGGCGCGCGCGGAGTGCACCATCATGCCCTGTTGCAGCGCCGTCAGCGGATAGATGTCCTCGATCTCGGTCGTGGCGCGCGCGTGGACGGCGTCGAGGGCGTCCTGGCCGAGGCCGGCGAGCGGGAAGTCGGACGGGGTGAGGCCGCCGGTGCCCGGAGCGCAGCAGTGGTCGATCAGCTCCGTGAGGGCCTCGAGGCAGCGCCGGGCCAGCCGGGCCACCGTCGCCTCGTCGTGCACCTCGCGCGAGTACGTCCAGACCAGCCGCAGCCGCCCGTCGTCGATCTCGCCGTTGATCTCGATGAGGTGGGTGCGGTCGCCGGTTCCGGCTCGCTCCCGCCCGAGGCCGGCGCCGTCGACCGGCCGGAAGCGTCCGTCCGCGGAGGACGAGGGGGACGCGGGGGACGCCGGCCGGGCCGCCTGCCCCCCGAAACGCCCCATATAGTTGAAGCTCACCTCGGCGCCGTCCGCCGGGCGCGCATCGCCGTTCAGGTAGCGCAGCAGGCCGTAGCCGAGGCCCCGCCGCGGGACCGCGCGCAACTCCTCCTTGGTCCGGCGCAGTGCCGCGCCGGGGTCCCCGCCCGGCGCGGCGAGCGCCACCGGGGCGAAGGCGGTGAACCAGCCGACGGTCCTGGAGACGTCGATGCCGGGCCCGAGGTCCTCGCGGCCGTGCGCCTCCAGGTCGACCACCGCCCGGTCGGCGCCGGTCCATTCGGTGAGGGCCGTGCCGAGGGCCGTCAGCAGCACGTCGTTGATCTGCGTGCGGTACGCGGCCGGAACCTCCTGGAGGAGCCGGGTGGTCTGGTCGCGGCCGAGCGCGACCCGGACGTCGCGCGCGGACGCGACGGTGTTGGGGCCGCCGTGGTCGCGCGGCAGGGGCCGTACGGCGGCCTCTACCGCGTGCCAGTGCTCGACCTCCTCGGCCGGGACGGGGGGCAGGTCGGCGAGCCGTTCCGACCAGTGCTTGAACGAGGTGGTCTTCGGCGCGAGGCGGATCGTGCCGCCGCGTTCGGCCTGGTCGAAGGCGAGGGCCAGGTCTTCCAGCAGGATCCCCCATGACACGGCGTCGACGGTGAGGTGATGGACGACGATCAGCAGCAGCGGGTGCGCGCCGGGGCGCTCGAACAGCACGCAGCGCAGCAGCGGCCCGTGCTCCAGGTCGAGGCTCGTCTGCGCCGCGTCGGCATGCGCGTCGAGCGCGCCGTCGTCCTCGGACGGGACGCGGACGACCCGGAGCAGGTCCGCTCCGGCTCCTGGCGGCACGTTCCGTCCCACCCAGGCGTCGCCGTAGCGGACGTAGCGGGCGCGCAGCGCGTCGTGGTGCTCGACGAGTGCGTCGAGGGCCCGCCGCAGCACGGCCGGATCGACCGGCGAGGTCGCCTCCAGCACCATGGACTGGTTGAAGTGGGCCGGGTCCGGCAGCTCGCGGCGGAAGAACCAGTGCTGGATCGGCGTGAGCGGGAACTCGCCGACCACCGGCCCCTGCTCGGCCTGTGCCGCCGGCCGGCGGGCCGCGACAGCGGCGAGCTCGGCGACGGTCTGGTGCTCGAACAGCTGGGCGGGCGTGACGTGCACGCCCCGGGCGCGGGCGCGCGCGACGGTCTGGATGCTGACGATCGAGTCGCCCCCGAGCTCGAAGAAGTTGTCCTCGACCCCGACCCGGTCGAGGCCGAGCACCTCGGCCCACGCCTCGGCCAGGACCTGCTCCGCGTCGCTGCGCGGGGGGACGAACCGTTCGGCGAGATCGGGACGGGCTCCGCCGGGCGCCGGCAGCGCGGCGGCGTCGATCTTGCCGTTGGGGCTGAGCGGGATCGCCGCGATCGGCGTGAACACCGCGGGGATCATGTGGTCGGGCAGGGTGGCCGCCAGGAAGGCGCGCAGCTCGCTCGTGCCGGGCGGGCCCCCGTCCCCGGCGTCTTCGCCGGGGACGAAGTAGGCGACCAGGCGCCGCCGGCCGTCGTCCTCCCGCACGACCGCGACGGCCGCCGCCACCCGCGGGTGCGCGGTCAGCGCGGCCTCGACCTCGCCCGGCTCGACGCGGTGGCCGCGGACCTTGACCTGCTCGTCGATGCGGCCGAGGAATTCCAGCCGCCCGTCCGCGCGCCATCTGGCCCGGTCCCCGGTCCGGTAGAGCCGGCCGCCGTCCGCGGCGAACGGGTCGGCGACGAACCGTTCGGCGGTGAGGGCGGGACGGCCGTGGTAGCCGCGGGCGACCCCGGCGCCACCGACATGGAGCTCGCCGGGGACGCCGACGGGCACGGCGTTCAGCGCGCGGTCGAGCACGTACACGCGGGCGTTCGCGATGGGGGCGCCGATCGGCGGCGGGCCGGCGCCGATGCCGGGATCGACGGCGACGGTCGCGCAGACGGTCGTCTCGGTCGGCCCGTACGCGACGATGAAGCGCCGCCCCCGCGCCCAGGCGCGGGCGAGGCCGGGCGGGCACGGCTCTCCGCCGACGACCAGGACGCGCAGCGCGGGCAGGGCGCCCGGGTCCAGGTCGTGCAGCGCGGTCGGGAGCGTCTGCGCGACGGTCACGGCATGCTCCTGGAGCAGCCGCTGGAGCTGCGGCGCGGACCGGCGGGTGGCACCGCCCGCGATGACCAGGTGCGCCCCGGCCGCCAGCCCGACGAAGGTCTCGCAGCCGGCGACGTCGAAGCTGAACGAGGCCATCTGCAGCACCACGTCGTCCTCGGTGACGCCGAGATCCCGGCGCTGGGCCTCCACCAGGTTGGCCAGGGCGCGGTGGCCGACCATGACGCCCTTGGGCCGCCCGGTCGACCCGGAGGTGTAGATCACGTAGGCGGGCTGGTCGCCGTGCCGGACCGCCCCGGCGACCGGCCGGGCCGCCGGGCCTGCGGGGTCCCGGTCATCGGGATCCAGGAGTTGGAGCCCGAGGTCGGCCGCTACGGGCGTGCCGACCAGGACGGCCGCGCCGCTGTCGGCGATCATGAACGCGAGACGGTCGGCCGGGTAGCCCGGATCGAGCGGGAGGTAGGCCCCGCCCGCCTTCAGCACGGCGAGCATGGCGGTGACCATCCGCGTGCCGCGATCCAGATGCAGCCCGACGACGGTCTCCGGGCCGACGCCCAGCCCGCGCAGCCGATGGGCGAGGCGGTCCGCGGCCGCGTCCAGCTCGCCATAGGTCAGCGTCTCGCCGCCGGACGTGACGGCGGGCGCGTCCGGCCTGCGGGCCGCGGCGGCCGACACGAGGTCGGCGACGGTCCCGTCCGGCTCCCGGGCGGCGGTGTCGTTCCATTCGGCGAGCAGCCGGCGGGACTCGCCGGCGGTGAGGAGCGACGTCCCGGCGAGGCGCTCGTGCGGGGCCTCGGCGACGCGGCTCAGCAGCTCCGCCAGATGGCGGCCCATCCGCTCGACGGTCGCGTGGTCGAACAGGTCGGCGCTGTAGCTGAGCTCGAAGTCCAGCGCGTCGCCGCGCTCGCCGATCGCGACGGTCAGGTCGAACTTGGCGTGCGCCACCGCGAGCCCGACGCCCTCGGTGCCCAGCCCGGCGAACTCCAGGGCGCTGACGGTGCCCCGGCCATGCGTGATCATCACCTGGAAGAGCGGATGCCGGGCCCGGTCGCGCTGCGGCCGGAGCGCGTCGACGAGCTGCTCGAACGGCACGTCCTCGTGCGCGTAGGCGGCCAGCGCGTCGCGCCGCACCCGCGCGACGACCTCGGCGAACGTGGGGTCGCCGGACAGGTCGACGCGGAGCGCGAGGGTGTTGGTGAAGAAGCCGATGAGCTCCTCGGTCTCCACGCGGTTGCGGTTGGCGATCGGGGTGCCGAGCACGACGTCGTCCTCGTCGCCGTACCGGCCGAGGAGGACAGCGAGGCCGCCGACCAGGACCATGAACATGGTCGCGCCGGTCTCCCCCGCCACCTCCCGCAGCCCGGCGACGACCGGGGCGGGCAGCGCGAAGTCGATGGTGCCGCCGGCGGACGAGCGGACGGCGGGCCGCGGCCGGTCGGCGGGCAGCTCCAGGACGGGCGCGCCGGCCAGCCGCTCCCGCCAGTAGGCGACCTGGTCGTCCATGGTCGCGCCGCTGAGCCACTCGCGCTGCCAGACCGCGAAGTCGGCGTACTGCACCGGCAGCGGCGGCAGGGGCGACGGCTCCCCCGCGCGGAACGACGCGTACAGCCGCGCCAGCTCGCGGCGGAAGACGTCGGCCGACCAGTCGTCGGAGATCACGTGGTGCATCACCAGCGACAGCACGTGGTCCTCGGCGCCGAGGCGCGCGAGCAGGCCGCGCAGCAGCGGCCCGGCCGCCAGGTCGAACGGCGTGGTCGCCTCGACCGTGGCCAGCTCCCGCGCCCGGCCGAACGGGTCGGGCCCGCCGGACAGGTCGATCGTGCGCAGCGGGAACCCGGCGGGCGGATCGATGATCTGCCGGGCCCGGCCGTCCACGGTGACGAGCCGGGTGCGCAGCACCTCGTGGCGTTCGGTGAGGGCGTCCAGCGCCGCCGCCAGCGCGGCCTGGTCGAGCGGCCCGCGCAGCCGCAGCACGATCGGGATGTTGTACTCGGCCGACCCGGGTTCGAGCTGGTCGAGGAACCAGAGCCGCTGCTGCGCGTACGACAGCGGCAGCTCGCGGTCGCGCCCGGCAGCGACGATGGGCGGCGCGGGCGCGCCGGGCGCGGCCGAGTCGACCAGCGCGGCCAGCTCGCCGACCATGGGGTGGTCGAACAGCGCCGCCAGCGGCAGCTCCCGCTCGAACTCCTTCCGCAGCCGCGACACCGCCTGGATGGCGATCAGCGAATGCCCGCCCAGCTCGAAGAAGTTGTCGGCGACGCCGACGCGCGGCACGCCGAGCAGGTCGGCCCAGATGCCGGCGATGGCCTCTTCGGTGCCGGTCCGCGGCGCACGGTAGGGACCGGCGGTGCCGGACGGCGAGGAGCCGGGGTCGGGCAGGGCGGCCCGGTCCAGCTTGCCGTTGGGGGTGCGCGGCAGGCCGGCCAGCTCCACCATGACGGCCGGCACCATGTGCTCGGGCAGCCGCTCACGCAGGAACGCGCGCAGCTCGCCGGCCGGGGCGGTGCCCGCGGCCGCGTCGGCGGGGACGAGGTAGGCGACGAGCCGCCGGTCCTGGTCGTCGCCCCGGGCGACGACGACGGCGGACCCGACCGCCGGGTGCGCGGTCAGGGCGGCCTCGACCTCGCCCGGCTCGATCCGGAAGCCGCGCACCTTCACCTGGTGGTCGGCCCGGCCGAGGTACTCCAGGCCGCCGTCCGCGCGGCGCCGCACCCGGTCACCGGTCCGGTAGAGGCGCGTCCCGTCCGCGGCGAACGGGTCGGCGACGAACCGCTCGGCGGTGAGGTCGGGCCGGTCCCGGTAGCCGCGGGCCACGCCGGTGCCGCCGATGAACAGCTCGCCCGGCAGGCCGACGGGCACCGGGCGCAGGTGCCGGTCGAGCACGTGCAGGGCGGTGTTGGCGAGCGGCCTGCCGAGGGTCACCTCCCCGCCCGCCGGGATCTCGGCGCACGCCGACCAGATGGTGGTCTCGGTCGGCCCGTACACGTTCCACAGCCCGGCCGTGCGCGCCAGGACCTCCTTCGCCAGCCGGGGCGGCAGCGCCTCGCCGCCGCACAGCGCGCACAGCCGCGGCGATCCGGCCCAGCCGTCGTCGACGAGCATCCGCCAGGTGGCCGGCGTCGCCTGCATCACGGTGGCCCCCGACCGTTCGATCAGATCGGCGAGGGCCCCGGGTGAACGGGCGGCCGCGCGGTCGGCGACCACGACGCGCGCGCCCGTCCAGAGCGGCAGGAACAGCTCCAGCCCGGCGATGTCGAACCCGAGCGTCGTCACGGCGAGCAGGACGTCCGCGCGGGTCATTCCCGGGCGGCCGGCCATCGAGACCAGGAAGTTGACCAGGTTGCGGTGAGAGACCACCACGCCCTTCGGGCGGCCGGTGGAGCCGGAGGTGTAGATGACGTACGCGGCCTGGCCGGGGTCGGTGGGGACGGCCGTTCCGGGGGCGTCGAGCGGATCCGTGCCGGGGTCGTCGAGCCAGAGCCTGACCGGCACGTCCGCCGCGAGATCCCCGGCGACGGCCCGGTGGCCGACCAGGACGCGGGCCCCGCTGTCGGCGAGCATGTAGGCCAGCCGGTCGCGGGGGTACTCGGGGTCCAGCGGCAGGAAGGCGCCGCCCGCCTTCCAGACGGCCAGCAGGGTGACGACCAGGTCCAGGCCCCGGTCCAGGCACACGCCGACGACCGTCTCGCGTTCCACGCCGAGGGCCCGCAGGTGCCCGGCCAGCCGCCCGGCCCGTTGGTCGAGCTCGGCGTAGCCCAGCGATCCGTCCCCGTGCCGCACGGCGGCCGCGTAGGGGTCGCCCTCCGCCCAGGCGGCGACCGCCTCGTGCACCCCGGCCGGGCCGGGGAGGCGCAGCGCGGTGTCGTTGTGGCCGTGCAGCAGGTCGTCCAGCTCGCCCGGGGGCAGCAGCGGAAGCTCCGACAGCCGCAGCGACGGGTCCGCCGCCACGGCGTCCAGCAGCGTGCGCAGATGGCGGATCATCCGCTCCAGCGTCGGGCGCTCGAAGAGGTCGGTGCTGTACTCGAACGCCCCGGACAGCCCTCCGCCGGGCGCCTGGGCCAGGCCCAGCGTCAGGTCGAACTTGACGGTCGTCTGCTCGACGCCGAACCCGCGGACCTCCAGCCCGCCGAACGCGGGGGCGCCGCCGCCGTCGCCACCGCCGCCGTCCTCGTGGCTGTAGTCGAACATCACCTGGAACAACGGGGTGCGGGAGCGGTCGCGTTCGGGCAGCAGCGCGTCCACAACGTGTTCGAAAGGGACGTCCTGGTGCTCGTAGGCGTCCAGCGCGACCTGGCGGACCCGGGCGACGAGCTCGGCGAAGGACGGGTCGCCGGACAGATCGGCCCGCAGCACGAGGGTGTTGAGGAACAGCCCGATCATGCCCTCGGTCTCCGTGCGGCCGCGGTTGGCGATCGGGGTCCCGGCCACCACGTCGTCGGTGTCGGCGTAGCGGCCCAGCAGGACCGCGAACGCGCTGAAGAGCGTGATGAACATCGTGGCGCCGGAGCGCAGGGACAGCTCCCGCAGGCCGGCAGCCGTCGGTTCGGGCACCTCGAAGCCGACGACCCGGCCGTCCGCCGACCGCACGGGCGGGCGGGGCCGGTCGGCGGGCAGCTCCAGCGCTGGTGCCCCTGCCAGCCGCTCGCGCCAGTAGGCCAGTCCGGCCGCGGCCGCCTCGCCGTTCAGCCGGTCGCGCTGCCAGAACGCGAAATCGGCGTACTGGGCGGGCAACGGCTCCAGAGGGGACGGCTCGCCGCGCCGGAAGGCGTCGTAGAGGGCGGCGAGCTCGCGGTTGAGGATCCCGATCGACCATTCGTCCGAGATGACGTGGTGCAGGCACAGGCTGAGCACGTGGTCGCCGGGGCCGACGACGATCAGCGTCCCGCGGATCAGCGGCCCGGCGGCGAGGTCGAACGGCGTCAGCGCGTCCGTGCGGACCAGCCGTCCGGCCTCCTCGGCGGCGTCGGGGCGGCCGGTGAGGTCCGCGCGCGCGAGCGCGAACGGGACCGGCGGGTCGATGACCTGGTGGGCGACCCCGTCGCTTGCGACCAGCCGGGTGCGCAGCGACTCGTGCCGTTCCACCAGCGCGTCCAGCGCCGACCGCAGGGCCGCCTCGTCCAGGTCGCCGGTCAGCCGCACCGGGAGGGGCACGTTGTACTCGACGGACCCGGGTTCGAGCTGGTCCAGGAACCACAGGCGTTCCTGGGCGAATGAGAGCGGCACCGGCCCGCCGGGTCTGGCCGCCGGTTCCCGCCGCGGCGGGGCCTGCCCCCGCAACCGCCGTTCGAGCAGGCGCCGCTTCGATTCGGAAAGCATCGGGGACCCTCCGTGCGAGAGATCGGGCGGGACGGGAGACCCCGCGGGGCGGATCAGGCGAGGACGCCGAGCAGCTCGTCCACGCTCCGCAGGATCGAGGCGTGGTCGAAGCCGAAGTCGATCAGGCAGGCGACCTCGTCGACGTCCCAGGACGCGACGGCCGCCAGCCGTTCGGGGATCTCGGCGGCGGTGCACACCAGCCCGGTGTCGATGTAGCGGGACGCGCCCGCCGCCGCGACCGCGTTCCGGTCCGCGGCGGTCATCGCGGTGAACGCGGCGGCGTCCTTGACGGCCGCGACGTTGGACGCGTCGAGCCGCATCGAGGTCGTCAGGTAGCGGGCCAGCTCCGCCTCGGCCCGCTCGGCGGCCGCGGGCGAACCGTCCAGGACGTGCGTGTGCAGCATCAGCGTGACGTGGCCGCGCCCGCCGCCGTGCTCCGCCCTGGTCTTCCGGTAGGCGGCGATCTTGTCGCGCAGCTCGCCGGGGCGCTGCCCGACCAGATGGGTGAGCACCCCGGCGCCCAGGGAGCCGGCCAGCTCGAACGTGCCCGCGCTGCCGCCCGAGGTGAGCCACATCGGCAGCTCCGGCCGCACCGGGCGGGGCCGGCTGGTGATCTCGACCTCGCGGCCGGCCGCGTCGGTGAAGGTCCACGCCTCGCCGCGCCACAGCGCGCGGACGGCGTCGACGCCGTCCCGCATGACCTGCCGCCGGTCGGCCGCGTCGAACCGGGACAGCACGAAGTCGGCCCCGTGCCAGCCGGAGGCGAACGAGATCCCGGCGCGGCCGCCCGACAGCCGGTCGACGACGGCCCACTCTTCGGCGACCCGGGCGGGGTGGTGCAGCGGCAGGACCACGCTGCCCGCCCGGATCTCGATGCGCCGGGTGGTCGCCGCGACCGCGGCCGCCGGGACGGACGGGTTCGGAAAGAGGCTCCCGAAGTCGGCGAAGTGCCGTTCGGGGATCCACACGGCCTCGAGGCCCGCCTCGTCGGCGAGCCGGGCCGTGTCGAGCAGGACGTCGTAGGGCGCGGCGGCGGGGTCGTGCGCACCGCCCGCGGAGAAGTAGGAGAGGCTGACGGTCACCATGATCTGGCCCCTTCGCTGACGATGGCCGTCAGGTCGGCCACCAGCCGGTCGATCCGGCCGGCGGCGGCTGCGCCGCCGCGGCCCGGCGCTTCGAGGAGTTCCTTGTGGTCGGCCAGCAGCTCGGCGGCGCGCGTCGCCGCCCGGCCCGGCCGGCGCCGCGCGGTGCGCAGGACGGAGGCGGTGAGGGCGAGGGCGGCCTTGGCCTCGCCGATGTCGTGGAGCAGCCGGACCAGGTCCGCGGCGTCGGTGAACGGGTCGGCGTCGCCCTGGCCGTCACCGAGCTCGAAGGTTCCGGCCAGGGCCCCGAGGTCGTCCTGGACGGCCGCGGACTGCAGTTGCCGCATGAACCCCGGGACGAGGCAGTCCAGCACGTTCGCCCGCCACCAGAAGTTGACCGAGACGGCCACCTCGTCGCGCGAGAGCACCTGGTGCCACCAGAACGCGGGGAGCACCAGCGCCTCCCCCGCCCGCACCGTCGCCTCCAGGTAGCCGAGCGCGGCGGCGCGCGGGTGCCGGTCGAGATCGGGCTGGAAGAGGTTCACGCCGCTGAGGTGCTGGGCGCCGGTGTTCAGCGGTCCGGGGTAGAGCGCGTCGAGGTCCTCGGGCGGGAAGACGTAGAACGTCTTGGCGCCCGACACCTGGCAGAAGAGGTTGTGGGTGTCGTCGTAGTGCAGCGGCGTCACGGTGCCGGGCGATGCCAGCCACAGGTTCACCGCGTTCACCAGTTCCCGGGGAACGCAGTCCGGGTAGTCCAGGGCGGCGAACAGGGCCGGGAGCGCGCGTTCGACCGGCACCTGCTGCAGGCACCAGCGCGGGCCGTCCGGGTCGGCCATGTCGTCGAAGAACCGCGCCACCGCCAGCGGCCGCGAGTCGAGCACCCGGCCCGGCTCGTACCGGAAACCGCCGTCCGGGCCGGGCAGCGTGGCCGGGAGCCGTTCGTCCCCGACCGTCGCGCGCAGATGGTCCGGGGTCCACCGCCACACCTCGTTCATCAACCGCGACGCGCCGGTGACGACCACCGGCTCCCGCAGCCACGGCGACCCGGCGCGCAGCGGGCCGAGATCGGCGGCGGAGACTCTGCTGATCGGCCCCGCGCTCGGGAGCCCCGGGGTCCCGCTCATGTCCAGGTGACCACTGTCCGCGCGTCCGCGAACCCCATGAGGAAGGACACGGCGGTGCGGTTGCCGCGGGTGGCGTCGACCGCGTGCACGTGGCGGCCGTTGAAGATGTAGACGTCCCCCGGCCGGATGTCGACGCGGAACTCCTCGAAGCCGTCCAGGAGCTCGGCGGGGTAGGAGAAGCCGGTGTGCTCGATGCCGAGGCGCCGCCTGCTGTCGTCGTCCGGGCGGATGTTCCACAGCACCAGCCGGCCGCCCTCCTCGTGCTCGACGCACATGTTGACCGCGCAGACCTCGAAGTCCGGCACGCGCTGCACCTCGAAGCCCGCCTGGCGGGGATCGCGGCACTGGGCCTCGTCCTCGTGCGGCTCCAGGGAGTAGGCGCCCTCCTTGTTCCAGGCGCGGATCAGGGCGGGACACGCCTGTGCGCCGTCCATCTCGGCCAGCCGCAGGGACGCGCCGCGCCCCGCCAGCTCGCGCGCCAGCTCGTCCTGGAAGAGGTGCCACGGCGAGTCGGCCACGTCGAGCACGTCCATCACGTCGCCGGCCACCTCGGCGGACTCGGCGAGATAGGTGCCGATGGGCTTGTTCCAGTGATACGAGCCCACGTAGTAGGAAGGCTCGCCGGTGCGTCTCTTCAGCGCCGGGCTCGCCCAGAACTTGGCGCACAGCTCCTTCTGGGTGGCGACCGGGATGACGTCGCGGAAGATGACCCCGAAGCGCCTCCCCCGCAGCACGTCGGCGACGAGCGAGGCGTCGAACTCGGTCCGCTCGTCGAAATGGAAGTGGCCGGGATCCATCCGGGTTCCGGTCAGCGGCGCCAACCCTCGTACGGTCATCGCGTGTCGCCCTCTCCGTCTCCTGCCGGGTCTCCGTCCGCCGCCGGGCCCGGCGGGCACCGCCGCCACCCGGTGAGCGCGGCCGTCAGCCGGTCCAGGCCCTCGGCCAGCGGCCCGGCCGGTCCGCCGAAGCCCAATCTGATGTGCTCCGGGGCGCCGAAGCAGGAACCCGGAATGACCAGCACTCCCCGCCGTGTGAAGAGGTCGTCGCAGAACGCGTGGGTGTCCGCCAGGCCGTGCAGCCGCGGGAACGCGCTGACCCCGCCCAGCGGGGTGGCGAGCGACACCAGGTCGGGATGGGCGTCGGCCCACTCCCGGACCAGGTCGCGGTTGGCCCTGGCCTGCTTCATCCTCGGCTCGAGGAACGCGTCGGCGTTCCGCAGGACGTTCAGCGCCAGGAGTTCGATCAGCGGCGACACGTGCAGGGTCGTGTAGTCGCGGATGCGCACGCACTCGGCCAGCACGGCGGGCGGCGCCAGGCACCACCCGAAGCGCAGCCCCGGCAGTCCGAACGCCTTGGAGAACGTGCCGAAGCCGATGCCGCGCTCGTAGAGCGTCGAGATGTCGGGCAGCGGCGGCGCGTCGTAGGCGAGGTCGGCGAACGCGGCGTCCCACAGCAGGTAGGCCCCCGAGGCCCCGGCGGCCTCGTCCGCGGACCCGGCAGGCCCCGCGGACCTGGCGATGGCCACCAGCCGGCGCAGCTCGGCCTCGGTGATCGACGCGCCGGTCGGGTTCTGCGGGAAGTTGACGATGATCGCCTTGGTGCGTTCGGAGACCAGGTCCGCCAGCTCGTCGAGCGAGGGACGCCAGCCGCGGGCCCGGTCGAGCCGCCAGGTGCGGGTCGCGCAGCCCAGCCCGGCGGCGAACGCCACGAGCGTGTGGTAGCCGGGCTCCACGACGACGACCTCGTCGCCGGGCCGGAGCAGCGCGGTCAGCACGAGGGTGATCGCCTCGCTCGACCCGCTGGTCGTCATGACCCTGCTCGGGTCGCCGTCGCCCCAACGCCGCGCGATGTGCCCCCGCACCGCGGGCGTGCCGAGCGAGTATCCGTCGTCGAAGACCAGCCCGTCGATCTCGGCGTGGTCCAGCCCCGTCATGGCGCGCAGCTCGGCCATCGAGTACGAGTGCACGCCGCTGGAGCTGATGTCGATCTCCGCGGTGAAGTAGTAGTCGCGGAGCCAGTCCTCGAGCCGTGCCGCACGCAGCCTCATGGCCCGACCTCGTTCTTGGAGAGGAATTCCAGCAGTGCGGCGTTCACCTCGGCGGGACGTTCGAGATAGCCGAAGTGGCCGGCCGACCCGATCTCGATGAGGTCGCAGTCGGGGATGGACGCGGCGACCTCCGCGCCCAGGTGCGGCGGCGTGACGAGGTCGTCGGAGAACGCGATCACCCGGCAGGGCGCCGCGACGCCGCGCAGCGCCTCCCTGCGGTCCTCGGTGAGGTCCGCCCAGCTCTGCCCCAGCGCCCGGTTGGCACCGCCGACCGACCGCCGGATCGTCTCCAGCCAGAGCTCGGCCTGCGCCGGGTCGTTCAGCGTGGCCGGCGAGAGCATCTCGAACGCCAGCACGCTCGCCTCGAAGTCACGGGGCAGCTCGACCCCGCTCTCGGCGAGCGCCTGGTAGGCCCGCAGATGGGCGGCCCGGGCCGGGTCCGATCTGGCCTTGGTCGAGATCAGCACCGCGCACCGGACGAGCTCCGGCCAGCGGATCGCCAGCTCCTGGGCGACCAGCGCGCCCATGGAGGTGCCGACGATCCGGCAGGGCGCCGCCCCGAGTGCCTCGATCAGGCCCTTGGTGTCGGCCACCAGGTCGTCGAGCGAGTACCGGCCCGGCGGCTCGTCGGACGGCGGCACGCCCCGGTTGTCGAAGGTGATCGCCTGGTATCCCGCGGCGGCCAGCGCCGGGGTCTGGTGCAGGGTCCAGACCCGGCCGGCGGCCGACGAGCCCATGATGAGCAGCACCCGCTCGCCCCGCCCGTGCCGGTCGAAGGCGAGCCGGATGCCGTTCGTGAAGACGTGGGGCATGGCGGCGGCGCGTCATTCCCCGTCGAGCGCCAGGCGCAGGCTCTTCGGACGCATGTCGGTCCAGGTCGCGCGGAGGTACTCGTCGCACTCCTCCTTGGAGGCGTGCACCCCCGTCTCCTTCCAGCCGCCGGGGACCGGGAGGTCGCCGGGCCACAGCGAGTACTGCTCCTCGTCGTTGATCAGAACCTTGAATCGCGCCTCGGGCGATTCGAAGTCGAAACTCACCGTCCGCACGGTCACTCTCCTCGGTCGTCGCCTGGTCGTGGGGGTGTGCCTTGCCGTGGGGTGCGCGGGTCCTACCAGCGCCACTCGCGCTGCCCGAGCAGGTGCTCGGCCTTCACCCCGTTGTCCGCGCACCAGGTCATGAACTCGTCGATCTGCTTGAGCTGGTAGGACTCGTCGTTGTAGCTGGTGGCCATGACGTGGCCCAGCCACTCCTCCTCGCCCATGGCGTAGATGTAGGCCTCGCCCGCGCCGAGCTCGGTCACGATCGCGCCCGCCTGGGCCGCGTTGGAGCCCGACAGCTTGCGCGAGTCGCTCATCTTCTTGGTGATGGGCTGGGTGAGCAGTGCCTGGTAGAGCCAGGTGAGCGGGGCGCCGTCGCACTCCATGCCGAGGAAGGCCATGTCGGCCGTTCCCAGGTGCTCGCGTACATGGCGGTAGAGCGCCGGGTCGATGCCCGAGGAGTCCGCGCCGACGAAGACCTTGCGGCCCGCCATCTCGACCCAGAACGTCGACTTGCCGCGGATGTCGAGGTCGGCGTGCTCGCCGAGGAACGGCGTCGCGGTGACCTTGCCGCCGGGGAACTCCACCTCGTCGAAGTCGTCCACCTCGACGACCGGCAGCCCCAGATGCTCCAGGTAGAGCCCCAGCGACGGGTCGCAGAGGTTGCCGCGCGACGAGCGCGGCACCACGACGGCGCCCACGCGGCCGCGCAGCTGCAGCAGCGTCTCCAGCACGATGTGGTCCTGGTGCCCGTGCGTGATGAGCACCAGGTCGATGTGGTCGGGCAGGTCGTCGTAGGTGTACCGGCCGCTCGCGTGGCAGTCGGCGCTGATGAACGGGTCGGTGAGGATGGCCGCCTGGGGCGACTGCAGGGCCAGGCACGCGTGCCCGTAGTAGCGGACGCGGCCTCCGGACTCGATGTGGCGGTCCGGATGCAGTGAGCCCTCGCCGGTGAGCAGCCCGTCGAGCAGGGCGAACTGCGACTCCTCCAGCTCCAGTGCCTCCCGGAGCGCCGCCGCGGTGGTGGGGCGGATGCGGGCCTGGAACAGTTCCTGCAGCCCCGGGTGCCGGAACGGGACGGGCAGGTCGAGGACGTCCGGCGACGCGAGCCGCGGCGTGCTGAGGATGAACGGGCGTTCGTGGCCGGGCTCCAGCAGCAGCTGGACCGACTGGCGCGCCTCGGTGTACGCCGGGCTCTTGTAGACCAGCGGCTCTATGAAGCGCAGCGACGCCTGGTTGCCGGTGTCGTAGGCGATCTCCACCAGCCCGTTGAGCTCGGCCGGCAGCTTCGGGTAGAGGGGCGTGAGGTCGAAGCCGGCGGCCTCCTGCCGGACCAGGTCCTCGGCCTGCGCGACCGCCTCGGCGAACCTCAGCATGTCCGCCCGGTCCCGCCTGATCGAGGCCAGCAGATCGCGGATCTCGCCGCCGCGCTCCTCGGCGACGTTCACGAAATAGCCGCCGCGCAGATCCGGATTGCTGCTCGCCGCCACGTGCACCTGCGGCGCCTGCAGGTACGACTCGAGCATCGGCACTTGCAGAAATGCCAGATTCATCGACGCCTGTACGGGAGCGACCGTGTGGGCCCAGGCATAGAAACTGTCGACCAGTGGCTCGACAATCACATTCGACCGAAGAAAGCGAGGATCGTCCATATGGTTTTCTCCTTCAGGCAGCGCCCATGCTCACACAGCATTGGAAACCCGAACAAGAGGACGCCATGCAGGCTCCATCCGGGCCCCAGGGAGCCACATGCGCCGCATTCACCGGATGGCGCGGCCGACCCGTGCCGCCCGCGATTTGCGCAGGTCGCTCGCGACGTTGATCCGCTTGAGCCACCGGTCCGTTCCGTCGTGGCGGGGCGTGAACGGCTTGCGGCCGTGCACGACCCGGTAGTTGTCGAGGAAGCAGAAGTCGCCGCTCTCCAGCCGCAGGTCGAACATCAGCTCGTCCATGGACTTGGTGAACTCGTCCAGCGCGGCCTGCGCCTCGCGGTCGGCCACGCTCATGAAGTACGGGTCGGCCCTGATGTAGGGCCGGTCCGGGTCGCCGAACAGGACGGCGACGCGTTCGGGAGACCGCTGCATCTCCTCGACGCGCTCGAAGGCCTCGTCCGCCGGCAGCGAGTTGTTCTTGGGCAGGTGCGACTCGTCGGGACGAATGCTGAAGCGCTCGCCGGACAGCACCTCCTTGACGCTCGCCGGCAGGTCGAGCGCGTCGACGTAGCCCACGGTCGTCGCCGCGGCGTACGGGTTGCGCAGGCACGCGAAGCCCAGGAAGTCGCCGCGCAGAGGATGGAAGGCGTCCTCGGTGTGCCAGGTCAGCAACGACTCGCTGCTCGAGCCGAGCTGCTCGTGCTCGTGCCCGCGGATCGGCACGACGTCGTGGACGAGCCGCCCGTCCTGCTGCGTGGCCCATCCGAACGGGTCGCCGAGCAGCGACCCGTACAGCACCAGGAGCAGTTCCTCGCGGTGGGCGCGCGAGGACCCCTCCCGCTCCCGCCAGTGGACGGGCGTCGCCCCGAGCCGCTCCTGGTCGACGGCGTAGCCCGTGATGCGCAGCACCCCCGACATCCGCTCCAGCCGGAACTCGTTGAGGCACCTCCTGATCCGCGCCGGGAGCCGGTGCGCCAGCACCGTGGCGCACCGGAGGGCCTCGTCGGAGTCGAGGTCGGTCAGCTCCCCCTCCGCCTCGTCGAGGAGCCGGTCGATCTCACGCAGTTCGGCCGCGTCGACCTCCAGCCTGTCCATGCCGCAACACATCCTCTCCATACGATTGACTCGACGATCGAATGCCGCCAGCCCGGTTGACTTCGACATCGACATCCGCACATGTTTCATGCTCTGCGCTGCCTTGCGAACGTTAATTCGCACTCTTCACCGGGCGTTGGGGACCCAACACCGCCAGCCAGAGTCGGAGCTGATCCGTCATGGACTCGGGCGATCGGCGCCGCCTTTCTTCTCCGGCTTCGGAGAATTTTCGAATTCCGCTTGATCCGACGTCATGGTTACATACCCCAAGACCCGCGACAAGCGACACTATTAACCCGCCACACCCACGCTATCGGCACTCCATCGAAACGCATGGGCGCACTTTCGGGCAGCCGAAGAACCCGTCCCGGCGATTCGGGAACGGACGTCAGGAAGGGCGAATAGGCCCGCGCCCCATCGACCGGGGACACGGCCGCCGTACGCGAGGATCAGGCCTGCTCGACGAGGCCGCCCGCCGCGACGGCGTACGGAGGGAGCGACGCGCTCAGCCAGGAGGCCGCCCAGCGACGCGAGTGGGGCGGACCGCCCGGACCCGTCAGCGAACCCGGGCCTTCCACACAGAATTGCTGAGCTCGGCCGCGGGCACCTGCCTGAGGATCGACTTCTGCAGCTCCTGGAGCTCCTGCCCCGGCTCGATACCGAAGTTCTCGGAGAGCCGGCGCCGCATGATCGCGTAGTTCTGCAGCGCCTCCGCCTGCCGGCCGGACGCGTAGAGGGCGAGCATGAGCTGCGCGCGGAAGACCTCGTGCAGGTGGTAAACCGAGACCGCCTTGTGCAGCTCGGGAATGATCTGCCGGTGCCGCCCGAGGTCGAGCTCGGCGCTGAAGAGCTCCTCATAGGCGGCTATGCGCTCGCCCTCCAGGACGCGCGCCTCCTGTTGGACCGTTTCACCCGGGATGCCGGCGAACGCGCTGCCCCGCCAGACGTCCAGGGCGCTGCGGAAGGTCTGCGCAGCGTCCGCCTTGTCATCGCATCGGGCCATCCCGCGCGCCGTGTCGACCTGCCGCCGGAAATACCAGAGGTCGGTCTCGGCATAGTCCACGCTGAGCATGTAGCTGTCGGTGCTGGTCTTGAGCTCGACCCCGGCCAGCGGGCGCAGCATCTGGCGCAACCGGTAGATGTAGGACTGCAGGGTCGTCTGCGCGGTCACCGGCGGGCGCCCGTCCCACACGAACCTGATGAGCCGTTCTATTTGCACCTCGTTGTTCGCCTGGAGGAGCAATGCCGCCAGTACCGCCCGCTGCTTGGGTGCCGTGATGGAGATGCGCTTTCCCAGATGTTCCACCTTCAGATTTCCCAGAATCAGAAAGTGCATCGTCACTCTCCCCCTTCGATCGGCACCGCGCGGCGTTTCCAGTGATGATCATTTTGGATGATAGCCACCCGGGATGGCCCCAACAAGCCTTGATCACCAGCGGCAGAGCGTCGATCTTCTATCACCCAACGCAATATTAGGGTTGCCTACCCTCACTCGACGGCGGCCCGCATCCGGCCCCATTTCACCACGGAACTCGACCCCTCCCGGCCATCGAACGGTCATGACCGCAGGCTGGACGCCCAATGGGCATCCGCTCTCAGTCAGGTTCCGGCTTTGCGCTATTCGCCCCGACCTCCCCCACCCGCCCGCGAGCACGCGCCTAAGAATGCCTAAGGTGCCACTAAGAGTTCGCGATCGTCACTACGGGCCCGCCCGCGTACTTCTTTCGCCGCGCGGCCACAGTCGGCCCCTTATGCCACCACCGAGGCTCCAACGAAGGTCCATCGGGTCGCGACCCGTCCGACCACTTAGCGCAGGGAAAGAAAAAACGCGCGTTAACCGCGGATGGAAAGCAACAGGGGGACAACCTGGTCGATGCCCTTTTCGTGCAGATGCCGCATCACCAGCCCGGCGTCGTCCGGGCCGTCCACCAGAAGGCACCGCGCAGGCACCCGCCCCTTCGCGACGGCGGCCGCGGGGATGGCGAACATCGGGGCGTCGACCTCGGTGACCGTGTGGTCCCGGCCGTCCAGCCACTCGGCGACGACGTCCGGCCGCCCCCGGGGCACGGGCACGATGACCAGCACCTGCACCAGCGCGCCGGCTTTGAGCGGGGCCTTGCCCAGCTCACGAACGATCGACTCGGCCGTGAACGGGTCGAGCCCCCCGGCGCGGTCCCGGGGCGGACGGCCGGGCGCGTTGAAGACCACGTGATCGTGACCGTCCAGGCCGTCCTCGAACCCGGCCACGCGAAAGTCGCCCGCCCGGCCGTTCACGAGCGCGTTGGCCTTGGCAAAGAACACTGCCCGCGGATTGACGTCGATTCCGGTGACCGACTCGTGATCCGGCGCCATGGTCAGGGCGAGAAACCCCGATCCCGTACCGACGTCCAGCAGACGGCCGCCACGGCCGGAGACCTCCTGGCGCATCACCAGGCTGCTCGCATGAGGCGGCATGACAAGGTCGGGACTCAGGTTCATCACCGGCCGCTCTCCCACGCAGGAGAACAGCGGATCAGACAGGAAGAACATCCCTGAATGAGGAGACACGGAAACAGTCGGTCGGACCCGGTCTCCCAACTCCACCATGCCCAGGGTTTCGAGAATGATCCGCAGATCCCGGCCCAGAACGCTGGTGTATTGATGGCGCTCGGCATCACCGTTACGGACGAAGAGTTGCGTCAGCATCCCCTCAGACGTGCGAACGAGTTCAGCGACCCGCCCATACGATCCGAGCGCATGCAACGCCGAACGTCGCAACAGGTCGTCAACATCCCTGGCCCCCAGAACCCGGGCCGCCGACCTCTCGTCGAATCCACTTTCACGCAGACGGGGAACAAGACCGGCAATGGCATGGGCGATATCCGGTGAATCAATATCGACGTCGGCGCCCCACCGGCTCACGATCTTGGATCGTACTCCCGAACCAAATACCTGTACAGGCCCGAGATACAGACCGCGCTTGACGAGCAAGAACTCACCCTGTCAAACACAACAGAGCCCGCTGGGACCCCGCTATCGGCCTCGCTTCGCCGCCGCCC
Source organism: Actinomadura napierensis (assembly GCF_039529375.1). Lineage (NCBI taxonomy): Bacteria > Bacillati > Actinomycetota > Actinomycetes > Streptosporangiales > Thermomonosporaceae > Actinomadura > Actinomadura napierensis. Next base: position 76,250 of record NZ_BAAAMR010000001.1, read on the forward strand.
GCCGCGGCGGATGGGCGCATGCGGTGGTCCAGCGCCTTGGCTCCCCCGCCGGATTCACGGGCCGGAGCTGCCGGCCAAGGTGAGCAACTGGTACAGATCGCGCACCGCCTCCATCGCCCACACCATCGAGCCGGCTGCCAGCAGCAAGGGGATGATCGCCGGCCAGGTGAAATACCGGGACCGGCGTGGTGTCAGCAACTCGGCCACCCGCCGCGGAACCTCCCCGGGCCGGACAGCCCTGGCGAAGGAGAGCCGGAGCGACGAATCGGCCGCCGGCCGACGGTTGGCGGCGAGGGCGGCGACTCCGATGGCCCGAGCCACTGCTCGCCGGTCCCCGACCGTGCCGACGGCCCGCTCGTCGGCCGCGCGCTCGATCAGGTAGGAGACGCGGTGCGCGACCCAGCGCAGAGCCGGATGCGCCGCGCCCGCCAACTCCGCCATGAGCATCAGCCGGAAATGATCGGCCTCCAGATGGGCGCGTTCATGCGCCACGAGCACAGCGAACTGATCGTCGTCCAGGACGGCGCGCATACCCGTCGTGACGACTATCCGTCCGGGACGGCCGGGGACGGCGAGCGCGTCGATCTCGTCGCTCTCGATGAGGACGACCTGCTCCAGGTCAGGAAGTTCGGCGACCTCGCGGACGAACTCCCGGCCGCGGCGATGCCTGCGCCATACCCGTACGGCGGCGTGGGCGGCGTAGGCCAGCATGACCACCGACACCCAGGAAACCCAGCGCACGTGCACGGTGTCCTGCACGATCGTCCGCTGCGACAAGCCGAATCGAGCGGCGATCCAGGGCACCTCGCCCGCGGCCTTGACCGTGAAGGTGCCCAGACTGACGAAGGCCGCCACCGCCGCCACGGCGGCCGACCATGCGAGCGCGACCACGCCTGCGGCCGGCGGCAGGCGGTCCGCCAGCAGGGCCGCGATGACCACTACCGCGGCCGGTATGACGAGCACGGACCATACAAAGTGATCGAACACGTTCATTCCTGACGTGGAGGACTGTTGATCAGTCTGACACCGGCGCGCGACTCCCGAGCGCAGGGTGGCTACAGTTCGTACGATGACGCCGAAGGCCCCCGGAACCCCTCCGCCGCGCAGGCGCCCGGGGGAACTCGAGGCCCAGATCATCACCGTGCTCGTCGAGGCCGGCGCCCCCCTGACGACCGGGGAGGTTCTGAAGCGGCTCGGCCCGGGGGGCGGGCTCTCGTACAGCACGGTGGTGACGACCCTCACCCGGCTCCACAAGAAGGGAGCCGCCGTCCGCAGCCGCCACGGACGCGCTTTCCGCTACCGGGCCGTGGCCGACGCGGCGGCGCTGACCGCGTCCCGCATGAGCCGCCTGCTGTCGGACGAGGCCGACCGCGCGTCGGTCCTCCGCCGTTTCGTGAGCACCCTCGACCCCGACGACGAGGAGATCCTGCGCGAACTGCTCCGCGATCAGGACGATTGACCGCTCGCCCACATCAGGTGAAACGCCGACCTCCGACGCACCACCCGCGCTACACCTTCGGCACCGAGACCGCAATCCCCGACGGCCCGGAGTGCCCTGCGCGGCCGCCAGGTCGGTGAAGTCCATCCCGCCGTCAATGACGACCATGGCCATCTCGTGTGCCGGACGCCGAACAGCGGTGATGGTCCGCTCAGCGGTTGGGCGCCCACGCTCAACGCCGCCTCGACCGAGGGAAGGGTCACCGCGCCGACAGGTTGCTGGGGTGGCACGACGGCCGGGGCGACGCGCACGGCGCTACGGTCCGAGTGAGTACGGTGGGAGGTGGCTTCGAGTCTCATCGTGTCCGCTCGTCCAAGAGCGGGCCGTCCCGGAGTAGTGAACTCACGGCCCTGGCAGGGCTGGGACGGACCGGATCGTGGCCGACGAGCCTGCGCAGACCAATGCGACGACGACACGCCTGCAGTCGTTGCTGCTGGAGACCACCAGTGTCGAGGACTTCCTTCAGGAAGTGGTCGAGCTCGCCGTGGGCGAAGCGGGGCCGGGACTGTCGTGCGGGATCACCATGCGGGCTGAGGGCCGGGCGCTGACGGTCGCCAGCTCTGATGTGTTGGCCGAACAGGTCGACGAGGTCCAGTACGGTCTCAAGCACGGCCCCTGCCTGCACAGTCTCGACACCGGTGACCGGATCTACATCGAGGATCTGGCCGCTGCGGAACGGTGGGCCGACTACGCCTCACGTGCGCTGGCGCACGGCGTGCGGTCCTCGTTGTCCCTGCCGCTGCAGGTACCCGGCGCCAGCATCGGCGCGATGAACCTGTACGCGCGGACGCCGCACGCGTTCCCCGAGGACCGGACCCGCACCCTGGAAGGGTTCGCGCAACTGGCGGCGGGAGCGCTGGCAATCGCGTCGCGGCTGGCGGCGGGCACGGCTCTGGCCGATCAGCTGCAGGCCGCGCTGGCCTCCCGGTCGGTGATCGACCAGGCGCTCGGGGTGCTGATGGGGCAGCAGCGATGCACCGCCGACGCCGCGTTCGCGATCTTGCGGACGGCATCGCAGAACCGCAACGTCAAGCTCCGCGACATCGCCGCGCAGATCGTCACCGCCGTCAGCGGCGCCCCGCCCCAGCCCACCCCGTTCAACATCGGCCCCGACCCGGCCCCGCAGAGCAGCTGAAACCACAGGCCGCTGCCTGCCCAGCGAGCCGACACCGCCGACACCTGACCGGCGGCCCCGGAAGTGCGATGATCCCCTCGGTCAAGGTCGGCGATCGTCCACAGCGCCACGCGGCACCTCCTCCTTCGAGGAGCCTTCGCGTGTTGTTTCGGCGGCAGAAGCGGCGCCATCCCGGCCTTGGCCCTCGCCGCCCCGGGCTTGGCCGTTGTGGGCCGCGTGCTGAGCCCGTTGCCCACGACGCCGGGACCGGCGATCTTCATCCGGCCCCGTAGAACCGGACCGCAGCGGCGGACCTTCTGACACGGCGGCGACCGGTCGCGACGCGCGCCGCACCAGGTGATCGATGTGCTCCCGCGCCGCATGCGCACCAGGCAGATCCAAGACCGTGGCGATGGCCTCGGCCTCCAGCCCGGCATCCCGGGCGGCGTTCAGCAGGCGGAACTCGCGCCGGTCGGCGTCCAGCCGGACCGCTTGGGCCAGCACCAGCGCGGCGGCCAGATCCGGGCCGATCGCGGTACCGTCCTCAGCGGCCTTGATCACCGCCTCGATCGCATCGACGTCGGGCATCGGCCGCTCATAGGTCTCCCACAGCAGCACCTGCACACCCTTGGCGTACCGGCCCGTCAGATGAACGCGCGCCGCCCGGACCATCTTCGGATCGGGAGCCGGCGGCTCCACGGGGCGCCCGGTCACCGGCCACGCTCCGCGGCACCGTCCCCTTCTCCAGGGGTCCTCGTCCAGGGAACCGTCGTCGGCATCACAGACCTCCACCCACGTCGAAAACGCTGGTGGCCGCTCTGCTGGACCCTCGCCGCCATGCCTCCCGAGACACACGCGACCCGTACAGGATGCCCAAAACCGACCCGAGACGTCAAAGATCCACACCACCACGTTCACTCGGCCACCGTCGCACCGCGTTCGAAGGCACGTCAGTAGCGATCGGCAACCCTGTTGACAGGCGTTAACTCAGAACGCGACGGCCGATTACGGGTCTGTACGGTTTCGGCACCTCGGGCCCCACAAACGCTGGCACTCCTCGGCTACGAGATGCGGTCGGCCTCGTCCTGCTTGGCCTGTTCGACGGTCGTTTCGGGAAGGCCCGCGGCGGCCAGGGCCTGGCTTTCGGTCGGGCCGGGCGCCAGTGCGTTGACGCGGATGCCGTCGGCGGTGGTTTGGGCCAGGGGCATCACCTTGGTGGCCCCGGCGTTGTTGACCAGCACGTCCACGCGGTCCCACCCAGGCGTGCGGACGGCCTCGGGAGCGTTCTATGCCCCCGACCCCCGATGGCCAGGGACCCCCGACTTGGGCTCTAGAAGTTGTCGCGACACCCCACTCCAGGCAGGGCGACTCGAAGACCGGCTGGCGGTGGCGGAACGGACGTGGCCCACCCCTTTTGCGCGCTGCTTGGTGGGGCATCGCAGCGCTGAGGTGTGGATACGGCATCGCAACAACCGTTAGGGTCGTGTACTGGTGAGCCGGGAAGTCTGGTCGGCATGTCCCTACCCGACCGTCCCCGAAGGGCCCCGGCACGCCGATGACCATTCTGCTGACCGTCTTCGCGGCGCTGCTGCTGCTGGCAGTGCTGCTGTCCAACCTGGCCAACCGCACCATCCTGTCCACCGCGGCGCTGTTCTTGGTGGGCGGTTTCCTGCTGGGCGACGGGGTGACCGGTGTCGTCTCGGTGAAGCCGGGCGATGCGATGGTGTCCCGGTTGGCCGAGCTGGCGCTGTTCGCGGTGCTGTTCACCGATGGCATGCACGCCGGCTGGCGGGATCTGCGCAGCGCTTGGCGGCTGCCGGGCCGGGCCCTGGGCTGGGGACTTCCGCTCACTCTGCTGGTGACCGCCGGCCTTGCGCGCTATGTCGTGGGGTTGGGGTGGGTGGAGTCGCTGCTGATCGGGGCGATCCTCACCCCGACCGACCCGGTGTTCGCCGCGGCCTTGGTCGGCAATGAGCGGGTGCCCCCGCGGCTACGGCATCTGTTGAACGTGGAGTCCGGCGTCAACGACGGTGTGGTCCTGCCGTTCGTGGTGTTGTTCCTGGCCGTCGCCCAGGGCTCGCACGATCTACATCTGGGTGAGCTGGCCGGTGAGCTGGCTCTGGGAGTGGTGATCGGCGTGGCGGTGCCCTGGGCGGCGATAACGTTGGAGCGCACCAGAGTGTTCGCGATCTCGCCCAAGTACGAGCCGCTGAACGCGGTCGCCATCGGGCTGCTGGTGCTCGCCCTGAGCCAGGCCACGCACGGCAACCTGTTCCTGGCGGCGTTCGCCGCCGGCATCACGGTGGCCAGCATCGGTGACCGGCACCGGGAGGCGTTCGAGGACTTCGGCGAGTTGGTCGCCGAACTGCTGAAGCTCGCGGCACTGCTGGTGTTCGGGGCGCTGCTGTCGCCGGCGTTCCTCGGAGACGTCGGTTGGAGGGGCTGGGCGTTCGCGGTGTTGGCACTGGTGGTGGCCCGGCCGGTGGCGATCTGGGTGTCGTTCCTGCGGTCCGGGCTCACGACTCGTGAGCAGGGCGCGGTGATGTGGTTCGGGCCCAAGGGGTTCGCCTCGGTCGTGTACGGGCTGCTGGTACTGGAGTCGGGCATCTCGGCCGCCGGGAAGATCTTCCACCTGGTCGCCGTCACGATCGTGTTGTCGATCCTCGCCCATTCCTCCACCGACATCGTGGTGGCCCGCGGCTTCGACGACGAACGAGAGGTCCCCGCCTGGTTCGGCAAGGCCAGGACGCTCGCGCGTCGCCCCGCCAGGACCGATGCGCCGGCAATGGACGGCGACTCACCATGATGGACGTGCCCGCCGCGCGGCCAGGCGTGGTCAGGGCCCGGCCGGCCAAGCCCGGCTCATGCCCGTGTTCAGATTCGCCGAGCAGGAGGCTCCTTGACCGCCGTAGCCGCCATCGCGATCTTCGTCGTCGCCTATGTGCTGATCGCGTCGGAGAAGGTGCCCCGCACCGCCGTCGCGCTCGGTGGCGCGGCGCTGATGATGCTGCTGCGCATCACCGACTCCGGCAAGGCGTTCTTCTCTGAAGAGACCGGCATCGACTGGAACGTCATCTTCCTGCTGCTGGGGATGATGGTGATCGTCTCGGTGCTGCGGCGCACCGGGGTGTTCGAGTACGTGGCGATCTGGGCGGCGAAACGGGCGCGGGGAAAGCCGTACCGGCTGATGGTGATGCTGGTGGTCATCACCGCGGTCGCGTCGGCGCTACTGGACAACGTCACCACCGTGCTGCTGGTCGCCCCGGTCACCTTCCTGGTGTGCGAGCGGCTCGGGCTGAAGGTGGTCCCGTATCTGATCGCCGAGGTGATGGCGTCCAACATCGGCGGCACCGCGACGCTGGTCGGCGACCCGCCCAACATCATCATCGCCAGCCGCGGCGGGCTGACCTTCAACGAGTTCCTGGTGAACCTCGCGCCGCTGGTCGTCGGATTGATGGTGGTGTTCTGCCTGCTGTGCCGGTGGCTGTTCCGATCGGCGTTCGTCTACGACCCGGACCGCGCGGCCGCCGTCATGGCGCTCAACGAACGCGAGGCCATCACCGATCGGCGGCTGCTGTGGCAGGGACTGTCGGTGCTCGGGCTGGTGGTCGCGGCGTTCGTCCTGCATCCCGTGCTGCACTACGAGCCCTCCATCGTCGCGCTGCTGGGTGCCGGGCTCCTGGTCGCCGCGACCAAGGTCACCACCGAGCAGGCGCTGGAAGAGGTCGAATGGCCGACGCTGGTGTTCTTCGCGGGGCTGTTCGTCATGGTCGGCGGGCTGGTCGAGACCGGCGTCATCGCGCACGTGTCCGAGGCCGCCGCCGACGCCACCGACGGCCGTCTCGGTTTCGCCACCATGCTGCTGCTGTGGGCCTCCGCCGCCCTGTCGGCGATCGTGGACAACATCCCCTACGTCGCCACGATGACTCCGATCGTTTCCGACCTGGTCCATGCCCAACAGCCCGCCGGGGACGGTCACGTCCTGTGGTGGGCGCTGGCCTTGGGCGCCGACCTCGGCGGCAACGCCACCGCCGTCGGCGCCAGCGCCAACGTCGTCGTGCTCGGCATCGCCGCGCGCAACGGCGCCCCCATCAGCTTCTGGACGTTCACCAAATACGGGCTCATCGTCACCACCATCACCGTCGCCCTGTGCGTCCCCTACCTCTGGCTGCGCTACCTATAAAGGACACGATGCTGAGGGAAAGGATCCGCTCAAGGCCGCCCGCCGCATTCCATCGGCCGTCAGATCGAAGGTCGCATCGTCGAGGGAGAGCCGTTCGGCATCGGCGCGGCGAAAGCGGACGCGGTCGTCGAACCCGGCCGCGCGTCGTGTCGGTGCCGGGGAAAGCCGACGTGCTCCACGCCGTCGACCTGGGCGGCGTGGTCGGGGGCGAGCAGCAGGGCCGTTCCACCGGTACCGCTGGCCACGTCCAGCACCCGTCCGCGGCCGCCGCGGACAGTGTCAGCGCTCTGGTAGACCCGTTGTCACCGTCGTCTCATCCCCCGGTCGTCGTGAGGTCGTCCGCCAGCCGGTGCAGATCGGCTGCGGTATGCGTGGCCGCGGTCATGACCGAGGGGTATTCGGCGCCGCCGCGATTGAGCCAGGCGGCTTGAAGCCCGGCCCGTCGGGCACCGTCGATGTCCCACGGGTGGACGGCGACCAGCACGGTCTCAGCCGGGTCGGCGCCGAGCGCGTCGATGGCGTAGTGGTAGGCCGCGGGGGCGGGCTTCCATGCCCTGGGTGCGCCGACGTCCAGCAGCGCCGTGAAGTACTCCACCAGGCCGGCCCGGGACAGCAGGCGCTCGGTGTTGGCGGCCGAGCCGTTGGTCAGGGTGGCGAGCCGCAACCCGGCGGCGTGCAACTCGCGCACGCCGTCCGGGACGTCGGGATGCACGGTGAGGTCCGCGAAGCCGTCCAGGATGTGGGCCGCCGCGCGAGCGGCGTCCCCCTCCCATCGCGGCAGAGCGGTCAACAGGCCGCGCAGCCCGGCATCTGCCACATCGCGGAAGTCGGCGTAGGCGCCGGCGGTGGTGAGCGCGAAGCCGTCCCGCAGGACACCGGCGAACCAGGTGGCGACCAGGTCTCCTGGAGCGCCGACGTCCGCGAACCGCGTCCGCAGCGTCGACATGTCGCTCAGGGTCTCGTTGACATCGAAGAGCACTGACCGAATAGTCATGCCCCGTCTCCTTCCCGCACTCCGGCGAACCGACCATGGGGGGACGTCCGCGAGGAGTGGGAGTTGTCAGCCGCCTGCTGTCGGGGTGGGTCGAGTGCTCGAATGGGTGGTGTGGTGTGGTGTGCATGGAGGAGGGCGAACATGGCACGAGCCGTTTGGAACGACGTCGTGGTGGCCGAGACCGATCGGCCGGTGATGCTGGAGGGCAACGTGTACTTTCCGCCCGAATCGCTGCGGCGCGAGTACTTCACTCGGGCCCGCACCGTTTCGGTGTGCCCGTGGAAGGGGCTCGCGCGGTACTACTCGGTCACGGTCGGGGACCGCACGGCCAAAAGCGCGGCCTGGTACTACCCGCATCCGACGCCCTTCGCCCGCAAGATCAAGAACCACGTGGCCTTCTGGGGCGACGTGCGGGTCGAGCACTGACCGATGGCCACGGCCCCCGGGCATGACCTGATCGTGATCGGAGGCGGCGCGGCCGGGCTCGCCGCCGCCCGCACCGGACCCTGCTGGTCTGCGACGGCCCGATCGGCGGGGACTGCACGTTCACCGGGTGCGTGCCGTCCAAGACCCTCGTCGAGCACGCCGCACGCGGCGCCTCCTTCACCGAGGCGATGGCCGCGGCGCGGGACGCGGTCGCCGCCACCGAGACCGCCGACGTTCTGCGCGGCGAAGGCATCGAGGCGCTGTCCGGACGCGTCCTTCCGATCGGCCACCGAGGTACAGGTGGACGAGCATGCGCTGTCAGCGACAACCCCACAAGTCCGGCCCCGCCTCCCCCATGACGCCTGCTCCCTTCCGCTCGGCGGTGTTCGCTCAAAGGCGGTCTTCGAAGTAAGAGCGTGAAGCGGGGCGGGCTGGGGTGACACGGCGGCGCCGGAGCCAGTGTGACGGTGATACAGATTCTGTCAGTGGGCGGCGGTGAGCTCGCCGCTGAGCTTTCCGTGCAGGTGGGCGCTGGGCTGGTTGAGGCCGGTGATCTGGACGGTCTTGCCACGCTGGGCGTACTTGGTGGTGATGGCGTCCAGGGCGGCGACGGAGGAGGCGTCCCAGATGTGGGTGGCCGACAGGTCGATGACGACGGTGTCGGGGTCGCCGGCGTAGTCGAACTGGCCGACCAGGTCGCTGGAGGAGGCGAAGAACAGTTCGCCGGTGACCCGGTAGACGACGGTGGCGTTGTCGGGATCGGTGACGGCGGTGACCTCGGCGAGGTGGGCGACGCGGCGGGCGAAGATGACCATCGCGGTCAGGGTGCCCAGCACCACGCCGATGGCCAGGTTGTGGGTGGCCACGACGGCGGCCACGGTGATGGCCATGACGATGATCTCGCCGGCGGGCATCCGCTTGAGCGTGGCGGGGGCGATGGAGTGCCAGTCGAAGGTGCCGAACGAGACGAGGACCATGACGGCGACCAGCGCGGCCATCGGGATGTCGGAGACGATCGGGCCCAGGCCGATGCACAACACCATCAGGAAGGCGCCGGCCAGGAAGGTCGACAGGCGGGTGCGGGCGCCGGACACCTTCACGTTGATCATCGTCTGGCCGATCATGGCGCAGCCGCCCATGCCGCCGAACAGCCCGGTGACGATGTTGGCGATGCCCTGGCCGATGGACTCGCGGGTCTTGCTGGAGCGGGTGTCGGTGATGTCGTCGACGAGCTTGGCGGTCATCAGCGATTCCATGAGCCCGACCAGCGCCATGGCCAGGGCGTAGGGGGCGATGGTGGTCAGGGTGTCCAGCGTGAACGGCACGTCGGGGAGGCCGGGGACCGGGAGGGCGGAAGGCAGGGCGCCCTTGTCGCCGACGGTGGGGACCGCGATCCCGGCCGCGACGGTGATCACGGTGAGGACGGCGATGGACACCAGCGGGGCGGGGATCACTTTGGTGACCTTGGGGAACAGCACCATCAGTGCCAGTCCGGCGGCGATCAGCGGGTACACCGGCCACGGCACGTCGTGCATCTCGGGGATCTGCGCGGTGAAGATCAAGATGGCCAGGGCGTTGACGAACCCGACCATCACCGAGCGGGGCACGAACCGCATCAGCTTCGCCACGCCCAGCGCGCCCAGGACGATCTGGAAGGCGCCGGCGAGAATGACGGCGGCGACCAGGTAGCCCAGGCCGTGCTGGTGGTTGAGCGGTGCGATGACCAGCGCGACCGCACCGGTCGCGGCGGAGATCATGGCGCGGCGGCCGCCGACGATCGCGATGGTGACGGCCATGGTGCAGGAGGCGAACAGCCCGACCGCGGGGTCGACTCCGGCGATGACCGAGAACGAGATCGCCTCGGGGATGAGGGCCAGCGCCACGACCAGGCCGGCCAGGACCTCGGTGCGCCACACCTTGGGATCGGTGAGCCAGTCGGGACGCAGGGCCCGCAGCCGGGCGCCCCGCGAGACGGCAGAAGACGAAGCAGACAAGAGGAAGAGCAACCTGTCGGACTCGGGCACGCCACCGGGCAGGCGGCGCGGGAAGTGGCGCAGACGGGCCGGACGGCACCTCTGCGGGCGGCCGCCGCACGGGCGGACCGCGAGATCACGACGAACGAACGCGCAGACGACCTGCGCACGGGGCGGGGGCCCGGCCAGGTATCAGGGGGGCGGCCGAGTTCATGTCCAGGCGGTGGTCACGGCGGGCACGCGGCGCCATACGACATCGGCTCGCGCACGCTCCCCCAGTCGAAATCCACCATCGCGGCTCCGGGGCGTTGCCCAGCACCGGACACGGTAATGGTGGAACCATCGCGAGCGGTCCCACCACCAGTAACTCTACCCTAACGTGAGGGTAGAGAATGCGGGGGTCGCGGACCGGAAGCAGACGCGAAAGGGCCGGTGGACGGCGGGACATGGACGGCACGCACATGCAGATCGGCGAGGTCGCAGCGCGGACGGGGCTGTCGCTGCGCACGATCCGGCACTACGAGGAGACCGGCCTGGTCGTCCCCTCGGCGCGGTCTCAGGGCGGCTTCCGGCTCTACACCGAGGCCGACGTGGCCCGGCTGATGGTGATCCGCCGGATGAAACCGCTCGGCTTCACCCTTGACCAGATGCGCGACCTGCTGGAGATCACCGACCGCCTCGATGCCCCCGCGGACGCCGGCGGCTCGGGCGGCGCGCTGCCAGGCGGCGAGCGAGCGGCGCTGCTGGAGCGGCTGAGCACTTACGAGCAGGCCGCCGCGCAGCAGGTGGACAAGCTGCGGGTGCAACTGGCCCGAGCCGAGGACTTCGCCGCGACCTTGCGCGCCCGCCTGGACCACGCCGACGCGCCACCAGGGTCTTGACCTCGACCATGGTGTTCGATGAGCCGAGCTGCCGGGACGACCGCAACACCGAGAGCGCGAACCACCGGCCCCACGGCAGGCCTCTGCACTTGAGCCCCGTCACGATTGACGGGCATGCTCTCCCGCACGTGTTCCGCAACGGAGGACAGGGCATCTAGCTGCATTGTCGAGCACACGACGGGGGGTGAAGAGTGGAACCGACCGCAGATGGCAGTCGACGGTTTCTGAGTGTTCTGCCCTTCGGCATGATGGGTGTGGTCACCGCCGTCGATCTTCTCGCCGGGCCCGGTGTGGGCTACCTGCCCCTGCTGTCGCTCGGCCCCGCCTTCGCCAGCCTGTCCTGCGGCGTCCGGCGCACTGCCGCCGTCGGAGCGCTCGCCGTCGCCCTCTGCGCGATGCTCGGCCTTTACGACCAGACTCTCGGCACCCGCGCCAACAGCCTCACGTTCGCGTCGATCGGCGGCGTGATCGCCGCGGGCATGCTCGCCGCCGGCCTCCGGGAGCGCAACGAGCGGGAACTCGCCGACGTGCGCACCGTCGCGGAGGTGGCACAGCGGGTGCTGCTGCGTCCGATGCCCCGCAAGGTCGGTCCCGTTCAGGCCGCCGTCCGCTACGTCTCCGCGGCGGCCCACGCGAGGATCGGCGGGGACCTGTACGAGGTGGTGCTCACCCCGAACGGCGTCCGTGTGATCGTCGGAGATGTCCAGGGAAAGGGGCTGGACGCCGTCGAGACCGCCGCGGTCGTGCTGGGCGCCTTCCGCGAGGCCGCCTACGACGAGCCGGAACTCAACGGCGTGGCGGGCCGCATCGAGACGGCCCTCACCCGCCACCTGACCAGCGAGCAGTTCGTCACCGCGATCCTCGTCGAGATCCAGCCGGACGAGAGCGCGACACTGCTCAATCAAGGGCATCCGTCACCGCTCCTGCTCCACCGCGCCGGGCCCGTCGAGGCCGTCGATCCGCCCGAGCCCGCACCACCGCTCGGCCTGTCCGGCCTCGTCGACGCGCCGGTGCCGGCACGCTCGCTGAAACTGGAACCCGGCGACCGGATGCTCCTCTACACCGACGGAGTCGTGGAGGCACGCGACCAGGACGGCGCCTTCTACCCGTTGGCCGATCGAGCGGAGCGGCTTCTCGCGGCCGACGACCCCGAGGCGGCCCTGGACGCGCTGGTAAGAGACCTGACCCGCTTCCGGGGAGCACCACTCGACGACGACGCCGCCATGCTGCTTCTGCAATGGCGGGCATCCGCGGACCGCGGCGCACATCGACTCAGCTGACCGCCTGAAGGCAGCCGGCGACCATTCCGGAAAAGGGACCGATGGCGCACAGCAGCAGGCTCAGAGCCGGATAGTTCCCGGTCGGGCCATCGGATCCGTCGAGGGAGCGCTGGGCGTCGAAGAACAGGCGCTCGGGCACCAGCGGCGTCCACGCCACCCGCTCCTCCTCATCGGCGGCGGCCTTGCCGATATAGGCGGGGTTGTGGACGATGTCGTGCACGACGGCCCACGACCAGCGCGGGCCGCCTCGCGGAGCGCGCACACCGCGACCCTCGAGCTCACGGATGATCGGCTGGATGCCCTGCCCCTGGGCGACCCGGCTGATGATCTCGCGGACGACGCTCGCCTGCGGTTCCAAGGGCAGTTGCGTCACGTACCGTCCCCGCTCATCGCGAATGCACCGGTAGCCGTAGGGCACCGGCCGACCTCTCCTCCGCGCCACCGCATCCCCCTTCGCCGCACGCGGCCACTGTTACGCCAGGCCAAGCATCCCCCCAACAATTGCATAGTGCAATAAACCGATCGCTCCGAAGCGGACGTCACTCCCAGCCGAGCGGAACGGCGGCGGAGACGGGGGGTTCGCCGCCGGCCTCGGCGAACGCCCGCAACGCGGCCACCAGGGCACGGCGTTCGCCCGGCGGCATGCGCGCGACGATCGCGGCGATGTCGGTGCGCCGCCGGGTCGTCACCTGGTCCACCACGGCGCGTCCCGCCGCGGTGAGTTCGATGCGGATCTCGCGGCCGCTGTCGGGACTGGCCCTGCGGTCGACGAGTTTCGAGGCGACCAGACGGTCGACCATGCGCAGGGCCGTCGACGGGTTGACGTCGAGGAGCCCGGCGAGCGTCACCAGCTTGGCCGGCCCCTGCGAGGACAGCACCACCAGCAGCCGGAACTGCGGAAGGGTCACCGCGTCCTCGACGGCCGCCAGCGACCGTGCCGCGACCGCGACGAGCAGCCGCGACGCGGTCAGCATCGCCGAGGTGAGTTCGTCGACGTCGCCGACCCCCGGACCGGCGTCCGCGCTTCCTTCGATCACGACGACGTTTCTACCCTCCCGGCCGCAAGGGCGCCAATCCCTCTCCGATCCCCCGCGGGACGCCGGTCCGCACGGCGTACACCTCCCCCCGAATGTCATTCGGGACGAAAATGTTGCATACTGCAATGGTTATGGGACGAACAGGGAGGGACGACTCAACAGTGGCCAACACGTCCAGCCGTCATGAGATACCCGTCGAGACAGGGGCCCGCCTTCTCGTCACGCGGCTGCGTGAGACCCAAGGCGGCCTCATCGTCCTGGCCCTGCTGGTGGGCTGCGGGGCAGGGCTGGGCGCGGTCGTGTTCCGCAAGCTCATCACCGCGTTCACGCACCTGTTCACCGGGCACGCCGACTACTCCGCCGCCGGGCACGCCGGCAACCCGCACCTGCCCTGGCTCGGGCCGTTCTTCGTCCTGATCGTCCCGGTGGTCGCCGGGCTGGTCTACGGGCCGCTGGTGCACCGCTTCGCCCCCGAAGCCCGCGGCCACGGCGTCCCCGAGGTCATGTTCGCCGTCGCGCAGCGCGGCGGCCGCATCGGCGCCCAGGTCGCCATCGTCAAGTCCCTCGCATCGGCCCTGACGATCGGGTCGGGCGGCTCGGTCGGACGCGAGGGCCCCATCGTCCAGATCGGCGCGGCGCTCGGCTCCACGCTCGGCCGCCTCGCCCGGCTCACCGAGAACCGGCTGCGGATCCTGGTCGCCTGCGGCGCCGCCGGCGGCATCGCCGCCACCTTCAACGCGCCCATGGCCGGGGTGTTCTTCGCCATGGAACTGATCCTGCGCGACTACACCGTCGAGTCGTTCGGGGTCGTGGTGCTCTCCAGCGTCACCGCCAGCGTCATCGGCCGCGCCATCCTCGGCTCCGCCCCGTTCATGTCACCGCCCCACTTCGAGATCTCCCATCCCGCCGAGTACGCGCTGTTCGCCCTGCTCGGACTGCTCGGCGCGCTGGTCGGCGTCGGTTTCACCCGCGCGCTCTACCTCATCGAGGACGTGTGCGACCGAGCCTGGCGCGGCCCCGAATGGCTCCGCCCCGCCGCCGGCGGCCTGCTGCTCGGGCTCCTGCTCCTCGCCGTCCCCCAGATGTACGGCGTCGGGTACCCCGTCCTGCAGAACGCCGTCAACGGCCAGTACGCCATCGCCTTCCTGCTCGTGCTGCTGGTAGCGAAGATCGCCGCCACCAGCCTGACGATCGGCATCGGCGGATCCGGCGGCGTGTTCGCCCCCAGCCTGTTCATGGGCGCCATGCTCGGCAGCGCCTTCGGCGCCGCCGCCCACCACGCCGCGCCGTCCCTCACCACGTCGCCCGGCGCCTACGCCCTGGTCGGCATGGGAGCCGTCTTCGCCGGCGCCGCCCGCGCCCCCATCACCGCCGTCGTCATCCTGTTCGAACTCACCGGCGAGTACTCCATCATCCTGCCGATGATGACCGCCATCGTCGTCGCCGCCCTGATCAGCCGTCGCCTGACACCCGACACCATCTACACCCTCAAACTGCGCCGCCGAGGCGTCGACCTGGACGCACCGCCCGTGGACCCGCGTCTGACCGCCGACGTCGCCACCGTCATGGCACCGGTCCCCGAGCCCCTGCCCGCCGCCCTGACCATCGCCGACGCCTCGCAGCGCCTGGCCCTGTCCGCCCACGGCGCCCTCCCCGTCATCGACGACCAGGGCGCCTACCAGGGCCTCGTCACCGCCCGCGCGGCCGCCGAAGCCCTGGCCGATCCCGCCCCCCGCAGCACCGACGCCGGCCACGCCGCGACCGTCGGCGCCCTGGCCGAAATGCCCGCCCCGCTCGCCGCCGGCATGCCCCTCGCCGACGCCCTCCACCACCTGACCACCGCCGACGGAACCGGCCTGCCCGTCCTCGACGCCGACCGCTCCGCCCTCGTCGGCTGGGTCACCCACCAGGCGGTCCTCCGCGCTCTTCACGCGCCGAAGATCGTCACCATCGAACAACCGGCGCGAACGGCAACGATGCCGCCAAAGGAAACGTCCGAAGTTCAGGTATAGGCCGAGGCAATCGCGCGGCGGCCATGGCGCCCTCTCTTGCGGGCCGCCCGCTCGGACCTCGACCAGACGGAATCCAAGCCGGCGGACGCCACCGACCCCTGCCAGGTAGCCGTCTCGGTCGCAGAGACGCGAGAAGGCCGGGGGCGAGCGAGAGGCGGCCGCAGTTAACGCCCACCGGCGATTCCCGCGGAGCCAGGCAGGTCAAGCGCCATTGGAAAAATCCGGGGAAGGACGTTAGGGAGGCGCCGTACCGGTTATGACCTATCGTGAGGCGATACATACCGGCACCGCATATGCCGGTCTTCGCCGAGCCGTATGGACGACGAGAGGGAAAGGAGTAGATCCATGACCACTCATCCTGCGGGGAGCATCGAACAACACCCGGACATCATCGAGATGCGCGCCCGGTACGAAGCCGCGGCGGAGACGCCCGTCGCGCAGGGCGTGAACGGACTCATCGCGCTCGCCGGCCTCTACCTGGCGGCGTCCTCCTGGATCGTCGGGTTCAGCGGCCTCACCAACCTCACGGTCAACAACCTGATCATGGGGATCGCGGTGACCCTGCTGGCCGTCGGCTTCGCCTCCGCATACGGCCGCACGCATGGCCTGACGTGGGTGACACCGGTGATAGGGACATGGACGATCATCGCACCCTGGGTGATCCGCGGTGACATGTCCACGACGTCCACCATCTGGAACAACGTAGTGACGGGTGCCATCGCGCTCGTTCTCGGAGCGGCCGCCATGGGCTTGGCGGCCATGCGCCGGTCATAACGCCACCCGGACGGGTCAGGGCCGGCGCCCAGCGTCGCCCCTGACCCGTGCTCGCGACCTGAGGCATCGAGAAAAGGGGCCGAAGACACGGAGACCACGCCGTGACCATTGCACCCTTGAGCCTTTTCCAACGCGATGCAGCTTCTCGGAATCGCACACTCCTCATACGGCCTTCCTCGGGGCCGACCACTCGCCGAGAAACCTGTCCGAAGTCCCCACGGCCCCCAAACATTCACACTAAAGCCATTGCGGGACGCAAAGCACCCAGGGCGATTCCGGACGGCGCGGCTGGTCCGGAACGTCAGGAAGCCCCCGGTAGGACGGTTGATCTTTCACAACCACCCGTCCGCACCCAGAGGCCCTGCATGCTCTTGTGCGGTGCTTCCCTGCCGTTGTCGTAGTCCAGCATGCGGGTGAAGACGAGAGCGGGACAGGTCGAGTGAGACGGCGAAGGACAGGACCACGGTGGCCAGCAGCATCAGCGGGACGATGCGCTCGGTGTAGCTCAAGGCGGCGCGGCGGTAGTCGAGCTGCACGGCGGGACCGCCGCCGACCAGGACATCAGGGTCGATGGCGTGCAGGCGGTGACGCAGTTCGTCGATGGTGTGCGCAACGGAACTGAGGGAGTGCCGGCGGGCGATCGACGCGGCCCCGCGGCGGCCGAGCTCCAGATGGTCGCCGCAGTGGTGAAGGACGCCCCGAGCGAGGCTGGTCAAGCGGATGATCCGGCAGCTACCTGATGGAACGGTGGAGACCGTTGACCGGAAACGAGAACACGTTACAGTTTGCGTCATGACCGCAGTCAGCTGGGACGCACCGGACGGTGACCACCCCGCGCGCCGGGCGGTGCGCGCGGCGATGGCCGCGGCCGCCGGCGGACGCAAGCAGGAGTGGCTCGCGCTGTTCGGCCCCGACGCCGTCATCGAGGACCCCGTCGGCCCCTCGATGCTCGATCCCGAGGGCAAGGGGCACCGCGGGCCGGACGGGATCGAGCGGTTCTGGGACGAGAACATCGCCCGGGTGCGGAAGTTCCACTTCCGGGTGAGCGACTCATTCGCCAACGGTCCCGCCTGCGCCAACGTCGTCACCATCACCGCGACGCTCGACGGCGAGACCACCATGACGATCGACTGCCTGACCGTCTACACGGTCGATGACGACGGCCTGATCACCTCGTTCCGCGCCCACTGGGAACCGGATCGCGTGATGGCCACCCTGAACTCGCCGTAGGGCGCGGGAAACCGGCATCGGGCCGTGCGCGCTTCTCGCTGCGATCGCGGAAGCTCGGTGCCGGGAGGGCTCAGTCATCCGATCTGCCCAGGCCGTCAAGCTGCGGCCTCCAGTCGTGCTCCGAAGGCGATTGTGACCATCGCGCACGGTGCGTCATCCGCGCCCTGCGGCCGACCGTGGTCAACATTTCGGCGGGCGCCGCGCGAGCCGCCTTCGGGCTGCTCGGCGGCGCCTCCGCCTGCGGGCTGACCGTTGTGTTGTCGTCCCAACGCCGTCGGCCACTCCGCCTACACGCTGGCCGGTGGGTCGGGGCGCGAGTAGTAGACCATGACGCTCCCGCAATCTCTCGCCAGGCTCCGAACCGGCTCGGCCACCGGCACCCGGGCCTCGTCGAAAGGACCGATCGAGATCAGCCCGCCGATAGGAAGGCTGCGCACCATCTGCTGTGCGGCCCCCGCAGGCGGGTCGTCCCAGAGGATGCACACCACCCGCACTGCGACTGCGACGCTGTTGGTGTTGTGCAGGAGCAGGGTGTCGAAGTCCTGGAAGGGATTGGTGAACCGGGTGCCCAGCAACCGGCGCGCGCGCAGATCCTCGGCAGCGATCGCCGGCCGTTTCGGGTGGTCCTTGCGGCGTACCACCACCCGGACGTCGGTGACGTCCCGGAAGCCGGGCCCGTCGAAGGCGAGCACGTCGGATTCGGTCGAGTGGGGCGGGAGGACCACCAGCCCGCGGTCACTTCCGTACGCGGTGCGGACGGTGACTCCGGGGAGCGCGTGCCCGGCCCGGTCGAGCGGAACGAGTTTCAGGGTGGGCGCTGTGGCGGCGGTCCCGTAGTTGGTCATGAACAGGGCCTGGTCAATGTAGCCCGGGCCGGTGGTCGGTTTGAAGAAGAAGCCGATCTGCGAAGGGCTCGACGGCACGACGTTGACGGTGAGGGCGCCGACCAGCAGCACACACAGACCGGCGTTCGCCAGCCTCATCCACAGGCGCGCGGATTTCCGGGCCCGTTCCTGCTCCGGCGAGGTGGCACCGGACAGGAACCCCATGACTCCCTGCGGCGGCTCGTACTCCTGCCGCAGCCGGTCGGCGAGCTCGGCGACCTCCGCCGCGGGACGGGCGAGGGGCCTTGTACGCAGGGCGATCGGGGCACCGAACCGCCGCAGGTTCCTGCGGACCTCCGCTCGGGCCGGGAGCGACACGTCCTCCTGCGCCTGGCCGGAATCGCCGAGGCGTACGACCAGCCGCGCAACGCCCCAGCGGGTGCTCTCCTCCACCGCCGTCACGTTGGCCCACGAAAGGCGCATCTCGTGCTTGTGCCAGATGATCCCCCGCGCGCCGAGGGTCAGGCCGCGCCTGACGCGCAGGGCGGTCAGGATCGCGTTGGTCTCCAGGAGCGCGATGGCGGGAATCCACAGGACCAACGGCCCTCCGGCGTCCCAGCCGAGAAACCACCTGAGTGCGATGGCGACCGGCCAGAACACCGGCCAGAACCAAACGAGGTGGCTTTGGTACGCGATCCGCTGCTCATCCGGCGGTGCCGTCATTGAAAAGTCCCGTCCCTCGTCCCCGCTGCCGGCCCGGCGACGAAGATCATAAAGCTGGTTGCGTCAGCCGGTCGGCCGGGGCGGGAGAAGATGTGTTCCGGTCGGCGTCGGCCGATGCTGTGGTATTGCTTTCGGGCTGGACTTGTCGCCGCTGGTGTGGCGCTGGGGCCAGGCCGGGTGATCGCTGGATCCAAGCTGCCTGGCGGCGGATACATGGAGGTCGTGATGCCGGAACCCGAGGGCGAGGACCACGTCCCGCGGAGCACGTTCATGTTGATCTTTCGTGGGGGTGCTGTTTCGCGTGATGGCCTGTCGCCGTCCGAGCTTCAGGCTCATGTCGAGAAGTGGTACCGCTGGTCGGAGGAGTTGGCCGGGCAGGGCAGGCGTAACACCGGAACCGCGCTCGACGGGCCCGGGGCGACGGTTCGCGGTCGGGACCTGGTCACCGACGGGCCGTACGCCGAGTCGAAGGATCTCGTGACCGGCAGCATGATCATTGAGGCGGCCTCTTTGGAAGACGCCATCGAGGTCGCGCGCGGATGCCCGACGTATGAGTTCGGAGGGTCCGTCGAGGTGCGGCCGATCCAGGATTATCGGATCTGACGCTGGTGAATGAAGGGCCCGGGGCGCTCTCATCTGCGGAGCTGGTAGAGGACCTGTTCCGCAGGGAGTACGCGCACCTGGTCAGCGCGCTGATCCGGGTGCTGGGTCCGTCGAACATCCCGCTCGCCGAGGACGTCGTCCATGACGCGCTGGTCAGCGCCATGCAGGCGTGGCGCTTCGGGCTGCCGAAGGACCCCAAGGCATGGATCATCCGTGCGGCCCACAACCGGGCGGTCGACATCATCCGCAGGGAGCAGCGGCGCCGCTCTTTGCTGCCCGAACTGGCGACGACGACCGCGCTGACCGACACCATCGAGGCGGCCCTGGCTCCGGCGGCCGAGGGAACCAGCCAGTTGGCGATGATGTTCGCCGTTTGTGATCCCGGCCTGAGCCGCGAGACGCAAGTCACCCTGATCCTTCGGTGGCTGTGCGGTCTGTCGCCGAAGGAGATCGGTCAAGCGTTCCTGGTGGACACCCAGACCATCGATCGACGCCTGCATCGCGGTCGCGGACGCCTGCGTGAGCTGGGCCGGTTGCCCGACGTGGACGACCTGCCCGACGTCGGCACCCGGCGGGGCTCGGTTCTGCGATCGCTGTATCTGCTGTTCAACGAGGGCTATCACGGCAGCAACCCGCAGGATCCGGTGCGTCCTTTCATGTGCGACGACGCTCTGCGCCTCACCGAGTTGCTGCTTCAGGCCAGGGCGACCGCGCATCCGGACATCCACGCTCTGGCCGCGTTGTTCTGCTTCGGCACCGCTCGACTATCGACGCGCATGGACGAGCACGGTGTGTTCGTCCCCCTGGAGGACCAGGACCGGAGCCGCTGGGACCGGGTGCGTATCGAGCGCGGTCTGGTCCATCTCGCCCACGCGGCCACCGGGGATCACCTGTCCCGCTGGCATCTGGAGGCCGGCATCGCCTGCGAGCACGCGATCGCGCCTTCGGTCCGGGAGACCAACTGGGACAGGATCATCGGCTTCTACGAGGTCCTCGCCGAACAGTCCTGGAGCCCCGTCGTGGCGCTCAACCGTGCGCTGGCCGTGGCCGAACGGGACGGTGTCGACGAGGGCCGCCGCGAGCTGGTCGCCCTGGCGGAGGAGCCCAAGCTGTCTCGGTACCCCTTCTACTGGGCGGCCCTTGCCGACCTGGAACGGCGTGCCGGCCGCCACGCCGCGGCCCGGGGGCACTACGAGCACGCGATCGCGCTGGCCCGCAGCACCGCCGAGCGTGCGTCCTTCGAGCGGCGGATCGAGAGCCTGAAAATCTTCTAGAGGCGTGTCCGGTTCCGGCGGCCGCCATTCGTCGTCCTCCTGAGATCACCCGATCAGTCCAGGAGAGACCGATGCCAGAGTCGTCAACACACCGCGTGAAGGACCTCCGCCGGCGACCGCGCGCCGAGCACCCGAACGAGCGGACGCGGCCGTGACCGCGGTGGACCCCGGCAGCGACATCGGCGCCGGCCAGGCCGCGCCACCGGGCCGGGTGCACCGGTGGCGGGCGTTCTCGCTGCTGGCCGTGGCGTACTTCATGACGGCGGTCGACATGCTGATCGTCAACGTCGCGTTGCCGACGATCGGCCGCAAGCTGGATTTCGCGCAGGCGGACCTGCAGTGGGTGGTGACCGCCTACGCGCTCGCCTTCGGCGGGTTCCTGCTGCTGGGCGGCCGAGCCGCGGACCTGCTCGGGCGCAGGCGCGTGTTCACGGCCGGGCTGGCGTTGTTCACGGCGGCCTCGCTGGCCTGCGCGCTGGCCACCAGCGGCGTCTTCCTGATCATCATGCGGGGCGTCCAGGGCCTGGGCGCCGCCCTGGTGCTGCCCGCCGCGCTGTCGATCGTGATGAACATGTTCACCGAGGGCACCGAGCGCAACAAGGCACTCGGCCTGTGGGGCGCCATCGGCGCGAGCGGCGCGACCGTCGGCGTGCTGGCCGGCGGCGCCCTCACTCGCTACGCGGGCTGGCCGTACATCTTCTACCTGAACGTGGCCGTCGGCGGGGCCGCGCTGCTCCTGACCCGGCGTGTAGTGCCGGAAAGCAGGCTGAGCGGCGCGCGCCGCCGCTACGACCCGTTCGGCGCCATCACCGTGACCGCCGCGCTAGTGATCATGGTGTACGCCATCTCGCAGGCGCCGACCGCCGGGTGGACGGCCACCCGGACCCTGGCCCTGATCGCGACGTCGGCGGCCCTGCTGGCCGCGTTCGTGGCCATCGAGGCCAGGGCGCAAGCGCCGCTGCTGCCGCTGCGCCTGTTCCGGCTGAGCACCCTCGCCGGGTCCAACGCCGTCGGGTTCCTGCTCGGCGCCAGCTTCTACGGGTACATCTTCATCGGCACCCTCTACATGCAGCAAGTACTCGGCTATTCCGCGATGAACACCGGCCTCGCCTGGCTCACCGTCGGCCTGACCGGAGTGGTCCTCGCGGGGCCGGCGCAGATGCTCGTCACCCGCACCTCCATCAGATTGGTGCTGGCGGCCGGGCTGACCCTGACCGGCGCCGGGATCCTGTGGGCGACCCAGGCGCCCGCCCACGGCGGCTTCTGGGCGAGCCTGGCCGGCCCCTTCCTCCTCACCGGCACCGTCACCTGGATCTTCATTCCGGTATCGATCGGAGCTCTGGTCGGCGTCACCGAACGGGACGCAGGCGTCGCCTCCGGCCTCATCGACTCCTCCCAGCAACTCGGCGGCGCCATCGGGATCGCCATCGCCTCCACCGTGGCGGCCACCCGCACCCGCCACCTCCACGGCCAAGGCCACGCCATGGCAGGCGCCCTCACCGGCGGGTTCCACACCGCCTTCTGGGTCTGCGGACTCATCGCCCTGGCCGGAATCCCCATCGCCTTCCTGCTCATCAGGCGCACCGACATCACAGAGGTCACCACCGTCCTGCAAGGCCAAGTCCCAGAACCTGCCCCCGCCGACTGACCACCGCGCTCATCACCTAGGAGAACCACCGTGCGCAAACTCATCGAGTCGACGCTCGTCACGCTGGACGGCGTCATCGAAGCCCCTGACCGCTGGGCCCTCTTCGACGCCGAGTCCTCGGCGTACTCGCTCGAACAACTCGGCAACTACGACGCGTTCGTCATGGGCCGGAAGACCTACGAGACCTTCTACGCCAACTGGGGCCACGTCACCGGCAACCCCTACATCGACCGCATCAACGCCATGCCCAAGCACGTCGCGTCCCGCTCACTGGCCGAGACGACCTGGAACGCCACCCTGCTGGGACCCGACCCCTCCAACGCGATCGCGGAGCTGAAGAAGCAGCCGGGCAAGGACCTCATCAAGTACGGCACCACTCGGTTCGACGCCACACTCGTCCAGCACCACCTGATCGACGAGTTCCACTTCTGGTACATGCCCGTCGTGGCCGGCTCAGGGCAACGGCTCTTCGAACACGTGGACACCGCAGGGCTGGACCTCAGCCTCACCGGCGAGAAGCGATTCCAGAACGGGTCGGTCATCCTCACCTATGTGCCGCGCTGACCTCGCGCGGCAGCCCGGATCCCGCGACGTGTCACCCTTTGAGTTCACGAGGCCCAGGTAGCCATCCCACGGAGGCCGCAGGCACGGTTCCTCCAGAAGATCACGGGCTTCGAAACCCACGTCCTCTGGAGACCGTGCCTGTCTCATCACCTTCAGGTGGTGGACAGTGCGTTGCCGATGATCCAGCCCATGCCGAAGGCGGAGAGCAGACCGTTGCCGGAGAGGTAGCCGTCGGAGTGGGGGCCGGCCAGGCCGCACGCGGTGCCGCCGCCCGCGTACAGGCCCGGGATCGGCTCATCGGCCTGGTCCAGGACGCGGCCGGACGGGTCGATGACCAGACCGCCCTGGGTGGTGAGCAGGCCGTGGGTGACCCAGGCCAGATGGTAGGGGTCGGTGAGCCGGCGGCGACCGGGCAGCGGGGCGAGGGCGCGCTCGGTCTCCTCCATCGTCCGGCCCAGGGAGGCGGCCAGGTCGTCGAGGGTGGCGCAGTCGCGGACGGCGCCGGCCGCGAGGCTTTCGCGCATCATCTCCGACTCGCGGGTGGCGGCCATCGCGGTGGCGTCCCAGATCATCGCGGCGCGCTCGCCGGTCTGCCGTTGCAGGACGCCCGCCATGGACGAGTAGCCCTTGGACTCCTCGTCGACGAAGCGCTCGCCTTCCCAATTGACCAGGACGGCGCCGTTGAACGGCAGGGCCGGGGACACGCGGGTGCCGTGGTCGACGACGACGAGACCGGAGCGCAGGCCGGCGCCCATGTTCCGCAGCCGGCCGCCCAGCCGCCGTGCCCAGGCGAGCGCGTCGCCGGTCGAGGTGGAGACGCCGCCGTAGAACGGGGTACCGAGGTGAGGCAGATGCTGTTTGACCAGGGCTTGGTCGGCCGCGAAGCCGTCGGCGGCGAGGACGACGGCGCTCGCCCGGACGCGTTGCAGCGAGCCGTTCTGCGCGATGACGACGCCGGTGACCTCGCCGTCGTCCGAGACGAGGTCGACGGCGGGGGCCTCGTCGACGAAGGCGGCGTTGTCGTGGGTTTCGAGCAGGGCGCGCAGGTGGCGCATGAGGCGGGCGCCGCCCTGGCGTCCGGTGTCGGTGTGCAGGCGCAGGGCCGCCATCCCGGCGCGGGGCATGTCGGTGCCGATCTCGATCGGGTAGCCGGTGTCGGCGATCCACTCCACGATCCGCGGGGCGGCCGCGCAGAGCGCCTCCACGACAGGGCGCCACTCCTCGTCGCCGCTGGCCCGGAGGATGTCGTCGGCGTGCCGTTGCGGCGAGTCGTCGATGCCCGCGGCGGCTTGGAAGCGGGTGCCTCCGGCGGCGAGGGAGCCGGAGGAGATCGCCGCGTTGCATCCCTCGCGGGTGGACTTCTCGAAGACGGCGACGACGCGGCCGGTGTCGCGGGCGGCGCGGAGGGCGGTCATCACGCCGCAGGCTCCGCCGCCGATGACGGCCACGTCGACCTCGGCGTCCCAGGTCATGACAGGGTCCTGTTCGTGCCGTAGAAGTCGCGCGCGGCGTCGATCAGCGGGCGGGGCGGGCGCGCGCCGTAGAAGCCGGTCCGCGCCGGGGTGAGGCCGGTGGCGCGGTACTGCGCGGCGCGCAGTTCCGCGACGCGGACGCAGGTGCCGAGGGAGTCGAGCACCGGCACGTCGTCGACGCGGGACAGGCCCTGGTCGGCGAGGAACACGTTGAGCGGCCCCTCGCCGGGGACGATGACGTTCGCGCCGTCCGCGATGGCCTTGCGGGCGGCGCGGGTGAACGCGTCGAGCAGCGGCTCCGGGTCGGAGTACGCCGCCATGACGTCGGTGAACTCCGCCTCGACCTGGACGATGGGCCCGACGAGCCGGTCGATGCGGTAGTTGCCCATGTTGCGCCGGATCTGGGGTTCGAGGGCGGCGATGAAGTTGACGATCCCGACGCGATCGCCGAGCGCCCCGGCCATCAGGACCGAGGTCTGGCCGAACGCGATGACGGGGATGTCGACGATCGTGCGGACCTCCTCGTACGCGGTGTCGGGGATGGTCGCGATGAGGAAGGCGTCGTAGCCCTCGTCCTGCGCGCGCAGCGCCGCGTGCACGAACTGCTCCTTGTGCAGGCCGGCGAGGTAGGCATAGCCGATATGGGTCCCGGGATAGTCGGACGGATAGGTGCCGGGCTTCATCCCGTGGAAGTCGATCTCGGTTCCGGGGGCCGCCTGCGACAGCATGTGGCGGGCGAGCGCGTCGCGGTAGTGCGGGACGTCGTCGAGGACGGTGAAGGACTGGTGCCAGATCCGCACGGTCACACCCCCGCCGCGGCGTGGGCGGCGGCGTTCGCGCCGGCGATCCGGCCGAACGTCGCGCCGCGCAGCACCGACGTGGAGCCGGTGTAGTTGGAGTAGTACAGCCCGGTCAACTCCCCCGCCGCGTACAGGCCGGTCATGGGGCGGCCGTCGCGGTCGACGACCTCGGCGGCGGAGGTGGTCTTGAGGCCACCGAAGCTGAAGACGTTGGCCGCCATGATCGGGTACGCGGCGAACGGCCCCTGCGCGACGGGCCGGCTCCAGTTCGACTTCGGGACGTCCAGCCCGGTGGTGGCGAGGCCGTCGGGCGCGCTGTGGTCGAAGCCGTCCGAGGGAGGGCAGGCCGCGTTGTAGGCCTCGACGGTGCGCTCAACGTCCGCGGCGGGCAGGCCGAGCAGACGAGCCAGTTCGCCGATGCTGGAAGCGGTGACGGGCGGGACGTCGGTGCGCACGCCCGCCATCAGGTTCGGCACCGCGAGCCCCTGCTGGTCGAGGATCGCCCAGGCGATCCCCTCGGTCTGGGCCTGGATGGCGCGGGTGGTGCGCTCGTACCAGGCGTCGACGGTGCCGCGCGCCTCGTCCACGAACCGCCGCCCTTCCTTGTTGACGAGGACGCCGTAGGGGAAGCAGAAGATCGCGGCCTCGGGCTCGCCGCTGCGCGGGTCGATCGGCTCGGCGTGGAAGAGGGCGAAGTTCCCGGCGGTGGCGGCGCCGAGCGCGAGCGCCATCTCCAGCCCTTCGCCCTTGTTGTAGTTGCCGCCCTTGGCGACGGGACGGCAGGTCAGGGCCCTGTCGCCGTGGTAGCGGGCCATCAGCTCGAAGTTGCCCTGGTAGCCGCCGCTGGCGAGGACGGCCGCGCCCTCGAACACGGCGGGGCCGGCCGGGGTGTGCGCGACCACGCCGGTGACGCCGCGGTCGGAGAAGGCGAGCCGGCGGGCGGTGGTCTCGAAGTGGAACTCGACGCCGAGCCCGCGGGCGGCCTTGCCCATCGTCTCGACGATGGCGAGGCCGCCGCCGACCGGGGCCATCCGGGTCGTCGAGCGGGTGAGGAACGGGGTCGGCATGAAGTCGAACCGGACGCCGTGGCCGGACATCCAGTGCAGCGTCGGCGGCGCGTTCTCGGACAGCACGGCGACGTAGTCGGGATCGACGGTGTGCGTGGCCCGGTACAGGCCGCTCTGCCGCCGGGGCGGGAGCGCCGCGTCGTTGACGATGGACGGGTCGGGATGGCCCATGAAGTCGTCGACGAGCGCGTCCTCGAAGCCGTCGGCGACCTCGTCCAGCGACTTCATCCGCAGGAACGCCTCGGTGTAGCGGGTGTTGCCGCCGGTCTCGGCCTCTGGGGAGCGCTCCAGGAGCGCGACGCGGGCGCCGTTCTCGGCCGCGGAGACCGCGGCCGACAGGCCCGCGACCCCGCCGCCGACCACGACGACGTCGTAGCGGTGGGTCTGTTCGGTCATGGCGTGGCGTCCCCTCAGAGTGCGAGCTCGGCGGAGCTGATCACGGAGCCGAACAGCGGCAGCATGTTCGTCACGGAGAACGCGTGGAAGTCGGGCCGGAAGGAGGCGCACATGTCCTCGACCACGGTCACCTGAAGGCCGGAGTCGGAGGCGTGCCGGGCGGCCGACTCGACGACGAGGTTGGTGGCGACGCCGCCGAGGACGACCTCGGTGACGCCTTCGGCGGCCAGGACGTCCCGCAGCGCGGTCCCGACGAACGGGTCGACGCAGCCTTTGTCGATGACGGGCTCGCCCGCGACAGGCGCCAGCGCCTTGACGATCTGCGCCTCCGGGGAGTCGGCGAGCATCGCGCGCTGCTCCTCGTAGGGGTCGAAGCGCGGCAGCCGGTTGGTGCGCAGCTTGTAGGACGGGTCGAACGCGAGCCGGACGTGCACGACGAGCGTCCCGGCCGTGCGGGCGGCGGCGAGCACCCGTCCGGCCGTGGCGAGGACGCCGCGTTCGGCGATCTGCGCGGCGAGCGGGGGCATCCGCAGGTGCGGCCCCTCCTCGCAGAGCGCGACCTGGTAGTCGAGCATGAGCAGGGCCTTCGTGGCGGTGGTCATCAGGGGTCTCCTTGGAGGGATCGGGCTACCAGGCGGACCAGCCGCCGTCGACGTACACGACCTGGCCGGTCATGTACGAGGCGGCGGGGCTCGCGAGCAGGAGCAGGGGGCCGGCGAAGTCGGTGGCGGGGTCGCCGAGCCGGCCGAGCATGGTGCGCTGGCCGAACCACTTCAGGCGGTCGGGGTCGGCGCCGAGCGCGGCCGTCATCTGGGTGGGGTAGAAGACGCCGGGGGCCAGGCAGTTGACGTTGACGCCGTGCGGGCCGAGTTCGGCGGCCAGCGCCCGCGTCACGTTCACGACGCCGGCCTTGGACGAGTAGTACGCCGACTCGGGGACGGGTCCGACGCGTTCGGCGTAGACGGTGGTGAGGTTGACGATGCGTCCACCGCGCCCCTGGCGGGTGAGGGCCTTGCCGGCTTCGCGTCCGACCAGCCAGGTCCCGGTGAGGTTGACCCGGACGACCCGCTCGAACTCCTCGACGGACGTCTCGTCGTACGGCTTGCGCAGCATGACGCCAGCGGCGTTGACGACGACGTCGAGCCGCCCGTGCGCGGCGATGACGCCCTCGAAGAGTGCGGCGACGGACGCCTCGTCGGTGACGTCGACCTCGTGCGCGCTCGCCCCGCGGTCCCGCGCCGTTCCGGCGAGGTCGGCGGCGCGCGACGGCAGGTCGGCGACGGCGATCTCCGCGCCGGCGTCGGCCAGCGCGTGCGCCGCGCGCTCGCCGAGGCCGCCGGGGGCCACGCCGACGACGAGGGCGACCTGGCCGGTGAGGTCGAAGGCGGACGTCACCATGGGAGCTCGCTCTCCTCGCCGGCGGCGTTGCGGCCGGCGATCCGGCCGAAGACGCCGGACTTGCCGATGGAGGTGCCGGTCATGTAGCCGGCACCGTGGAACCCGCCGGTGATCTCGCCGGCGGCGTAGAGGCGCCCGATCGGCTCGCCCCACCAGTCGAGGACCCGCATCCGGGTGTCGACGGTGAGCCCGCAGTACGTCGCGAGCACGACGGTGCCGGACGGGTGGGCGTAGAACGGCGGCCGGTCGATCGGCATCCGCTCCCCCACCGCGCCGGACAGGTGAACTCGTCCGAACGCGTCGGGTCCGCCGTGCTCGATCGCCGCGTTGTACTCGGCGACCGTGCGTTGCAGGGAGCCCTCGGGGAGGCCGATTTCGGCTTCCAGGCCACCGATCGTGTCGGCCTTGAGCAGCATCCCGGCCCGCTCGCGTCCCGCGAACTCGTAGATCGGGACCTCGTCGTTGGCGAGGGCCATCGTCCGGGCGTCGAAGACCTGCCAGGTGGTCACGCCGGGCTGGGCGAGCGCGGCGTCGCCGATCTCCTTGTAGTTCCTCGACTCGTCCACGAAGCGGCGGCCTTCGCGGTTGACCGCGATCGCGCCCTTGTAGACGGCGAGGATGCCGGTGCCGTCCTCGTCGGGATGCTCGACGTGGTAGTGCCCGTAGGTGCCCTTGATGTACGGGGTGTCGCGGACGCCGGCGCCGAGCGCCATGGCCATCTTGAGGCCGTCGCCCTGGTTGCCGGCACCGCCCTGGCGGAGTGCGTGCTCCATCTGCGGCGCGAAGGTGGCGAGCAGGTCCGGGTTCATCGAGAAGCCGCCGGTGGCGAGCACGACCGCGTCGGCCAGTACCTCGCGGCCGTCGGCGAGCCGGACGCCGGTCACGCGGGCGCCGTCGTGCAGCAGCCGATGCGCGGGGGCGTTCAGCATGATGCGCGCGCCCAGCTCACCGGCCGCCTTGAGCAGCAGCTCCAGCATGCGGGTGGTGTCGGCGGGGTGGCTGCGCGGCGCCGACTGGCCCGAGGCGGCGTGGATCTCGCCGTACCGGACGCCGTGCTCCTTCAGCCACCGGTACGTCGCGAGCTGGTGCTCGCAGTACAGGTCGACGAGCGCCGGGTCGTTGCGGTCCCTTCCCACGTCGAGGAGGTCCTTGCGGAGCAGGTCGACGGAGTCGGCGATGCCCTGCTCGGCCTGCTCGTCGGTGCCGGCGAACGCGGACAGGCCCGCGGACTTCACCGTGGAGCCGCCGATCTCGCCGGTCTTCTCCAGCAGCAGCGCGTACCGGCCCGCCTCGGCGGCGGCCAGCAGGGCGGCGCAGCCGGCGAGGCCCGCGCCGAGGACGAGGACGCCGACGCGCTCGGGCGGCTCGGTTTCGACCGGCAGGCCGGCGATGGAGCTCACGAGTTGCTCCCCAGCTCGCGGTCCAGCGCGCTTTCGGCGGCGCTGAAGCGCGGCAGGTTGAACAGGCTCTGCCGCTGCTCCCAGCTCGCCATCCGGCCGGCGCGCGACGCGGTCTCCCCGTGCTCCTTCAGGTGCGCCAGCGCCTCCTGCCCGGCGAGGTGCATCGAGCGCATCAGGTAGTTGGCGAACAGCACGATCCCGAAGCCCAGCTCGGCGTACTCCGCCACGCTCAGCTGCGGGGTCTTGCCGCCCTCGACGACGTTGACGACGAGCGGGACGCCGGCCAGTTCGCGGCCGACGAGGGCGAGCTCGCCGACCGTCCGGGGCGCCTCGACGAACAGGACGTCGGCGCCGGCCTCGGCGTAGGCGCGGCCGCGCTCGATCGCCTCGTCGATCCCGTGCACGGACCGGGCGTCCGTGCGGGCGATGATCACCAGTGCGTCGTCGGTGCGCGCTTCGCACGCCGCCGCGATCTTGGTCTGCATGTGCCCGGACGGGATCAGCGCGTGCGAGTCGAAGTGCCCGCACCGCTTGGGCATCTCCTGGTCCTCCAGCTGGAGGCCGGCCACCCCGGCGCGCTCCAGCAGGCGGACGGTGCGCATCGCCGCCAGCGGGCCGCCGTAGCCGGTGTCGGCGTCGCAGATCAGCGGGACGCGGGTCGCCTCGGTGAGCCGTCCGGCATGGTCGGCGACCTCGGTCTGGGAGACGAGCCCGATGTCGGGCAGGCCGAAGCCGGCGTTGGCGAGCCCGGCGCCGGTGGCGTAGACGGCACCGAAGCCGGCGTCCTCGACGAGCCGGGCGCCCAGGGCGTCGGTCGCGCCCGGCAGCACGAGCGGATCGACCGCCGTGCCCGGCCCGCCCGCCGTGGCGGCGGCGAGCGCGGCGCGCAGCGCGGCCCGTTTGTCGCGGGCGCTCGGGCCGGGGCCGACCCCGGTCAGCGACGGGAGCAGGCCCGGCTCCCAAGGCGGGGTGTGCGACACGACGCCTCCTCCATGTAGTGATTACTACAGACATTAACCGTGACACCGGTCACCACCCAAACGCAACCCACCCGTTGAGTTGCGGCGAGTCGTCGTTTTGAGCGGCTCCATAACGACGACTCGCCGCAAGTCAACGGATCGGACCGGTGGGGGTCTTGCTTTCTCTGGAGCGAGCGCTCTACGGTCCATGTAGTGACTGCTACAGAGATGCCGGTCACGCTTTCACGTTCTCCACACCCCGAAGGAACGTCACCGATGACCGTCCTGGACGAGATCCGCCGGCTGGAGCCGGAGTTCCGCGCCGAGGAGGATCGCTCGGCCGAGCAGCGCGCGCTGACCGGCCGGGCCTTCACGTACATGCGCGAGACCGGGCTGATGCGCGGCCTGCAGCCCAAGCGCTGGGGCGGCGCCGAGCTGTCGCTGCGCGAACACCTCACGAGCGTCTACGAACTCGGCCGCATCGCCCCGTCCGCCGGCTGGGTCGCCGGGGTCATGGGGTCGCACCCCTGGCAGCTCGCGCTCTTCCCCGAGGAGACGCAGGCCGAGATCTGGGCGTCCGACCCGGACTGGAACGCCTCCTCGTCCTACGCCCCGACCGGCAGGATCGAACCGGTCGACGGCGGCTACCGGGTGCACGGCCGCTGGTCGTTCTCGTCCGGCTGCGACCACGCCCAGGGCGTGATCCTCGGCGGGTTCGCCGGGAAGGTCGAGGTCGCGCCGGGCGTCGAGGTGCCGAACTACGGGTCCGCGCTGCTGTTCCGCGACCAGTACGCCATCGAGGACACCTGGCACGTCGGCGGCTCGCGCGGCACCGGCAGCAAGGACATCGTCGTCGCCGACGCCTTCATCCCCGAGCGCCGCTTCCTGTCCAGCCCGCTCTACGAGTACAACCCCGACCGCCCCGCGCCCGGCATGGAGACCAACCCGAGCACCCTCTACAAGGTGCCGTGGGCGGTCATGTTCAACCTGGTCCTGGTCGCGCCGATGCTCGGGCTCGCCCGCCGCGTCCTCGACGACTGGACGGCCGGCACCCGCGTCCGCAAGGCGAACTGGGGCGGCACCTACGCCGACGACCCGCTGATGCAGATGCACCTGGCCGAGGCCGAATGGGTGCACGACGCGGCCGTCATGAAGATGTACGACGCGATCGACACGATCACCGACGCCGCCGAGGCCGGCGCGTTCCTGGACAAGCGGCAGCGCGCCCGGCTGCGGTGGAACATCACCAAGGGCTGCCAGGAGACCGGCTTCGCGATCAACAGGCTGATGCGGGTCGCCTCGGGCCGCACCGTCTTCGTCGACCACCCGCTGCACCGCATCTACCAGGACGTCATCGCCGAACTCGGCCACGCGTTCCTGGTCTCCGACGGCGTCGGCCAGTACTACGGCGCCGCGCTCCTCGACTCGTCCGCCCCGGAGGTCATGCTTTGATTTCGCAACTCGCCTACCTCGGGATCGCGTCGCCGCAGGCCGAGGAGTGGCGCGACTACGCCACCCGGCTGCTCGGCGCGGTCATCGCCGACGACGGACCGGACGGCGCCGTCCGCGTCAAGGTCGACGACAAGGGCTACCGGATCGCCGTCCACCCGGCGGAGCGGGACGAGCTCCGCTACATCGGCTGGGACTGCGGCAACGAGACCGAGCTGCGCGCCTACGTC
This sequence comes from Actinomadura napierensis, assembly GCF_039529375.1. Taxonomy (NCBI): domain Bacteria; kingdom Bacillati; phylum Actinomycetota; class Actinomycetes; order Streptosporangiales; family Thermomonosporaceae; genus Actinomadura; species Actinomadura napierensis. The sequence continues at coordinate 108,459 of NZ_BAAAMR010000001.1, forward strand.
GCCGAGCTTCGCGGCAAGGGCGTCGAGTTGCACGCCGGGACCGCCGAGGAGCTCAAGGAGCGGCAGGTCACCGAGCTGCACTGGTTCGCCGACCCGTTCGGCAACCGGCACGAGCTGGTCTGGGGGCAGTACTCCCACCCGAACTCGTTCTTCCCCGGACGTCCCATGCGCGGCCGGTTCGTCACCGGCGACCTCGGCCTCGGCCACGTCGTGCTGATCGTGCCGGACCTGGAGCGGGCCAACGCGTTCTACGCCGAGACGCTCGGCTTCCGCCTGTCGGACCGGGTGAAGAGCGACATCTTCAACCTGCGCTTCTACCACTGCAACGGCCGCCACCACTCCCTCGCGGTCGCCGAGATCCCCGGCATGACCGGCATCAACCACCTGATGCTGGAGGTCGAGTCGTTCGACGACCTCGGCACCGCGATCGACCTGTTCACGGCGGACCCGGAGCGGGAGATCCTGCTGTCGCTCGGCCGGCACACCAACGACCTGATGACCTCGATCTACGTGCAGACGCCGTCGTCGATGCAGATCGAGTACGGCCACGGCGGGATCAGCGTCGACGACCTGACCTGGGTCGCGGGCAACCACGACCTGCCGTCGATCTGGGGCCACCACCGCTCCCAGGCCTACATCGAGGGGCCGCCCGGGATCTTCCGCACCGTCACCGGCGAGGAGACCGCCGAATGACCGCCGCGATCCGGACCGAGGACGTCGCGATCGGCGGCGGCCGGCACCTGCGCGTCAACCAGACCGGCACCCCGGGCGCGCCCGCCCTGCTGTTCCTGCACGGCTCCGGACCCGGGGTCACCGCCGCGTCCAACTGGCGCGAGGTCATCGAGGGGCTCGGCGACACCTACCACTGCATCGCCCCCGACATTCTGGGCTTCGGCGATTCCAGCCACCCGGACCCGCAGCCGCAGGGCTTCACGGCGCAGGCCGAGGTCCGCATCGAGGCGCTGCTGGAACTGGTGGACGTGCTGGGCCTGGAGAAGGTCGTCCTCGTCGGCAACTCGATGGGCGGCATGTACTCGCTGCGCATCGCCCAGCTCCGGCCGGACCTCGTCGGCAGGATCGTGCTGATGGGCTCGGGCGGCATGCCGGGCCTGGAGCCGACCCCCGACCTGATCAAGCTCATCACCTACTTCGACGATCCGACCGTCGAGGCGATGGCCGACCTGCTCATCCGGTTCGTGCACGACAAGGACGCCTTCGGCGACACGGTCGAGGCGGTCGCGGCGGAGCGGATGCCGATCGTCCGGCGCCCCTGGATCGAGGCGGGGCACCGGGCGATGTTCGGGCCGGAGATGCTCGGCTTCGGACCGGACGACCTCGCGAAGATCGACATCCCGGCGCTGGTGGTGCACGGCCGCCAGGACGTCATCGTGCCGCTGGAGTGCGGCTACTACCTCGCCGAGCATCTGCCGCAGGCGGACCTCTACGTGATCGACAAGTGCGGCCACTGGACGCAGATCGAGCAGGCCGCGCGCTTCCAGGCGATCGTGCGGACGTTCGTCGGGGACGGAACGGAGTGACCATGAGCATGATCGACAAGGCGCGGGCCGCCGCGCCCGCGCTCGCCGCCGCCGACGCGGCCGCCGCGGAGCAGGGCAGGCTCACCGAGGAGGCCGTCGCGGCGCTCGACGCGACCGGCGTGCTGCGTGCGCTGCAGCCGGCTCGGTGGGGCGGCGGGGAGGCCCACCTCGCCGAGTACGCCGAGACGGTGATCGAGATCGGCCGCGCGTCGGCGTCCGCCGGCTGGGTGGCGTCCGTCGTCGGCGTCCACCCGTGGCAGATCGCCCTGTTCCCCGAGGAGACGCAGAAGGAGATCTGGGGCGACGACCCGGCTCGCAGGATCGCCTCGTCCTACACGCCGACCGGGAAGATCGAGAAGGTCCCCGGCGGCTACCGGGTGTCGGGCCGCTGGAGCTTCTCGTCCGGCAGCGGCATCTGCTCCGGCGTCATCCTCGGCGGCATCGCCGGACGCCGCGAGGTGAACGGCACCGAGTACCCCGACTTCACGTCCGTGATCCTCGACGAGGCCGGCTACCGGATCGAGGAGACGTGGAACGTCGCGGGCCTGCGCGGCACCGGCTCCAACGACATCGTCGTGGACGAGGTGTTCGTGCCGGAGCACCGCGGCCAGTCGCACGTGTACTACACGCACGGCCTCGGCACCCCGCTGCCCGGCCAGGAGCTCAACGACGGGCCGCTGTACCGGACGCCGTGGGCCGTCACGTTCAACCTGATCATCACCGCCGGGGCGCTCGGCGCCTGCCTCGGCTTCTACGACCAGTGGGTCACCGAGACCCGCGGCCGCCGCACCAATTACGGCCAGCTGCTGCGCGAGGAGCCCGTCGTGCAGAACCACCTCGCCGAGGCGGCCTGGCAGCTCGACGCCGCCGTCCTCAAGGTCAAGCGGACGGCCTCCGAGCTGATGGAGCACGCCGAGCGCGGCGAGATCCCGACGCTGGAGCAGCGCGCCTTCTGGCGCTGGGACGTCGCCCGGTCGGCGAATGCGGCGGTCGACACCGTGCAAGCGCTGATGCGGGTCTCCTCGGGCCGCTCCGCCTTCGTCGACCATCCGCTCCAGACGAAGTTCCAGGACGCCATCGCGGCCGGCAGCCACGCCTTCCTCTTCGACGACCCCCTCGCCAAGGCCTGGGGCGGCCGCCACCTCGGCGCCGAGAAGCTCGCGGAGGTGCACCTGTGATCACCTCGTCCGACGTCACCGTCAAAGTCCGCGGCGGCGAGCTGACGTTCCGGCTGCACGAGACCGGCGAGCAGGGTTCCGAGGCCGTGCTGTTCCTGCACGGCTCCGGGCCGGGCGCGACCGGGCTGTCGAACTGGGAGCGGATCATCACCGATCTCGGCCACCGGTTCCGATGCCTCGCGCCCGACCAGATCGGGTTCGGCGACTCCTCGCATCCCGCCGGCGCGCCGCGCGGCATGGGCCCGTTCAACGAGCTGCGGGCCGAAGCGCTGCTGGCGCTCGTCGACGCCCTCGGCCTGGAGAAGGTCCACCTCGTCGGCAACTCGATGGGCGGCCAGCTCGCCCTGCTGATGACGCTGGCCCGGCCGGAGCTGGTCGGCAAGATCCTTCTGATGGGCAGCGGCGGCGCCCCGGACATGCCGGTCAGCCCCGGGCTCAAGCACCTCCGCGAGTTCTACGCGAACCCGAGCGCCGCGTCCCTCAAGGGGCTGCTCAGCGAGTTCGTGTACGACCTCGAACCCATGCGCGGCACCATCGACCGGGTCGTCGCCGAGCGGATGGCCTACGTGAACCGCGAGGACGTCCGCCGCTCGCACGAGGCGTCGTTCGACCCGAACGGCGCCCGCCGCTTCTTCACCCCCGAGGAACTCGCGACCATCACCCACGAGGTGCTGTGCGTCCACGGCCGCGACGACCGGATCATCCCGGTCGACGCGAGCAGGTACTTCGCCGAGGCGATCCCGAACGCGAACCTGTACGTCCTCGGGCGGTGCGGCCACTGGACGCAGATCGAGCATCCCGACACCTTCGAGCGGCTCCTGACGGGCCTCATCGACGGAGAGATCTGAATGCGCATCGCCAACCACGCGGGGCGGGCCGTGCTGGTCGTCTCCGACGGCAAGGCCGCGGACATCGCGACCGCCTCGCACGGCCGCTTCGGCCCCGACCCGCAGAGCGTCTACGACCACTGGGACGCCTTCGCCGCCTGGGCCGCGACCGCCGCTCCCGCGCCGGACGTCGAGATCGACGCGGCCCGGCTCGGCCCACCGTCGCCGGCACCGTCCCAGGTCATCGCGATCGGGCTGAACTACGCCGACCACGCCGCCGAGACCGGCTTCGAGCCGCCGAAGGACCTGCCGCCGGTCTTCACCAAGTTCGCCTCGTCCATCACCGGCCCCTACGGCGAGATCGCCCTGCCCGACGGCGGCCACACCGACTGGGAGGTCGAGGTCGTCGCGATCATCGGCAGGACGGCCCACGAGGTCTCCCCCGACTCGGCCTGGGACCACGTCGCGGGCCTCTCCGCCGGGCAGGACCTCTCGGAGCGCATCCTGCAGTTCACCGGCGAGGCCCCGCAGTTCGGCTTCGCCAAGTCCTACCCGGGCTTCGCGCCGATCGGCCCCTGGCTGGTCACCCCCGACGAGCTCCCCGACCGCGACGACCTCGCACTCGGCTGCGCGATCGACGGACGGGCGGTGCAGGACGGCCGCACGTCCAAACTGATCTTCTCGATCCCCCGCACGATCGCGAAGCTGTCGCAGGTCATCACCCTGCGCCCCGGCGACGTCATCTTCACCGGCACCCCCGACGGCGTCGGCCTCGGCATGAGCCCCCAGCGCTTCCTTCGCCCCGGCGAAACGCTGCGCACCTGGGTCGAAGGCATCGGCGAGATGGAGCACACCTTCCGCTGAGCCGCACGTCCGGAGCCCTGGCCCCCACAGGGCCGGGGCTCAGTGTTCGGAACCGGTTCGGGCGGCCGGTGGGAAGATCGCACCGACGGCGCGGATGACGGCGGCACGTCGCGCGGCCGGAGTTGTGTCGGCCGCTGCATGGCGCGCGACGGCGGCCAGCTCGGCTTGGTCGAGCCAGGTATGCGCGATCTGGGAGACCACGGCCATGACGTCGACGGGATCCCACGCGGGGTCGAGGTCGCCCGCCTCCTGAGCGCGGCGGATGGTCTCGATCTTGGTGAGGATCGCGTCGCGGTACGGACCGCGGTCGCCGTCAGGTGCGGCGGCCAGTTCCAGGCGGCCCCAGGTGACGAACCGGTACCGGTCGGAGTTGGCGGTGAAGTAGTCGAACAGCTGCCCGGCATAGGCGGGCAGATCGCCCGGATCCAGATGGACGGCCTCGGCCGGCGCCGCGAGTTCGGCGGCGGCGACGTGTTCGTACAGCTTCTCTTTGCTGCGGAAGTAGGCGTAGACGCGTTCCTTGCTGGTGCGGGCGGCCTTGGCGATCCGGTCGACCCGGGCGCCGGCGATGCCGTGCCGGGCGAACTCGTCGCGGGCGGCGGCGACGATCCGGCCCCGGGTCGAGTCGGCGCGGGCGGACTCGGTGCTGGCCATGTCCCCAGCCTAGCTAACCGAACCGTTCGGTTTGACTCGTTCGGAGAGGTGGGTACGGTGGGACAGGACCATACCGAACGGTTTGGTTTGTTCTTTGCGATTCCTTCACGGAGGGTTGGTCATGCAGCAGCGCACTCTGGGGCGCCAGGGCCTGGTCACCTCGGCCATCGGCTACGGCACGATGGGCCTGACGATGGCCTACGGCCCCGGCGACGAGCAGGAGGGCATCGCCGCCATCCGCCGCGCCTACGACCTGGGCGTCACGTTCTTCGACACCGCCGAGCTCTACGGCCTCGGCACCGGCTCCAACGAGACCCTCGTCGGCAGGGCGGTCAAGAGCTTCCGCGACCAGGTGGTCATCGCCACCAAGTTCGGCTTCGACCTGTCCGCCCGCACCGAACAGGGCTTCGGCCTCAACAGCCGCCCGGACAACATCCGCAAGGTCGCCGACAACAGCCTGCGCTACCTGGGCGTCGACCACCTCGACGTGCTCTACCAGCACCGCGTCGACCCCGACGTGCCGATCGAGGACGTCGCCGGCACGGTCAAGGAGCTGATCGAGGCGGGCAAGGTGAAGTACTTCGGCCTGTCGGAGGCCGGCCCGCAGACCATCCGCAAGGCCCACGCCGTCCAGCCCGTCTCGGTACTGCAGACCGAGTACTCGCTGTTCGAACGCGACGTCGAGCAACTGCTCCCGGTGCTGCGCGAACTCGGCATCGGATTCGTGGCCTACTCCCCGCTGGGACGCGGCTTCATCACCGGCACCGCCAAGCCCGCCGGGTCCTACGACTCGACCGACATGCGCAACCACGACCCCCGCTGGCAGCCGGGCAACTTCGAAAAGAACGTGGAGGCCGTCCAGCGGCTCACCGAACTGGCCGCCACCAAGAACGCGACGGTCTCCCAGCTGGCGCTGGCCTGGCTCCTGGCCCAGGGCGAGGACATCGTCCCGATCCCCGGCACCCGCAGTCCCCAGCGGGTCGAAGAGAACACCACCGCCGCCGACCTCGTTCTGACGGACGCCGACCTGGACGCCATCGCCCAGATCCTGCCGACCGGCGGCTTCGGCGCCCGCTACGCCGAACACGCCCTCCCCACCTGGGTCTGACCCGTTGACTTGTGGCGTGTCGCCCCTATCTGCAGCCGCAGAAGTGCGACACGCCGCAGGTCAACGCCTCGGCGTCGGAGGGTCAGTGCCTGAGGGCCGCCATCAGGGCGGCGAACGCGTCGCGTCCCACGACGAGCTTGGGCCCGTCCGGGTCCTTCGAATCACGGACGGCGACGACACCGGCAGCGGACGCCAGCTCGACGCACTCCCCGCCGTTCGAGGCGCTGCGGGACGCCTTGCGCCAGCGAAGATCGTTCAAGTCCATCTGTCCTTCACCGTTCTTGAAATCAAGTCGGCCGACTGGCCGATGGGTAGTGCAAGAGAGCGTATCTCCCTGAGCGCACGACGCACCTCGGTGATGTCCTCGACCTCGCCCATCGTGAAACCGCGCGCCACGGTCTCCACATACGCCACCTCGGTGAGGTCTTCCAACGTCGCGCATGTGAACGACCCGACGTTGCCGATGTGCTCGCCGTGGGACGGGACCACCTGCACCGTGATCCGGTCGTAGGACGGGTTCAGCAGGTGTTCCAGTTGGTCTCTCATCACCTCCGGCCCGCCGACCTCGCGATACAGGACGCCTTCGTCCAGCAGGAAGGTGCAGTCCGGCGGATCCTCTCGCGCAAGGATCTCCTGACGCTTCAGGCGTGCCTCGATCGCTTCGGCATTACCGTGCAGCACGGCGGCGGCGTACGCGGGTGTCTGCAACAAGCCGTGGACGAGCATGGTCTGCCAGCTCTCCAGCGCTTCCGCCGAGTCCTCGATGCTCACCCAGTCGAACCACACGGGAAAGGCCGCGTCTTTCACCAGGTCTTCCCACAGCGCGACCAATTCGCCGTTCGCCTTGAGCGCCTCGTCCATCTCCTTGGCGAATTCCAGCGTGCAGCGGGTTCGGCCCGTCTCGATCGCGCCGATGTACTGGGGGGTGACGCCTTGGCCGCCGCGGGCTCGCGCGGCGAGGTTCTCCTGGCTCCATCCCATCGCCTCCCGGAACCGACGGAACCGCCGCCCGAACGGCAGGAGGGACGGGCTGACCTTGCCCTTGTTGCGCCGTGGCGTCATGCCGTCATCGTCTCTCAAGCAAGCCCAACCGGGGAGCAAGTCCGGCGAACCCGCGCACGGAACTTACCCAGCTTCACCTGCACTTCGTGACGCTCCGCGAGTGCATGGTGGCTAACTGAGCGGTGACCAGTGGCCAACATCCCAAGGTGTACCGATGACTTCACCAGCAGCATCCGAGCCCCCCACGCTCGTCCTCGACTCGACTGACGTGGCGCCTCGGCTCGCGCGCGAGTTCCTTGCCAAGCACTTCGCCGACTGGGGCATCGCTGACGACTACCTAGGGCGGCTGATCGTCTGCGAGCTGGTCACGAACGCCTACAGGCACGGTGAGGGGCCGATCGTCGTGCGCCTCCCACGGGACGCGGACGACGGGCGGCCCGTGATCGAGGTGTGGGACGCGGGTAATAGCCGTCCGGTCGTCCGGCCGGAGAACCACGCGGCGGTCTCGGGCCGGGGGCTCCGGCTCGTCGCCGAGTTCGTCCGGGACTGCTGGGGCGTCCGGCCACTCGCCGAGGGAGGCAAGGCCGTCTGGGCGAAGCTGCCCGGCTCCTGACCGTTGCGCGGCGGGGCCTTCCCACGGCCGGCGGGTCAGAAGAGATCCCAGAAGTCGGTTCGCTGACGCATCTGTTCGGCTGTCTCCTCCAGGATCACTTGGCCGGAGCGCATCGCGTAGGCGCGGTCGGCGATTTTGAGGGCCTGCTTGACGTTCTGTTCGAGGAGCAGGATGCCGAGGCCGTCGTCGTCGGCGAGGGAGCGCAGGCGTTCGAAGATGGTCTCCACGACGGACGGCGCGAGGCCGAGGGACGGTTCGTCCAGCAGGAGCAGCTTGGGGCGGGCCATGAGGGCCATGCCCAGGCTGACCATGCGTTGTTGGCCTCCCGACATGGAGCCGGCCGGTTGCTTCCAGCGTTCTTCGAGGATCAGGAACAGTTCCTTCACCGTCGCGAGGCGCTGCGCGGTGCCGGAGCCGGACGGGGCGTTGGCGGCGCCGAGCAGCAGGTTGTCGTGCACCGACAGGTCGGGGAACACGAACCGCTCGGACGGGATCATGGCGACGCCCGCCGCCACGGCCTTGCGGACGGGCCGGCGGGTGGTGTCCCGGCCGGCGATCCGGACCGTCCCCGCGCGCGGGCGGACGGCTCCGAGGACGGCCCGGATCGTGGTCGTCTTGCCCGCGCCGTTGTGCCCCATCAGGGTCACGATCTCGCCGGCCTCGACGCGGAGGCCGACGCCGTGGAGCACCTCCTTGCGGCCGTAGCCGGCGACCAGGCCGCTCACGTCGAGCAGCGGCGCGCTGTCCTGAGTCATCTGTCCTCCATGAGCGTCACTGGGCGCCGAAGTACGCCTCGGCGAGGCGGGCGGAGCCGGTCAGCTCGGCGAGCGTGCCGGACGCGGTGATCTCGCCGAGTTCCATGAAGCAGGTGTGGTCGGCAAGCCGCCGGACGACGTCGAGGTTGTGCTCGACGAGGCAGACGGTGCGGCCCTCGTCGCGGACGGCGGCGACCATGGCGAGCATGGTGTCCACCCAGGCCGCGTCGACGCCGGAGGCCGGTTCGTCGAGCAGCAGCACGTCGGCGCGGGTCGCCAGCGCCCGCGCGAGCGAGACCAGCTTCGACTGGCCGTAGGACAGCGCGCCCGCCGGCGTCGCGGCCTGGTCGGCCATGCCGACGAACTCCAGCCACCGCATGGCCTCCGCGGCGGTCTCCCGGTCCGCGCGGGAGACGCCGCGGCCGGGCACGAACAGCCGGCCGGGCCGCTCCCCCGGCTGTCCGGGGACGGCGAGCATGACGTTCTCCAGGCACGTCAGCCGGTTGAGCAGCCGGACGTCCTGGAAGGTGCGCACCAGTCCGGCGCGGACGATCAGGTCGGGGCGCATCCCGACCAGTTCGGCGCCGTTCAGCGTCACCGAGCCGGTGTCGGGGACGACGGTGCCGGTGAGCAGGTTGAACGCGGTCGTCTTGCCGGCGCCGTTCGGGCCGACCAGCGCCGTGATGGTGCCGCGCCGCAGTTCGAGGTCGATGTTCTTGGCGGCGGTGATGCCGCCGAAGCGCTTGGAGAGCCCCTGCGCCCGGAGCACGACGTCGGCCTCGTCGTAGGGCGTCCGGTCGGCCGGCGCGCGTCGCGGGGAGGTCCGCGCTCGCGGCTCGGAGGCGGGCGCGGTGACCTTCCGGGCGCGTTCGGGGAACAGGCCCTGCGGCCGGACGAGCATGACGAGCAGCAGCAGGGCGCCGTACAGCACCACCTGCACGAGCGCGGCCTGGGTGCTCTGGACGGCGAGGACCTGGCGCAGCACCGGCTCGATCATCGTCAGGATGACGCCTGCCGCTATCGAGCCGACGAGGTTGGCGTTGCCGCCGACGATGACCATCGCGAAGACCGCCATGGCGAGCGGGAACCCGTACGCCGACGGGGTCGCCTGGCCGAGCCAGCCGGAGTAGAGGCCGCCGACGAGCCCGGTCAGCCCGCTGGTGATCGCGAAGATGCCGATCTTGTAGCCGAAGGTGTTCTTGCCGAGCGCCCGCGTCGCGACGGCGTCCTCGCGGATGCCCTTGAGCACCTGCCCGTAGGGCGATTCGCCGAGGCGCCGGCAGACGGCGAAGACCAGCGCGAGCACCACCGCCGAGGGGATCAGCCAGTCGGCCGGGGTGTCCAGTTCCCTGCCGAACAGCCGCAGGCCGTCGACGCCGGTGATGCCCGTGACGCCGCCGAGGGCGTCGAACGTGGCGAGCACGCCGATGATCCCGAGCGAGAACGCGAGCGTCATCAGGATGAGGAACTCCTCGGCGAGCCCGAGCGCGATGAGCCCGATCAGGACCCCGAGGACGGTGGTGGCCAGCACGGCGACGGCGAGGGAGGCGAGGTAGGGCCAGCCGTGCAGGCCGGCGAGGAAGCAGACGGCGTAACCGCCGACGCCCGCGAAGGCGGCGTGCGCGACGGAGACCTGCCCGGCGTAGCCGACGAGCAGGTTGACGCTGACGGCGAGGGCCGCGAGCAGCAGCGCCTGGTCCAGATAGTTGATCCACATGGCGTCAGGCCTTCTTCAGCGGCGCGGGACGGACGGGGCGCGGGCCGGGCAGGCGGTCCTTCACCGCCAGGAACGCGAGGTAGGCGGTGAGGACGATGAACACGGCGGTCTGGGTCCACTGCAGCGGCAGCCAGTTCGACGCCCACTGCTCCAGCAGGCCGAGCCCGATCCCCACGGGCAGCGCCCGCAGCGGGGACGAGCGGGTGCCCGCGAGGAAGGCCACCACGAACCCGTAGATGACCGTCGAGTCGCCCATGCTCGGCTGGACCGTGTAGAGCAGGCCGTACCAGAGGGCGCAGGCGCCGGAGATGAGCCCCGCGATGGCGAAGCAGATGAGGTTGACGCGGCGGACGCCGATTCCCAGCACGGCGGCGAGGCCGGGGTTGCTGCGGACGGCCTTGATCGAGCGGCCGATCGGCGTGAACGCCAGGAACGCGGCCAGGGCGGCGACGAGGACGAGGCAGGTGGCGACCTGGTCGAGGTCGAAGTTGGAGATCCGCGCCGAGCCGACGCGGTGCTGCACCTGGTCCGGCCCGTAGAACGGCAGGCTGCTGGTGCCGAACTTCAACTGGAGGAGCGCGATTCCCGCGGTGCTGACGCCGATCGAGGTCACCAGCACGGCGAGCATGGCGCGGTCGGCGGCGCGGCGGGCGACGGGCTCGTACACCCCGAGTTCCAGCAACATGCTGACGGCGACCGCGGCGGCGAGCCCGGCGAGCGCCGACGGCCAGAACGGCGCGCCGAGGCCGTCCATCGCCCAGTAAGCGGCGTAGGGAGCGACGGTGTAGGTGAGCGCGTAGGCGAAGTGGAAGCGGTTGGTCACCCCGATGACGAGTGCCAGCCCGGCGCCGAGCGCGGCGTAGAGGGCGCCGCGCACGAGGCCGTTGACGGTCAGCTGCCAGAGTTCGCCGTCCAGTAGGTCGTGCATGGATCCTCCCGGATCGAGGGAGGGGGGACGGCCCGCTGCGGGCCGTCCCCCGGGAGGCGAAGCCGGTCAGTCCGCGAGGCGGAAGCCCTGGCCGCCGACGTTGTAGGTGGCGAGCGCCTTGACCTTGCCGTCCTTGTACTCGAAGACGCCCATGGGGCGGCTCGCGACGCCGTGCGTCGCGAGGTCGATCTTCAGCGTGCCGACCGTGGCGACGTCGCCGCCGTAGACGGAGGCGAACTCGGGGTCCTTCTCCAGCGCGGCCTTGAGCTGGGCGCTGTCGCCGGGATCGCCGCCGGCGGCCTTGACGCGGCGGATGAGGTCCCAGACCATCAGCGTCTCTTCGTAGGCGTTGGCCGCGTAGAAGTCGGCCGGCTGCCCGTAGGCCTTCTTGTAGGCGTCGGCGAAGAGCTTGGCGAGCGGGTTCGGCGGTGCGGACGCGTCGAAGTAGTCCATCGCGAACGTGAAGCCGTCGGAGTCGAGGACGCCCTTGGACGCCTTGACGGCCTCCTGCGTGAACTCGATCCCGACGAGCTCGCTCTTGATGCCGGCGGCCTTGGCCTGGGCGGCGAACGCGCCGGGCGACGCCCCGCTGAAGGCGACCCACAGCAGGTCCGGCGGGTTCTTCTTGATCTTGGCGATCATGCTCGCGAAGTCCTGGGAGCTCGGCGCGGCGGTCTCCCACAGGCCGTTGAAGGCCAGGCCCGCGGCGGCGAACTTCTTGGTCATGTCGGCCTTGATGGCGGCGTTCTGCGCGCCGAGGTCGACGCCGGCGAGGCCGACCGTCCGGCCCTGCGGGTGGGTCCGCTTGAACCATTCCAGGGCGCCGGGGACGGCGTCGGACGGCGCGACCTCGCGGGTGCCGTAGAAGTACTTCGTACCTCGGGTGAAGACCTGGGCGCCGCCGACGCCGTCGAGGCTGAGGATCTTGTTCTTGTCGGTGTCGGCGAGCATCGCGCCGAGGCCGTCCCCCATCGAGGTGATCTTGGCCGGGACGCCCTCGGAGGCGAGCTCGGACGCGGCCTGCTTGGCGGCGACGGGGTCGGGGCCCTTGATGTCCTTGACGCTGAGCTTGAGCGCGGGCCCGCCAGCCGCCTTGATCTGCTTCGCCGCCAGCTCGATGGCGTTACGCATCGACTGGCCGTTGCCGGCGGACGGGCCGGAGAGGGTGAGGGCGGCGCCGAGCTTGAAGGTGACGTCGCCGCCGAGCGCGGCGCCGTCCGGGAGTTTCAGGACCTTGACGAGGTCGGCCGCCTGGGTCTCGGCGTCCGCGGCGCTGACGCCGGTGTCGCCGGACCCGCAGGCGGTCAGGGTCGCGGCCGCGGCCAGCGTCGCCAGGAGGGAGGCGATCGGCCGCCGGCGGCGGAGATCGCTGCGAAGGGTGGGCATGGGTGGTCTCCGTTTCGCTGACCAACGCCGGTGGCGTCGTCACGAAGGCGTTCGCGCCACAATGGATCCGTAGGGATCGCTACACAGACTGGAGCGATCACTACAGGGACGCGGTGTGACCGTACCCATGATGTGATGGTCGACACAACCCCCCGCCGCGGCGGAGTTTCCTGAGGTCCAGAGGAGCAAGTGCAGATGCGGAAGACGGCACGGCGCCACCAGCAGGGCGAGGAGTCGAGGCTGCGGATCCTGGAGGCGACCCTCGCCATCGCCGCCGAGCGCGGCTACGACGGCACCTCGATCGCCCTGGTGACCGAGGCCACCGGACTGCCGCCGAGCTCCGTCTACTGGCACTTCCGCAACAAGGACGAACTGCTCGCCGAGACCCTGGAGTTCAGCTACCGGCGCTGGCGCGACACCGCCCCGACCTGGCGGGACCGGACCGAGACCGGCGACCCCGCCGAGGAGGTCCGGGACCGGCTGCAGCGGGCCTCGCACTCCATCGCCGACCGTCCGGAGTTCTGGCGGCTCGGCCTCATGCTCGGCCTGGCGAACCGGGCGAAGGAGCCCGCCGCGCGGCGCCGCTACATCGAGGTCCGCACCGAGACCCGCATCGCCATCCGGACCTGGTGGGAGCAGGTGCTCGCCGGCGGCGACCCGGAGCGCGGGCGGGACGTCGCCGACCGGATGGCCCGGTTCCATCTCGCCGTCATGGACGGGCTGTACATGGGCATCCGCTCGGACCGGGGCTGGAACCTGGAGCGCCTGGTCGACTTGATCGCCGACGGCGTCTACGCGCAGGCCGTGGCCTGGCTCGGGGAGGCGGCGTGAGCACCGCGCGCCCCACCTCCCCCGGCCCCGGCGACGAACGGGAGATGTCCCGCGTCCGCATCCTCACGGCCGCCGCCGAGATCGCCGCCGAGCACGGCTACGAGGGCACCACGATCTCGAAGGTCACCAAGCGCTCCGGGCTGCCGGCCAGTTCGGTCTACTGGTTCTTCCGCGACAAGGACCACCTGCTCGCCGAGGTCGTCCGGCACAGCTTCGAGCAGTGGATCGCCGCCGAGCCGCGCTGGGAGCGCGATCCCCGCGACGGGCGGTCCCTCGCGGAGGGGCTGCGCTCGATCCTGTCGCGCTCGACGCGCGGCCTGCCCGGCGCGCCGGACTTCCTGCGGATCGGGCACATGCTGCTGCTGGAGTCCCGCGAGGTGGAGGCGGAGGCGCGCCAGTACTTCCTCGCCACCCGCGACGCGGTGGCCAGCAGCATCGCGGCCTGGTTCACCTCGCATTTCGGCACCGGGCTGCGGGCCCGCCGGCCGGAGCTGGCGATGGACCTGGCCCGCATCGTGATCGCCTCGACCGACGGGCTCTTCCTCGCCCACCAGATCGACGAGGCCGGGGATCCGGACGACTTCATCACGATCATCGTGGCCATCGTCGAGCAGGCGGTCGCGGACGCCGGCTGAGCCCGGCCCCGGAGCCCCGGCGGGCACGCAGGGTTGTCACGCCGGGGTTCCGCATGGCAGTCTCTGTAGTGATCGCTACAGGGAGGAGTTCCCGCCATGCCCGTCACGACCCCCGGGACCGGCGCCCCGGTCATCGATCCCACCCGTTTCCGGCACGTCCTCGGCCACTACCCCACCGGCGTCGTCGTGGTGACCGCGCTCGACGCGGCCGGCACCGCCATCGGCATGACGGTCGGCTCGTTCACCTCCGTCTCGCTCGACCCGCCGCTGGTGGCCTTCCTGCCCGACAAGAACTCCAGTTCCTGGCGCGCGCTGCGCGAGTCGGGCGAGCGGTTCTGCGTGAACGTGCTGTCCGCCGGCCAGGAGGACGTCTGCCGCGCCGTGGCCATGCGCAAGACGGACAAGTTCCACGACATCGGCTGGCGGCCGTCCCCCGCCGGCAACCCGGTCATCAACGGCGCGATCGCCTGGATCGACTGCGTCACCGAGCAGCTGCACGACGCCGGCGACCACCAGATCGTGGTCGGCCGCGTCCTCCACCTGCAGGAAGGCGACGGCGACACGCCCCTGCTCTTCCACCAGGGCGCTTACGGCACGTTCGCCCCGCACTAGCCCCCGGCTTCAGCAGAATCAGCGGGGCGTGGCCGGTTCACGCTTCGGTCACGGCACGGGTGAAGACGAGGTCGCGGGCCGTTTCCAAGCCCGTCGCCAGGGCACCGAGGACGACGGCGTCGTCGCCGAGGGCGGAGACCTCCACGCGCGGCGCGCCGAGCGGGGTCATCGTCTCCAGGTGGTCGCGCACGGCGCCGAGGAGCACGTCGGCACCGTGCCCGCCGATGCCGCCCCCCAGCACGATCAGGTCGGGGTCGAGGAGCGCGACGACGCTGGCCAGGGCGCGGGCGACGTGCCCGGCCTCGTGCGCGACGGCCTTCGCCGCGAGCGGGTCGCCGGCCCGGGCCTCGTCGAAGACGCGCTTGGCGGTGATCGCCCCGGTCATGCCGAGCCGCCGCGCGGCGGCCACGACGCCGGGGCCGGACGCGACCGACTCCAGCATCCCGTGCGAGCGGGCCTCCCGCGGATCGGCCTCGCCGAACGGCAGCCACGCGATCTCCCCGGCCGCGCCGCGGGCGCCGCGGTGCAGTTCGCCGTTCAGGACGATCCCCATCCCGATGCCGGTGCCGATCGACACGAACGCGAAGTGCGGCACGCCCTCGCCGAGCCCATAGCCCTGCTCCCCCAGCGCGGCGAGGTCGATGTCGTTCTCGATGGTGCAGGGCGCGGGCAGCCGCCGCGCCAGCCGCCCCGTGACGCCCGGGACGTCCCAGCCGGGCAGGTTGGGCGCCAGGCGCAGGCGCCCGTTCTCGACGTCGTGGACGCCGGGGGTGCCGAGCACGATGTGGGTGACGGCGCCGTCCGCGGCCTTCGCCAGGTCGTCGACGACCCGGCCGAGCTGGTCGATGAGGGCGGCCGGATCGGGGTCCGCGTCGGCGCCGACCGAGCGGACGTCCGCGCGCACGGCGATCTCGCCGGACAGGTCGGCGAGCGCGGCCCGGATCCATTCCCGGCCGACGTCGAGCCCGATGACCCAGCCCGTCTCGGGCCGGATGCCGTACAGCCGGGCGGACCGCCCGGCGCCGCCGGTGCGCCTGCCGATCGCCTTGACCAGGCCGACGCGTTCCAGGTCGGCGAGCGCGAGCGAGATCGTGGGCTTGGACAGCCCGGTCGCGGCGGCGAGCTGCGGGCGCGACACCGGTCCGAGCAGGCGGATCCGCTCGTAGACGGCGCGTTCGTTCATGATCCGCAGCACGCTGGTGGTGTTGGCGGTCTCCCTGCTCGGCACGTGTAAAGACTGACATATCCCGGCACGGCGCACGCCTCGGGTGTTGATTTGTTAGGGAGCCTCCCTTACATTCGCATCGACGTCGAGCGGGGGCGAGACGTCCGGTCACGAGGAAGGGAGAGACCACGATGACCGCTCCCGCGGGTTCGGGGTTCGAACGGCGGCTCGGAGTGTTCCAGGCCACCACCGTGAACATGACTCAGATGTGCGGAATCGGCCCGTTCGTCACCATCCCGGCGATGATCTCCACGATGGAGGGCCCGCAGGCCATGTTCGGCTGGCTGGTCGGCGCCCTGATCGTGCTGGCCGACGGGCTGGTCTGGGCCGAGCTGGGCGCGTCCATGCCCGGCGCCGGCGGCACCTACCTCTACCTGCGCGAGGCGTTCCAGTACCGCACCGGTCGGCTGATGCCGTTCCTGTTCGTCTGGTCGGCGGTGCTGTTCATCCCGCTGATCATGTCGACCGGGGTGATCGGGCTCGTGCAGTACGCGGGCTACCTGTGGCCCTCGCTCGTGGACGGCTCCGGCCTGTCGACCGCCGGCCACGCCCTGGCGATCGCGGTCGTCGCGGTCGTCGTCGCCGCGCTGTACCGGAAGATCGGCGACATCGGGCTGCTCACGACGGTCTTCTTCATCGTCATGCTGGTCTCCGTGCTCGGCGTGATCCTGGCCGCGTTCACGCACTTCCACTCCGACCTGGCGTTCACCTACCCGCACGACGCGGGGTCGAAGTTCTTCCACGGGCTCGGCGCCGGGCTCGTCATCGCCGTGTACGACTACCTCGGCTACAACACGGCGGCCTACCTCGGGGCGGAGGTGCGGCAGCCGGGCCGGGTGATCCCGCGGGCGATCATCTTCTCGATCCTCGGCATGATGGCGCTGTACTTCCTGCTCCAGGTCGGGATCCTCGGCGTGATCCCGTGGGAGAAGACCCAGGAGTCCAGCTCGTTCGCGTCCCTCGTCCTGGAGAGGACGTGGGGCAAGGCCGCCGCAAAGGTCTTCACGGTCGGGATCATCGTCACCGCGTTCGCGTCGGTGTTCGCCGGGCTTCTCGGCGGCTCGCGGGTGCCCTACAACGCGGCCCGCGACAAGCTGTTCCTGCCGTGGTTCGCGCGGATGCACCCGCGCCTGAAGTTCCCGACGTTCGGGCTGTACGCGATGGGCGTCATCACCGCGATCGGCTCGCTGTTCACCCTGACCGACGTCATCAGCATGCTGACCGCGGTGTTCGTTCTGGTGCAGTCGGTCGCGCAGATCGTCGCCCTCACCGTGCTGCGGCGCAGGCAGCCGAACCTGCCGCGCCCGTACCGGATGTGGCTGTATCCGCTGCCGAGCCTGGTCGCGCTGGCCGGCTGGATCTACATCTACAAGTCGGCGGGCACCAGGCCGATCGTGCTGTCGCTGGTCTGGCTCGCGGCCGGCGTCGTCGCGTACCTGGTCTGGGCGCGGCTGGAGCGGATCTGGCCGTTCGGGCCGAAGGAGATCAGCGAGCCCTTCACCGAACCCGGCGGCGCCGAACCGCAGGCCGCATGATCCTCGGGATCGACTTCGGGGGGACCAAGGTCGCGCTGGCCACCGCCGACGCGACCGGGGCGCCGCTGCGCCGCGCCCGCCTGGAGACCCGCGCCGCGGACGGCGCGAAGCGGGTGGTGCGCCGGGCGCTGGACGCGGCGCACCACCTCGTCGCCGAGACCCCGGGCACGCTGACGGCGGTGGGCGTCTCGACGTTCGGCGTCGTCCGCGAGGGGCGGGTGCGGCTGGCGCCCAACGTCCCCGGATGGGAGGACCTGCCGCTGCCCGACCTGGTCTCGGGTGACCTCGGCGTGCCCGTGCGCATCGACAACGACGTGAACGCGGCCACCGCCGCGGAGGCGCGCTGGGGCCGGCTCGCGGGCATCGGCACCGGCGCCTACGTGAACCTCGGCACCGGCCTCGGCGCCGGGCTCGTCGTCGGCGGACGCGTCGTGCCGGGCGCGCACGGCGCCGCCGGCGAGATCGGGTACCTGCTGCGGCGCCCCGGCGAGCCCGGGTGCGCGGACGGCCGCGCGCCGCTGGAGGAGTACGCCTCGGGCAGCGGCCTGGCCGCGCGGGCCTCGGCCCTTCCCGGTGAGCCGGTGACGGCCGCCGGCCTGTTCGCCCGCCGGGACGAGCCGCAGGTGGCCGCGCTGCTGGACGACGCCGCCGGGACGCTCGGCCTGGCGGTCGCCAACCTCGCGACCACGCTCGATCCGGAGCGGGTGGTGCTCGGCGGCGGCATGGCCGCCGAGCCGTCCCTGCTTCCGGCGATCCGCGCGACCGTGGCGCGGGCGGTCCCGTTCCCGCCGGAGGTGGTGACGGCCCGGTTCGTCGACGACGCCGCGCTCGTCGGCGCCATCGCGCTCGCCGGGGCCGGGTCGTGACCCCGCTCCTCACGTCCGCGACGCGGCGGGAACGGTCCGCCCCGGCAGGTTCCAGCCGCCGAGGCTGACGACCGGGACGGCGCCGCGCAGGTCGGAGGCGCGGTAGCGGGCGGTCAGGGTCTGGGACTGCCCGGGCCACAGCGTGACGTCGTTGTCGTTCCAGCGGATCGGCAGCACCTGGTCGTCGCCGGGCAGCGGGCGCCCGCCGGGTGCGCCGCGCCGCACGTCCGCCCTGGTGAAGACGGTCGGCGCCGTCCCGGTCGCCCTGATCGTCACGGTGGTCACCAGGTCGGCGCCGTCGCGGCGGGTGGCGGCCGACGCGCGCACGGCGGCGCGGGGCAGGCCGCGCAGCCCGGTCAGGTCGGCGTACCCGTCCGGCTGGAAGGCGGCGCCGCTGCCCTTGCCGAGGGTGTTCTTCCAGTCCACCGCGTCCGGCTTCGCGGACAGCCAGTAGACGTTGCGGCTCACGGTCGTGCCGCGCCGGGTCAGCGTGAGTTCGAGGAAGTAGGTGCGGGAAATGCCCCTCGGCGCCCGCGCGGCGGCCACCGTCCGGACATCCTGGGTGGCCAGAGCCGGCACCGTGACGCGGGAGGTCCGCTTCACGGTGCCGTCGACATCGATCAGCCGCGCCCGCGCCGTCAGTCCGGCCTGGCGCCTCCCGGTCAGGTTGGCGACCTTGACCGTCCCGGACGCGTAGTCGTACATGATGTGCACCGGCTCCCCCGCCTTCTTCGCGCCGAAGTACACGCCGGGCTGGTCGAAGTCCTGGTTGTACAGGTTCCACTGCAGCGACGGCCAAGCCTTGTTCATCATCCAGTAGATGACGCCGGTGCTCGGGTTGGCCGGGTCCTTGGAGTTGCCGAGATACGCCTCGAACTGCGCTCGGGCGGTCTCGTACCCGCCCATCTGCGCGATCCGCTGGTAGGAGGCCATGTCGGACCAGGGCCCGTACCGGTGCCACAGCGGGGTGTTGTACTGCCCCATGCGCGCGGTCCTGGTGTAGTCGTTGTAGGCGTACACATGGAAGAGGTCCCGGCCGGAACGCGGACCGCGCGCGGTGGCCGGGTCCCAGATCGCGGCCTGGTCCTGCGGGGTCAGGAAGCGGTCGAGCGAGTCCTGTGTCGGGACGGTGTTGCCCGCGCTCGTCTCGGTGTCGAAGCCCCAGGCACTTCCGGCGTTCGTGTACGACGGGTCGTTCACGGCGGCGGTTTCGCGGCCGTTGCTCCACCAGTAGACCGGCGGCACGTAGTTGTACGGCCCCTCCTTGGCGCCGGACCGGCCGAGCCGGGGCGACGCCTTGTCCTCCGCGGACGCGACCTGCGGCGTGCTCCAGTCCGCGGCCTTGAACGCCGACAGGTACACCGACTCCTTCGCCGCGTCCGGCGCCGCGTCGCTGCCCTGGAAGAAGGTGAACACGCTGGGGTGGTCGCGCAGCCGGCGGGAGACGGCCGCGGCCTGGACGGCGGCGTTGGCCTGGAGTTCCCTGCTCCACTTGGCGTAGGGGTCTTCCCAGCGGTCGCAGCACTGCCAGCCGGTCATGGCGAGGACGCCCTCGTGGTCCATCTGCCGGAACATGTCGTCCGGCGGGAAGTTGCCCTCGAAGCGCAGCGCGTTCAGGCCGAGGTCCTTGACGTAGGAGAGCTGGTCGCGGACGTTCCGGGGCGAGTAGCGCAGGAACATGTCCGGCGACCAGCCGCCGCCGCGGACCACGATCGGCACGCCGTTGATCTCGAACCGCCGGTAGCCGTGCGGCGCGTGCGTCCTGCCGGGGACGGCGCGGGTGAGCGACGAGGTGACGGTGCGGATGCCGAAGTCCTCGGCGTACCGGCCGGTCTCCCGGCCGCCGGTGCGCACGTGCGCGGCGAGGCGGTAGAGCGGCTGATCGCCGAGTTGGTACGGCCACCACACGTCCGGATGGTCGAGGCGCAGGCCGAGCGCGACCGGGCGGACGGTGCCCGGCGGCAGCGTCACCGACGTCCTGAACGGCAGCCGGGTCGCGCCCCGGCCGACCGTGCCGGCGAACTCGGCCCGCCGCACGGTCCCGGTGTTGTTGCGCAGCACGGCCTTCACCGTGAGGTCGGACCGGGAGAAGTCGTCGGCGTTGCGCTGGACGACGTGGACGTCGCGCAGCGACACCGGACCGTCCTGGACGATCTTCGGCGGACGCTCCAGACCGGTGCCCTGGTCCGGGGCGGCCGGGTTCCAGTCGAGCCGGCTGCCGGTGAGGTACGTCTTCGCCTTGTTCGGCGCGACGTCGAGCGCGATCGCGTTGGCGCCGTCGCGCACGTACCGGGTCACGTCGTACTCGAAGCGCGAGTAGGAGCCCTGGAGCCGCGAGCGGCCGTCGATCCGCGTGCCGTTCACCCAGAGGTCGGCGGTGCCGGAGACACCGTCCATGATCAGGAAGGTGCGGCCGCCCTGCCGCGGATGCAGGATCACCTCGTCGCGGTACCACCAGTTCACGGCGAACTGTCGCGTCGGTACAGACCTCAACCGGTCCGAGGAGAAGACGTGCGGGTACCGGCCGTTCTCCAGCAGTCCCGCCATCAGCGTCTCGGGACGGCCGATCGGCAGCCAGCCGGACGCCCGGTAGCCCGGCCGGGAGATCCGCGCGCCGTCGCTCCCCGCGACGGCCGAGGACTGGATCCTCCAACCCCGGACCAGCTCCGAGGCGCCGTCCTCACCCGCCGGCGCGAGGACGGCGGGCTCCGCACGCCCCCGCACGGCGCCGCTCACGGCATGCGGTGGGGCGGCGATGGCGAGGACCGCGCACGCGGCCAGGGCCGCCGGCGGTCGTCCGGGCTTCAACATGGGCGCCTCTGCGGTCGGATGCATCGTTGATCGTTCGCTACCTGTGCGATCACCCGATCCGGCCGCCGCCACACGCGATCACGAAGAGAAAGCCATGCTGCTCGCCGGCGGGGACGCCGGGCGCGGGGTCACTGCGGCCAGCTCTGCCGTTCCGGGTCGCACAGCTTCCAGGTCCCGCCCTCTTTGCGCAGGTAGAGCGTTGTGGGCTGCTGCGAGGGGCGCGTCAACCGCGCCCGGGCCAGGTCACCGGAGATCTTGATGTCGGAGGTCTTCACCGGCCGTTCGTAGCGGGAGCCGAGGCCGTGGTCGGTCGTGGCGGCCCCGGACTCGACGGCGCTCTGCTCCTCCTCGGCGCACATGAGGCCGAGCGCCGTGGCCGAGTCCTCCCGGTCGACCGCGTGCGCGAAGTCCGTCACCGCGCTGCTGACCCGCCTCTCGTCCCGGTGCGTCCACCGGTGGACGCCGTAGGCGGCGGCTCCGGCGAAAACCGCGAGCGCAGTGAGCGCTCCGGCGAGCAGGACGAGCCGCCGGCGCCGCCGGTCGTGCCGGGGCGGAGGCGGGAGCGGCAGGCCCGGGTTCTGGATCTGGTCGTACATCTCGGATCAGCTCCTCTGGCTCTTGAGCAGCGCGTCGATGAGTTCCTGGAGTTCGGTTTCGGCCTTCTGCCGGAGTCGAGCCTGCTGCTGTTGCCACGCGGGCGAGGTGCCGGAGGTGAGCGCCGCGCTTCCTGAGCCCTTGGAAAGGTTCGCCGAGCCGGAGAGCCATTGGCCGTTGGCAGGCGAATTCGCGACGATGTACATGTTGCCGGGGGTCAGTTTCAGGAAGTCGCGCATGGAGACGAGCCGCCGCAGCGGGACGATGTGGTCCATGTGCGTGCTGTTGACCACCCGGCCGCTCGAAGGGGGGTACGCGGAGTCGGGCGTTCCCGTCTTCGGCGCCTGCACGCCTTGCAGGTAGGCGGTCTTGGGGAACGCGGGGCGCGTTTGGTCGAGCGCCTTGTACACGCTGTAGACGGACGGCGGGAGTTTGGCGGGCTGCCGGTCCACCCGTTTGGTCATCCCGCTCTTTCCCTGCCCGTACTTGAGGTAGTCGTAGGTCTTGGCGTTCCAGCGCGTGGCGGCCTGCTTCTCCGCGTCGGTCACCTTCTTGAGCGCCGTCTCGATCTTGGCGACGTCGTTTGCCGACGGGCTCATGATGGTCGACTTCGGATACCTGGCCTGCATCTGGTCGAGGCTCCGCTCGCAGGCCATGAGCCGCGAGAGGGCACGGTTCTGTTCGCCCCTCAGGGTGGCCGCCTCGGAGTCGTAGGCGGCGGCCGCCGCGCTGTAGGGGCCGGTGTGGGGACGGGCGTTGTGCTGTCGGATACGCGCCTGTATCGCCTGCAGTTCGGCGACCGGGCCGGCGCACAGTTCCTGGTAGGCGGGGTCGGCCAGCGCCTGCGACGACCCGGTGGCCGTCAGGAGGGCGGCCAGGGGCAGGGCGGCCAGTAGTTGGGCGATCCGCCGCGGGGTCCGCATCATGCTTCCTCGTCCTGGGGAAACCATACCCATATAGACGCCTGTGTCTGTATGGAAGTTCGGACCTCATGGTGAACACCCGGTGACGTGTCGCCGCCCCAGGTCATCTCGGCGGCTCCGTCTCGTGGTAGGGAACGAGCAGGGCTCTTTTCGGGAGCCTGTCCCCTTGCCGGCGAACTCTCGGCGCCGCGCGGAACGGAGATCGGCCAGTGAAACTCGACGTGCAGTTGGACGGGCGGCCGGACGAGGCCGCGGAGCGCGCCCGCGCACTGATCGCCGCCGGGGTCGACGGCCTGTTCACTTTCGAGGGCCCGCACGATGTGTTCCTGCCGCTGATCGTCGCCGCCGGTTCATCGGAGGTGCCGCCGACCGACCTGATGACCAACGTCGCGATCGCCATTCCCCGCAGCCCGATGAACCTGGCCAACATGGCCTACGACCTGCAGTTGCTGAGCAAGGGCCGGTTCCGGCTCGGGCTGGGCTCACAGATCAGGCCGCACATCGAGAAGCGGTACGGCTCGACCTGGAGCAGGCCGGCGGCCCGGATGCGCGAGACGGTGCTCGCGGTGAAGGCGATCCTGAACTCCTGGCAGGACGGCACCCCTCTCGATTTCCGCGGCGAGTTCACCAGGCACACCCTGATGCCCGCGACGTTCGTTCCCGGACCGAACCCGTACGGCGTCCCCCCCGTCCTGCTCGGCGCGCTGGGCCCGGTGATGACCCGGACCGCGGCCGAGGTCGCCGACGGTCTGCTGGTGATGCCGTTCCACAGCCACCGGCACTTCCGCGAGCGCACCCTCCCGGCCGTGGCCGAGGGTCTGGAACGGGCGGGACGCGAACGCCTCGACCTGTACCCGCAGGCGATCGTCGCGATGGGCGACACTCCCGAGGAGATCGAGGCCGCGAGCCTCGGGGTGAAGGCACTACTGGCGTTCTACGGTTCGACCCCGGCCTACAAGCCGGTCCTGGACATCGAGGGATGGGGGGATCTGCAGCCCGAACTGAACGCGCTGTCGAAGACCGGCGACATCATGACGATGATCGGCCTGATCGACGACACGATGATGCGGACCCTCGCGGTCGCCGGAACGCCGGCCGAGTGCGCGGCCGAGATCAGGTCCCGGTTCGGCGACGTGGCCGAACGGGTCTGCGCCTATTTCCCCGGATCGACCCACCCGGAAGAGCGGATCGCGTCCCTGGCGAACGAACTCCGCCGATCCGATGGGGCTTGCGCCGCACCGGCCGTCGTCACCCCGCAATGATTCGCCGAGCCGAAGTCGTCAGGGCGCCACCGGCCGGCCCTATCGGCGCACGGCCTCGATCGCGCTCAGGGGGGTGCGAGGCAGCGCGGTCACCCCGGTGACGTGCAGGCCGGCCTCGTGAAGGACCGCCTTGTACTCCTCCTGGT
The DNA here is from genome assembly GCF_039529375.1 of Actinomadura napierensis. Lineage (NCBI taxonomy): Bacteria > Bacillati > Actinomycetota > Actinomycetes > Streptosporangiales > Thermomonosporaceae > Actinomadura > Actinomadura napierensis. The sequence goes on from NZ_BAAAMR010000001.1 coordinate 132,469, forward strand.
CGCGCTCCTGCCCGCCCGGGAAGACGGCCATCATCCGGATGTTCAGGTCGAATCCGAAATGGGGCCGACCATCCGAGGGGAGCAGGATGTCGAGCGCCAGGACGCGGCTGTCGTCGCGCATGGCCTCGCGCACCCGGCGCAGGAGCCGCACGGCGTCCGGACGGCCGAGGTTGTGGATGACGTTGGACAGCAGGTAGAGGTCGGCCCCTTCGGGCACCGATGCGAAGTAGTCGCCGGCGACGAACTCGCATCGGTCGGCCAGTCCCTGCTCGCGGAAGGACTGCTCGCCGCGCTCGACGACGTGCTCGAGGTCGAGCAGGGTGCCGCGGATCTGCGGGTGGGCGGCCATCACGGTGGCCAGGACGATACCGGTCCCGCCGCCGACGTCGGTGACCGTCCGGACATCCCCGAAGTCATAGCGCTGCACCAGCGCCTCGGCAGTGTCGCGGGAGCGGGACGCCATGAAGGCATCGAAGTCGCCCGCGGCCTCGGGATATTGCTCCAGGTACCCGTACATCGAGCCGTACTCGCGGGCGAACGGGGACACCCCGCTCGTGACGGCATCGGCGACGCCGCTCATGGCGTTCCACGACCCCGGCTCACCTGCCGACAGGACCGCCCACCGCATGGAGCCGGGGTCCTCGGACAGCAGGGTGGAGCCCTGATCGTTCAACGCGTAGGCATCCCCGTCGACGGCGTCGAGGAAGCCCATCGCGGCCAGCGCGCGCAGGACGCGGGTGAGCTGGTCGGGCTGGGCACCGGAGGATGCGGCGAGTTCGGCGGCCGTCCGTGGGCCGTCCCTCAACAGTCCGGCCAGGTCGAGCCTGGCCATGACGTATAGCGACGAGAACCGGTAGACGCCCTGGATCATCTTCCACACAGCCGCCCGGGGGTCGGCGCCGTCGACCATCAGCGGCGGCTGAGATGGGGTGTTCACGGCTGGTCCGGTCATTCCGGTCTCCTGTTCACGGTTTGGCGAGGGACGGTTGCGGAGGTCAGATCTTCTGATGCGCGCGGCCGTGCCGGGCCAGGACGCGGCGCTCCACGGCCAGCAGGGCGGCGTTGAAGGCGAACCCGAGCACGCCGAGGACCACGATTCCGACCCACATGGCCGGGATGTCGTAGGTGCGCTGAGGCTCCAGCAGCAAGCTGAAACCGATCCCGTTGGTCGCGCCGCCCATGAGCTCGGAGACGACCATGAGGATCAGCGACAGCGACAGGCTCAGCCGCAGCCCGGCGAAGATCTTCGGCAGGGCCGCGGGGAGGATGAGGTAGATCAGCCGTTGCGGGCCGCTCAAGTGGAACACCCGGGCGATGTCCTCCTGCGCCGGCTGTACCGCGCGGGCGCCGTCGATGGCGGCCAGCAGGACCGGCCAGATCACCCCGAAGACGATCGTGGCGACCTGCATCGGGCTCCCGATGTGCAGCAGCGCGAGCCAGACCGGCAGGACGGCCGGGGGCGGAACGGCGCGGGCGAAATGGATCGCCGGCTCCAGCAGGTCGGCCAGAAGGCGGAGCCGGCCCAGCAGCACCCCGGCCGCGATGCCGCCGGCGGCGGCCAGCAGCCAGGCGCCCAGCAGCCTGGCCAGGCTGGGCGGGACGTTCTCGATCGCCTGCTGGGTGAGCCAGACCCGGTCGGAGGGCCCCGAGAACCACAATTGCCGCAGCCGCGTCGCGATCTGTGCGGGCGGCGGGAAGTAGGGGTCGTCGGCCCCCCGCGCGGCCAACTCCCAGCCGGCGACGACCGCGATGATCGGCGCCGTCCGCGCGAGTCCGGTCAGCAGCACCCGCGCGCGGCGTTTCGGCCGGGCCGCCCCACGGTCGGACGGCCGGTCCCCTGCCAGGTGATCCGCGGGGTCCGTCGGGTCGCGGGCTTCCAATGATGCGCCCGTGCGGCCTGTCATCCGGCGACGCTCTCTTCGTGCCAGCGGAACAGCCGCCGCTTGCCCCACACCAGCAGGGCGTCGACCACGACGCTGAGGCTGCCAAGCCAGACGATCGTCGCCAGCACAACATCGGTCTGGTCGACGCCGCTGTTGAGCGCGATCAGCCAGGTGCCGACTCCGCTGCCGCCACCGGCCATCAGTTCCGCGCTCACCGCCACGATCAGGCCGATGCCGGCGGCGACGCGGATCCCGGTGGCGACGAAGGGGGCCGCGCTGGGGAGCGCGACCCGCAACAGCACCGCCAGCCTGCCGAAGCCATAGGCGCGCAGGGTGTCGGACGCCACGGGGTCGACGTCATGCAGGCCGTACATGGTGTGGATCAGGATCGGCCAGCAGGAGGCGTAGGCGATCACCACCACCGTCATGCGGGTGTCGTCCCCGACGATCAGCAGCGTCAGCGGGATCAGGGCGACCGCCGGGATCGGACGCAGGAACTCGGTGATCGGCCGGATCAGGGCCTCCAACCGGGGCGAGGAGCCGAGGACCAGGCCCGCCGGCACCGCCAGCGCGGCGGCGGCGAGCACCCCGGCCCCCCACATCTGCAGGGTGGCCACCACCGACCGCAGGAACTCGGCATCGCCGGCCAGGCGGACGGCACGGGCGACGACCGTCGAGGTCAGCGGCAGAACGGAGCGGTCCACCAGCCCCGTCCGGCCGGCGGCCTCCGCGGCCGCCGAGAGCACCGCGATGCCCGCCGCCCCGGCCGCCCACCGGCGACCCCGGCGACCCGTTCGGATCACTTCGCCGCCGACGCGGGGACGATCATGGGCTGGACGTTCACCTGCTTCTTCACGAAGCCGTACTGCAGCATCAGGTCGGCCACCCGCTGCAGCCGCGTCGGGTTGAGCGAGGTGGGGTAGCTGCCCAGCGTGATCAGCTGCGCGGTGCCGGGATCGATGCCCTTGACGTAACTGGGCAGGACGCCGGTGACCACCGACCGGCCGCCGGCCGCCAGTTTCTGGGCCTTGCCCATCGCCCGCTGGAAGGCCGCCACGGTCTTGGGGTGCTTCTTGGCGTAGTCGTCAAGGACGCCCCAGCCCGCCATCGGAAACGCCTCGGTGGTGCTGCCGGGCTCGGCGGTGTCCAGTACGGTGCGCGCCCCCATGGACTTCTGCATGGCGGTGATGAACGGGTCCGGTGTCCAGACGGCGTCCACCTGCCCCTTCGCCAGAGCCGTCGGCATCTGCGGGAAGGGCATCTCGACGAACTTCAGGTCCTTCTGATCGATTCCCCGGGTGTGCAGCGACGCCGTGATCATCAGCTGCCCGACCGAATGCAGGGAGGGAATCGCGATCGTCTTCCCCTTCAGATCCTCCGGGGTCCGGATCGACGACTTGGGGCCGACCAGCACCACGAAGGCGCCCTTGGCGGCCTGGTAGGAGTCGGCGACCAGGTGCCAGTGCGCGACCCCCTGGTCGTCGGCGGCGAAACTCGCCACGTAATTGTCCAGCGAGAAGTCCATGGCGCCCGAGCGGAGCTTGGGCACCGCGAAAGAACTCGACTGAAGGACGTCGACCTTGACGGTCAGGCCCTCCTGCCGGAAAAAGCCCTTCTGCTGTGCGATGGCCAGCGGCGCGGCATCCGGGATCGGAAGGATGCCGACGGTGATATTCGACTTCTCCAGGCCATTCACATGCTTCTCGGAGGAACCGCCGCAAGCGGCCGCCGGGGCGACAAGACCGACGCCCACAATACCTGCGATCACGCGGAACCGCATCGAGCACCGGAAGGAGGACGAGTGCGACGGGCGCGGGGCCGTCGCGCGACCCGGCGAGACCCTCCGCAACCGGTCAGGGAGGAAGGCCATGGAGCGGCTCCGAGGTTTCATGGCGAAGATCTCATCGGAACAAGCAACCCGAAAGCAACAGGCATTTACTATGCATCAACTAGGCGTTTCAACGCCAAGCGTGACGCGAACTAGGCGTTCCGGGCACCGGCGGACGCCGCGTCATTCTCCTCCCGCCACGGCTTCCTGCCTGGTAGGCGCACATGGGCGGGCAGGTAGCGACATTCCCCGGCGAAAGCGGCAGGGTTGCGTCGCAGGGCAAAACACCGGAATTGGTGGAATATTGGTCAGTTGAACGCCACAATGTGAGCCGGTCCGGTGGAGCCTTGAGAGGGAGACGATGACGCCTCGCCCCTGGTTGGCTGACCTGCGTAAAGCCGCCTGTTACACCCAGTCCTCCCTGGCCGAGGAGATCGGGGTGTACGTCACGACCGTCAGCCGCTGGGAGACGGGCGCCACCGAGATCGCCGACCGCCACCGGCGCCCCCTGGCCGACGCCCTGCAGCTCACCCTGGACGAACTCAACAAGCTCCTCGACCCGGTCGCCAGGAGGCGGGCACCGGGCGGCGCCGGCGTGACGGGCGCCCCCGGCAGGCATGGTCCCGGCGCCGCCCCCGCGGCGCGCCCGCAGGCCAAGACGGCGGTGGCGCTGGACGTCGAGGGAACCGCGCCCGCCGACGGGCTCCCCGCCGACTCGGTCGAGCGGCTGCGCATCGGCCTCGACCGGTCGGTGCGCACCGCGGACCTCTCCCATCTCGTCGAGGACTGGGAGCTGACGGCCTACGAGCACGCCTGCTCGGTGCGCGTCGCGCCGCCCAACGCCGTCATAGGCGACATCGGCGCCGACATCGGCGACCTCCGCGAGCTCATCAACGCCCCGCCTCCCGGCCTCGACGACGCTGACGGGGACGTGGACATCCACCAGTCCCTGTTGCGGGTGAGCGCCCAGCTCTGCGGGCTGATGGCGGTGGCGCTCACCGAAGCCGGCGAACTCGCGGCCGCGTCCCGCTGGTGGCGCACCGCACGCCAGACCGCCCGGGCGAGCGGCGACCAGCAGCTGCAGACCTGGATCTGCGGGCGGCGGGCCCTGGCCGCCCAGGCGACCGGAATGCCCTCGCTGGCGTTGCGGGTCGCCGAGCAGACGCGGAAGCTGGCCGGCGAAAGCCCCTGCGCGGGATCGGCCGAGGCCCACGCGGCCCGCGCCCTGTCGCTGGCCACGTCATTGACCACCTCGAGCGGCCCCGCACGGGCCCGGCTGGCCATGGCCGAGATAGCCGGGCTGGAGGAGCTGTTCGAGCAGCTCCCCGACGAGGTCCGTACCGAGGAGCACGCCCTCTGGGGCTGGCCGCAGAGGCGGTTGCGCTCCACCCGCACCGCCGTGCAGGCCATCCTGGGGCCCGGCACCCCCTACACCGACCTCACCGGCGACCTCGAGAGCGACCTCAAGGCCGAACTCCACGAGCTGGAACCCGAAGCCGTCCGCGAACGCGTCGAGGTGAAGCTCAAAACGAGCATGGTCCTCATCCACGCCGGACAGACCTCCCACGGCCTGGACACCGCGGCCGCCGCGCTGGACGGACTGCCGCCCGACCACCGCACCGCCACACTGGCCTACCTGGCCCGCCGCGTGTACCAGTGCGTGCCGGAACGCGACCGCGACCGCCCCGCCGCCCACGGCCTGCAAACACTCGCCGGCCAGTACTGGCGATGAAGGCAAGGTGCTCAGCCCTGCCGAGCCCGGTTCCGGACACCCGATGTGCGGCGTCGGTCAGAGCGCTGGTTCTGCGATTGGCGCGCGGTCGAGCGATAGCCAACAGCGTCGACGCGTTGAATCGGCCCGCCTCAGCTCACTCCGCAGCGCTGCGAGTGACACGGCTCCAACGAGGACGGTCCCGTCCGGGAACCGGAAGACCGGCACTCGCGGGCCGGACGCGCAGACGGCCTGCGCAGGTTCCGCGCGGGGCCGCTCGCCGTCCTTCTCCCCGTTCCACCGGACGCCGATCGCGGACGCCATGCTCCGCAGCACGTCCGCGTCGGCGATGTCCAGACCGTCGGTGAAGTAGGCGCGGTACAGGCGGGCGGCCATGTCCTCGGCGGTGCCGTGCGCGGACGCCAGCGCGATGAGCCGGTGGGCATGGGCGCTGTGGGCGGGCACGATCCGGTCGAGGTTCACCACCAGGCCGTCGGCCGCCGCTGCCCGTGCGATCTGCTCGGCCCCCGCGGCGGGGACGAGCTGGAGATCTCCGCGGCTCGGCGACGTCCCCGCTGACGGGACCGCGGTCTGGTACGGCCTGAAGACGATCTCCAGCTCGCCGCCGCCCGCCCGGTGCTCCGCGGCGGCCCGCTGGAAGCGGGCGTAGCCGAGCGCCGACCAGACGCAGGCGATGTCGTGGGTGAACTCAACTTTCATGGGGCTCGTCCCTCAATGGCGGCACGGATCGTTCCGTGCCGCCTCAGCATGCCCGCCGCCGTCCACCGAGTCAATACGGAACGTTCCGTGCCGCCTGAGGGCTATGCTGTTCGCATGTCACCTAGACGTCCCGAGCGCCGCAGCGAAGAGGCCGCCAACGCCGTCATCAAGGCCGCCATGGACCTGTGCCAGGAGGTCGGGTACCGCAAGCTCAGCATCGAGGGCATCGCCGCCCGCGCCGGCGTCGGCAAGAACACGATCTACCGCTGGTGGCCGTCCAAGGCCCTCGTACTGCTGGACGGCCTGCTGTCCACCTGGAAGATGGACGCCTCCTTCCCCGATACCGGTGACTTCGTCGCCGACATCAAGACGCAGATGGCGGCGGCCTCCCGCATCCTCGGCGACCCTGACGTCTTTCCGCACTACCGCGCACTGATCGGCGAAGCCCAGCACGACCCCGACCTCCACCGGGCCCTGTGGGACAGCTTCATCGGCCACCTGGCGGGCGCCGCCGCCGAACGCATAAAGACGGCGCAGCGCGAAGGACAGGTACGTCCCGACGCCGACCCGGTCCTCGTCACCGAACTGCTCTACGGCGCCGCCTACTACCGCCGGCTGCTCACCCCGCGCACGGCCGACACCGAACACATCAACGCCATCGTCGACCTCGCCTTCACCGGTCTCGCCCCCTCCTCCGGATAGCACGCCCCACCGCTTCGACGGACTCACCAAAGGTAATCGAATGACACGCCTCGGTGATCGGAGCTTCGGCCGCCGGTCCGGACCACACTGACCACATGAGTGATCGGGATGCGGAGGAAGGGGCACAGCGGACGTTTCCTCCGTTGCCGGAGAGTGCGGCGCACGCTCGAGGGTTCGTGCGGGACAGGCTGGCGGGCGGCGTTGCCCAGGACGTCGTGTGCACCGCCGAGCTGCTGGTCAGCGAGCTGGTGACCAACGCGGTGCTCCATACGCGTTCCGAGATCGGGGTGTCGGTCCGGTCCCTGGACGGCACGGTCCACGCGCGGGTCGTCGACCACGAGCCGCGTCGCGGGCTGGTGTCGCGGCGCCGCCATCCGTACACCGACACGGGACGGGGCCTCTACCTTGTCGAGCGGCTGGCGTCCCGCTACGGAGCCGACACCGGCGAGAAGAGCAAGGCGGTGTGGTTCGAGCTGGGCCCGCCAGGACCCCGGTCGGCGGCTTCCGCCGGGTGGGGTCCGGTCGTTCCGTTCTCCGGCGCCGTCCGCGGCGTGACGCTGGCCGACCTGCCGTGGGCGCTGTGCATGGCCGAGCAGCAGCACCGGCACGCGCTGCTGCGCGAACTCCTCCTCGCCTCGGCCGGCGGCGGGCCGCTCGACATCCGGCCGGGCGACCTCGAAGCCGCCCACGACGTGAGCAACGTGATCAGCGCATGCGTGGCGGCCGCCGGGGAGGACCCTCCCGCCGACGCCGATGTCCGCACTCTGGCCCTCTCGGTGCCGGCGCACGTCACGCCGGCCCTGCTCGCCTTGCGCCGCGTCCTCGACAGGGCCGAGGAAGCCGCCCGGCTCGAGCACCTCCTGACCCGGCCCTCCCTTCCGCAGCTCTCCGCCCTGCGGCGGTGGATGCTCGACGAGATCGGCGGGCAGCTCGGCGGAAGCGCCCCCACCGCGTGGACGGTGGTCCCCCGGGAGCCGACCGCCTCGCCCCTGGAGCTGAGACCCTGGGACCGCGAGCAGATACGGGCCAGCAGGTTCCCCACCATCGCCATCGACGACCGGAACCAGATCATCGCGGCCAACGAGGCGGCGGCGGACCTGGTCGGCTGGGACGCCGGCGACCTCGTCGGGCGGCGGCTGTCCGTGCTCATCCCCGAGCACCTGCGGGAACGCCATCTGGCCGCGTTCACGTCCCTGCTGCTCACCGGACGCCCCCGGATCCTGGGCCGGCCGGTCCCCCTCCCCGCGCTGCACCGCGACGGCCGGCTGATCCCCATCCGCCTGCTCATCCAGGCGCAGGAGATGATCGATGGCCGCACGGTCTTCGTCGCCCAACTCGTCCCCCGGACGGCCGCGCCCGAGCCCTCGCCCGGCGAGTGGCCCGGGGAACTCCAGGAGAGCCGGAAGGCGGCCTTGACCCAACCGCCGCCCTCGCCGGACGTGCAGCCTCGCGGGCTCGGCGAGCGGGCGCGCGAACACGACCGGAGCATGTCGGAGCTGGCGCGACTCTCCCTGCTGGCCGAGAGCGGGCGCGCGGCGAGCGAAGCCCAGGACCTGCCGCAGGCTCTTCGCCACGTCGGCCTACTGCTGACCCGGCGGCTGGCGGACTGGTGCGCGGTGGACCTGATCGACGAGCACAACGAGGTGGAGCGGGCCGTCGTCGTCCGCCACGATCCCGCCCCGTCCTCCTCCGTCTACGAGGGCGCTCTCCCCGCGCTGTCGAGCCCCGCCCGGGGCCCCCTCGCCCGGGCGCTGCGCGGCGCGGGCCCGCTGCTGCTCACATGCGCGCCCCCGATGGGCGCGGGCGAGAGCCCGCTGGACAGCCGGTACGCGGAGCTGTCGGAGCGGCTGGGCGTCTGCAGCGCCGTCGTGGCGCCGCTGCAAGCCCATCGCGAGATCGTGGGCGCGCTCACGGTGGGCCGCCTCGGCCCGGAACAGCCGTTCACGCAGGACGACGTGGAGCTGGTCGGAGAACTGGCCGGGGGGCTCGCCCTCCAGGTGGCGAACCTGCGCAGGTTCACCCGCGTCCGCAACATCGCCGAGCACCTGCAGCACTCCCTCCTTCCGGCGCTGCCCGAGATCGAAGACCTGCGGCTCTCCGCGCGCTACGCACCCTCGACCATCACCGCCCAGGTGGGAGGCGACTGGTATGACGGTTTCCTCCTCCCGGACGGCGGCACGGCCGTGGTCATCGGGGACGTCACCGGCAGCGACATCGACGCGACCGCCGCCATGAGCCGGCTGAGCAGCATGATGCGCGGCATCTCCGTCGTCTGCCAGGAACCGCCCGAGGAGGTCCTGCGCCACCTCGACATGGCGAACCGGACCCTGGTCCAGGAGGCCACCGGCACATGCGTCTACGCCGTCGTCAAAGCATCCGGTGCGGGCCTTTGGGAGCTGTCCTACTCCTCCGCCGGGCACCTGCCGCCACTGCTGACCACGCAGAACGGCGAGACCCGCTACCTGGAGGAGGGCGGCGGCCTCATGCTCGGCACCGGATTCGACCTGCCGCGCCCCGGGGCCCGGACCCTGCTGCCCGCCCATTCGACTGTGCTGCTGTACACCGACGGCCTCGTCGAACGCCGCGGCGAGGCTCTCGACCGCGGCCTGGGCAGGCTCCGCGAACACGCCGCCGCCCTTTCCCGCGCCCCTCTCGAAGCGTTCTGCGACGAACTGCTCATCAGGCTGGGCTCTGACAGCGACGACGACATCGCCCTCATCGCCGTCCGCCCGACCCCACCGTGAACAGGGATGCAGTGTCTCGCCGGGCGCCCAGCCGGCGCCGCAGAGTCGAGCCCTACGGTGTCGACCGCCAAGGCGGCCAGATCGGTGCGGCGGCCCGTCGCGACCAGAAGGCGTTCGGCGCGCAGCGGATGCGGAGCGTCTTCGAGCCCGACCTCGAAGGCCGTGCCGTCGTGGTCGATCCGCTCGGCCCGGGCACGGGTGCACGGTGACGCCATCGGCCCGCAGCGCCTTCCCCGCCAGATCCCCGGCCGCGATGGCTTCCCGGTTCGTTCAGTACGGCGTCACCGCCAGGCCCGGCACCGGAGGGACGCCGGGCCGGGAGCCGGTGGCCACGACGATCCCGCGCCGCGCCTGGAACGTCCGATCGCCCACAATCGCCTGGCGCGGACCCGCGAGCCGCCTCGTCCCTCGGACCAGCCGCACGCCCTTGGCGACCAGGCGGTCGGCGGCCGCCTGGTCGTCCCAGCCGCGAGTGGCCTCGCTCCGGATGCGTAACGACATCCGCCTGGTCTTTCACGTCGTTCTCCTCTCGTTCGCATATCGGTGGTCGTCGGCGCATGCGACGTCGGACTTCCGGGTGCGGCGATGCCCGAGAGCAGCAGCGGTTGTTCGGGCGGCTCGGATGTAACGGCGCTCGCCGGGGGTGGTGCCGGCCCAGATGCCGTCCGGTTCCCCTGCGGTCAAGGCCCATTCCAGACAGGGGCGTACGGCAGGGCAGGCGGCGCAGATTCGACGTATCGGTGCGATCTGGTCCGCGTAGACGGTTTCGTCGGCCACGGGAAAGAAGAGGTCTGGATCGAGCGAGCGGCACGACGCCGACTCGGTCCAGTGCAGATCAGCCTTGCTCATGTCCGGTCACTGCTTCGTTTCAAGGGAGCGACGACAGATCTCTGGGCTCGGGGCAATACGCTCGCCGATCCGGCGATGCCGCACGGCTTCGGCTCCAGCAATGGGTGCTTCCGCAAAACGCGTGAGTTGCCGGAGGGGCCGATGACGTCCGCGGCGAAGAGGGCTTCGAGGGCCGTCACGTTCCCCCTGTGTGCGGCGTCGAGGAAGGTGGACAGCAGACGCCGGTGCTCGCCGGCTCCGATCGACGCGCGCCGCGGGGCGTTCAGGTACCTGCGAGCGCGGCTCACCAGTTGGCGGACGTTGGCCGGGCTGAGCCGGATGATCTCGGCGATCCGCTCGTAGGGGTAGTCGAAGGCCTCACGGAGGATGTAGGCGGCCCTCTGGGCGGGGGTGAGCCTCTCGAGCACGAGCAGCAGGGCCCGCTCGAGCGCTTCGCCCTGCTCGAAGCCGACGGCGGGATCGGCGCCGGCGTCGATGGGCCGCCAGGATCCGAAGCCGGTCTCCCGGCGGACCCGGGCGGACCGGGCGGCATTGATCGACAGACGTGTCGCGATCAGTGCCAGGAACGCCGCCGGATCGGCGATGACCGACCGTTCGGTGCACTGCCAGCGCAGCCACGTCTCCTGGACGATGTCCTCGGCCTCCGCCGCGCTGGCGAGCATCCGGTAGGCGATGCCGAAGAGGCGCGGACGCACGCCCACGAAGGTCGCGGCGGCATGATCTAGAGAGTTTTCCTGGCCACGTTCGTCAAGCTGAATACTCATTCCAACCTTCGATGAAATCGCACATACACGACGTGCCGAACCGATGAGAGCAGGGACGCCGAAAGAGGCGGAGTCCGACCAGGAAGCGGTTCAATCTCTTTCTCAGGCCGTTAGTCGCCGGCACGAATGTGCTTCAGGTAAACGCGTGCGGGCGCCGGGCGCGAATTCACTCCGAGCCCGCAGAACATGTGCATGAAGTGCGGGCCGACCATGGCTCCCCGAACCGGGTTCGGCCTGCGCCGCCCGCTTGCGGCCTCGTTGTCGCCGGGCTCGGCGGCTTCGGCCGTGGCCAGGGCGACCTGGTCGATGGGCGAGCCCTGCGCCGAACTCAGGTCGGCGGCTCCTTTGCGCAGCGCCCGCCGCAGCGGCGCCGGCAGCGTCTCGCGAATGGCCCTGCGGACGATGTCGTGCCGGAACGTGAACGGGTCCGTGGGGCGGACGATGCCGGCGTCGACGGCTTCCTGCAGTGCGGCCACGACCTCGGTGACGGTGTGCCCGCCGAGATCGGCGAGCACGGCGGGCTCCAGGTCGCGGCCGAGCACCGACGCGAGCCGGAGCACGCCCCGGGCGACCGGGGAAAGATGGTCCAGGAGGCTCTGCGCAGAGCCGTGGGAGTGGAGCGGCACATACCGTCCGGTCAGGTGCGCGACCGTCTCCGTCCAGGTGACAGCGCCTTCGCCCATGAGCCCGCGGACGGTCTCGATCACCAGGAGCGGCCGCCCGTCGGCCTGCCGGAGCAGGTCGAGGACGTCCTCGCCGGGTTCGGCGCCGAGCAGGTCGCGGGCGATCTCCTCCACCGCGTCGTCCTGCAGCCCGGCCAGGCGGATGGTGCGGGCACCGGTGTCGACGAGGTCGGCGACGGTCGCCCGCACGTCGGCGCCGGACGATCCGGTACGGACGGTCACCAGCCACAGGACCGGCTGCGAGGACAGCCCTGCCGTGAGGGCGCGCAGGGCCAGCAGCGTTCCGGCGTCGCACCACTGGAGATCGTCGATGACGATGAGCAGCGGCCTGGCCTGCGCCGCCCGCGACAACTGGTCCTGCAGCGCCCGGAACAGCCAGAACCGTTGCTCGGCGGACTCCGACAGCGTCCGGAGAACGCCTGCTTCGACGAGGGGCCTCCCGTCCGAGACCAGCGCCTGCAGCAGCGCGCCGAACGGGACGCTCTGCCGGTCGTGCTCTCCCGCCCCGCTGAGGACCCGGACCGGGAAGGCCTCCGCGATGGCGCACACCTCCCGCGCGAGGCGGCTCTTACCCGCCCCCGGCTCGCCCTCGATGAGGACGACGCCGCCGCGCGCTTCGGCCAGCCGCGAGATCCGTCCGGCCAGGTCGGCGACCTCGGTGTCCCGGCCGCGCAGTTCGAGCTCGCCCCCGTGCGGCCTGAGCTCGCGTCCGCGCCCCGGAAGACCGCCGACGCGACCGGACGGCACCCGGGCGCACCTCGCGCCTACGGCCCGCGTCCGCATCCCCTTCTCGACCCCCATGGCCCCTCCGTTCGACATGACCGCGAGCGTCCCTCGCCGACACGACCAACTGTCGTCGGGGGCCTGCCGCGGGCGCATCAGTGAGAAGCCCTGGCCAGGGTCCCTAGTGAAGGGCCGAGCCACCCCGAGGTCCCTGGGGAGATGCCGGGCCGATGCCCTGGGGCCACTGGTCGGCCAAGGCGCGGCGAACGGCTCAGAGCAGGTATTGCAGCAGGTAGCGGGAGGCGACGCCGAGGTCCATGAAGGCCTCGGGCAGGTGGGGGATGGCGCACAGGCATGCGGCGATCCCCTAGTCGGTCAGGCCGGCCGGGGCCACCCGGGGCTACCACTCGCCGGAGAGCAGGTGGGCGCGGGCGTGGACGACGCCCATCCGGATGCGGTCGAGCCGGTGTCCCTGGGGCCAGTTCGCGGCGGGCAAACTTCAGGGGGCTGACGGCCCGAAGATGCGCCGCAGGTGGTGTTGCCCAGGTGGCGCGGCCGGAACAGCTGGTCCCGGCGCACTCCGAGCGTGCGCGGTCGGAGCGTTCGTCCGCCGAAGCGCGGGCCGGGGGCTGTTCGGCATCTTGGAGCCGTTCCACGGCGTGCGGCAGCGGGCGGGATCGTTGTCGATGTGTCGCACGCTTGGGCGGCGACGCTCCGCAGAAGGACCCGGGCGGCGGACGCGAGGCCGGGAAGCCCGGCGCAGAACGCGAGATGCGCGAGCACGACGAGATCGATGGGGGGCCGGATGGGGAACCCAAGCAACGCGCCCAACACGTCCGCGTCCCTCGCGCCCTTTTGGCGGCGTCCGCCTCGGTGCAGGCGGCGGCGAAACGGCCGGTCTCGAACGGGGTGGTCTCAGCGGCGAGACGATCCCGCTCCGGTTCCGCCTGGTCGGCCGGTGAACAGGGGGCCGACGACGGATCCAACGCGACCGCGTCGCCGCATCAGGAAGACCCAGGCCCGGGTCCGCAGGGAGATGACCTGTGTCTCCCTGCGGACCCGGGCCTGCGACGGAACGCCATCACCTTGTGAAGGCGCCACCTGTGGTCCGGAACGGCTGCAGCTCAGTCCTGGTGGTGGTCGACGGCTTCGAGGATGCAGGCGACCACGGCGTCGGGCTGGGACGCGGCGATGGCGTGCGAGGCCCCGGCGACTTCGCGGCTCCCGCGGGCGGAGGCCCGCTCGGACATGAACCTGATCGCCTCGGGCGGGATGTTGCGGTCCTGCTCGCCGAAGACGAACCACGAGGGCTTGGTGCGCCAGGCCGGCTCGCTCGCGTCCAGCCCGTCGGCGAGCGCTCGCTCGGTCACCGGCCGCTGGGTCGCCGCCATGAGGGCGGCCTCCTCGGCGTCCAGGTCGGCGCAGAACTGGTGGTGGTACTTCTCCTCGTCGATCCGGAACTCGTTGCCGCCGGACGCGACGGGGTAGGCGACGAGCGCGCCGCCCAGGGTGCTGCCCTCGAACTTGCCGGACAGCTGCAGGGCGCTCTCGCCGGAGTCGGGGGCGAAGGCGCCGACGTAGACCAGCGAGCGGACGGCCGGGTCCCCGGCCGCCGCCTGGGTGATCACCATGCCGCCGTAGGAGTGGCCGACCAGGACGACCGGACGGCCGATCCCCGCGACGACGTCGCGCACGTAGGCGGCGTCGCCCGCCAGGTTCCGCAGGGGGTTGGCCACGGCGACGGCGCGGAGGCCGTGGCCGTCCAGGCGCCGGATGACGCGGTTCCAGCTGGCCGACTCCGCGAACGCGCCGTGGACCAGGACGATGGCGGGCTTCTCGCTGGTCATGAGTCTGCCTTTCCGGTGTTCAGGGCGGCCTGGAGGACCGTGATGGCCTGTGCGGTGGCGGCCCGGGAGGCCTGGGTGTCGCGGACCGGGTCGAGCATCATGAAGTCGTGGAGCGTCCCGTTGTAGCGGATGGCGGTGGTGGGGACGCCGGCCTCGGTGAGGCGGCGGGCGTAGGCCTCGCCCTCGTCGCGGAGCACGTCGTTCTCGTCGACGATGAGGAACGCGGGCGGCAGACCGGCCAGGTCGTCGAGGGTCGCGCGCAGGGGCGAGGCGGTGATCTCCGCGCGCTCGGCGGGATCGGTGGTGTAGGCGTCCCAGAACCAGGCCATGGCCTTGGCGGTGAGGTGCGGTCCGTCGGCGAACTCGCGGTAGCTGGCGGTGTCCTGCGCGGCGTCGGTGACCGGGTAGTACATCGACTGGTGGACGAACGTGACGTCACCGCGCCGCTTGGCCATGATCGTGAGCGCGGCGGTCATGTTCCCGCCGACCGAGTCGCCCGCGACCGCCAGCCGGGACGGGTCGAGGCCCTCGTCCGCGCCGTGCCGGACGATCCACTGCGCCGTGGCGTAGGCCTGCTCGATCGCGACGGGGTAGCGGGCCTCGGGCGACCGGTCGTACTCCACGAACACGACCGCGGCGTGCGCCCCGGTGGCGAGTTCGCGGACGAGCCGGTCGTGGGTGCCGGCGTTGCCGAGGACCCATCCGCCGCCGTGGACGTAGAGGACGGCGGGCAGCACCGTCCCGGACGTCCCGGCGGGCTTGACGATGCGGACCCGGACGTCTCCGACCGCGGCGGGGACGGTGATCCACTTGTCGTCGACGTCGGGCGCGGCGACCGGGCCGGCCTGGACGTCGTCGAGGAGCTTGCGGGCCCCCTCGGTTCCCCGCTCGTACAGGAGCGGCGGCTTGGCGGCCGCGTCGGCGAACTCCTGCGCGGCAGGCTCCAGGACGTGCTCGTTCATGCTGTCCTTCCCTTCTCCGTGGTGGTGCCGCCGGCCGGGCGGGTCGCCGGGCCGGGCGCTTCCTCGCGGAAGTCGATCTTTCGGTGGGTCCCGTCGCAGAGCGGCTTGCCGGACGAATGCCCGCAGCGGCACAGCGTCATTCGGTTCCGGGTCTCCAGAGGCCGCCCGTCCGCGCGGTGGACGGGCACACCGCCGGTGACCCACAGCGCGCTGGCCAGGCCGTCCTCCTCTTCGAGGACGGAGATGGCGGGCGGGAGATCGGGCTCGATCGCCTCGCCTCCGCGCCGCTGGGCGTAGCTGTAGGAACCGGAGGGGCAGTGCTCGATCCGTCCCATGACGTTGGAGCGGACGTCGCTGTCGCCGGTGTCGGCGAGCATCGCGGCGATCGGCCGGGTGCGCCCGATGCAGAACGCGGCGTGGATGCACAGCTCGCCGACCCGCTGGGCCGAGATGTTCACGCCGTCGTGCACGTGCTGCAGTTCCTTGTACGGCCGGACGTCGGCGCTCTCGGTGCCGTCGAACCCGGCCCGGGCGTGCGTCCCGTCGCAGAACGGTTTCGACCGCGAATGACCGCAGCGGCACAGGGCGTAGGTCGCCTCGGTGGGCAACGCGTCGCCGGTCTGCCAGGTGAGCGCGTTGCCCTCGCCTGAGACGATCTTGCCCTTGCGCCTGAGCGGGACCCCGCCGTAGACGAGGTACGGGCCGTCGGGGAGCACCGTGATCCGCTGCGCACTGTCGCCGGCGATCCACCCGCGGCGCTCGGGCGGGACGTACTCGAAGGTCGGCCCGGCCGTCGTGCCCTCGCCGTCGGGCATCCGCATCAGGGCACGGGCCTGCGCCTTGATCGTGTACATGGTGGCGGTGGCGACCGCGAGCAGCCTCGGGCTGCCGTTGAAGGCCTGCTCCAGCAGGTGCAGGAGGGTGCAGTAGGTCCGGTTGAACTCCTCCTGGGCCACCCGGATCTCGCTGCCCGGAGCGTGGTCGGCGATCTTCGGGTTCGGCCTCATCGGCAGGACGCCGGCGAGGTCCACGGCGACCTTCTCGCCGGTGGGCCCGGATCGCGGGGTGTCGCCGCGCCGGTAGCGCCGGCCGGCCCTGAGCTCGTGGAAGCGGTAGTAGTGGGCGACCTCGTCCCGGTCGGGATGGTGGACGTCGGGGTCGCCGTCCCAGACCGCGCCGCGGGAGGTGCCCTCGCCCTCCTCGACGATCTCCTCCAGGGCGGCCAGTGCCGAGGCCAGATCGGTGACGGCGATCATCCGGCCGGCGGTGTGCCGGAAGTGCCCGGCGCGGATCTGGCGGGCCGGGTCGCCGCCGAAGACCTCCCGCTCGCCGAGCCGGTCGCACAGGCCGCGCAGTGCGTCCCCGACCGCGTCGTAGAACTGCCCGATCGTCTCGTAGCCGTCGCCCTCCGCCGGAGCGCCGGGCGGTGCCGGCTGCTCGAGCCGGAGGAACATGTCGAGCGCCTCGTCACCGAACGGGAGCAGGGACAGCTCCAGCGAGGGGTCGCTGTGCGGCAGCCGCCGGGGATGCGGGGGCAGCATCCGCGGCGTGTCCAGCCGCGGGCTCCCGCCGACGGCGTTGAGCAGGTTCGCGGCCAGCGTCAGGTGGAGCATCTCCTCGATGAAGACGCCGGCCACCGCCTCGACGGCCTCGGGGTTGCGTTCGGGATCGAGCGAGTAGAGCGCGCACAGGTACGGCGGCAGGGTGGCGTGTTCCAGCTCGATCGCCCACTGCAGGTGCTCGCGGAGATCGTCGAGCGTGGCGATGCCGGCGGACGGGACGGGAACGGGGGCATGCTGCCGCCCGGCTGGGTGGTTCATGGCGTCTCGCTTCGGATGTCGTGAGGTGATGTCACCGGCGCCGCGGCGGCCGGTGCGCGGAGTTCAGGCGCCTTCGCCGGTGCGGCGCCCGCGGGACCGGAGGTCGGCCTCCAGCTCCTCGGCCGCGCCGAGAAGGTTGCGGAGCCCGACCTCCTCGCGCTCGACGTCGGCCGGATCGAACAGCCACTCCGAGGCCGGGACCCCGGCGGCGCGCTCCGGGTCGCTCGACTCGGCCAGGCTCAGTTCGGCCTGGACCTCCACCTCGAACTCGATCTCGAACTCGTCGCCGGTGGGCGTGCTCATCTGTCCTCCATAAGGGAATCGTTCGGACGGCCGCACAGCCGGACGTCTGGTGGCGTGGATCAGCAGCATGGAGATCTGCCCAGAGGCGAACAGGCGGGTGAGCTCTCGGCCTGGCGGGATCGCGTACCACTCCCCCAACTGCTCGTGCGCCGTCGTACTCGGCGGCGCCGTTGTCGTCATGCGCCGGTCAGGACTGGCCGCCGTCAGCGGGCGCCGACGCTCGCCAGCCAGTCGGCGTACTTGATCTGGCCGAGGGTCGCGCCGTCGTCCGGGACGAGGTCGCGCTCGCGCATCTCGGCGCCGAAGTAGTGCGCGTGCGGGTCGGTGACCAGCTCGCGCGGGTCGCCCCAGGCCGTCAGGGCGTCGCGGAAGAACTCGTCCATCCGGAACCGCTCGGGACCGGCGATCTCGGTCCGCCCGTTCAACGGCGCCCCCACCGCGGCCCGGCCGACCGCCTGCGCGACCTCCTCGCCGGCGATGGGCTGGAAGAGCACCGGGGGCATCCGGACCGTGGCGCCGTCGGTCGCCTCGTCGGCGATCCGGTGGGCGAACTCGAAGAACTGGGTCGCGTGCACGAGCGAGAACGGGACGCCCGAGTCCTCGATCAGCTTCTCCTGGGCGAGCTTCGCCCGGAAGTAGCCGACGTCCGGGCGCCCCTCGGTGCCCACCACCGACAGCGCGACGTGGTGCGCCACCCCGGCCTTCTTCTCCGCCGCCAGCAGGTTGCCCGTGGAGGTCCGGAAGAACTCCAGCACCGCCGCGTCCTCGAAGGACGGGGAGTTCGACACGTCGATCACCACGTCCGCGCCGGCCAGCACCTCGTCCAGCCCCTCGCCGGTGAGCGTGTCGACGCCGGTGTTCGGCGAGGCGGGCACCGCCCGGTGGCCGTGCTCGCCGAGCTTGGTGACGAGCTTCGACCCGATCAGGCCGGTACCGCCGATGACCACGATCTTCATGAGAACCCTCCCGTTCACCGGGCCGTCGGTCACCGCCCGGTCGCCAGCTAAGACAGCCGACCCGTCCGGGCTGTGACAGCTCCGGCGGAAGAGCCTCCGAGGTGACCGGATCCGGCGCCGGCCGTCACGAACAGAGGCTCTGCCTTGTCTACGCAGCTGGACGAATCCATGCGACGACGGGAGCGAGACCGTGCCGCCAGCAGGAGCCGCGTGCCGGATCCGCGTCCGGATGACCGCGCGCGCGATCGACGAGCCGCACCGCGCCTCGAGCCAGCTCGAGCTGCTGTTCGATCTCACCTTCGTGGTCGCGGTCGCGGCCGTCACCGCCGAGTTCGCGCACCACATCGCCGACGGGCACGCCCTGTCCGGGCTCGTCCCGTTCCTTCAGGTCTTCTTCGCGGTGTGGTGGGCGTGGATGAACTTCACCTGGTTCGCGTCGTCGTACGACACCGACGACGTCCCCTACCGGCTGCTGACCATGGTGCAGATGGCGGGCGTCCTGGTCCTCGCCGCGGGCGTGCCGGCCGCGGCCGGCCACTCCGACTACCGTGCCGTCGCCATCGGCTACCTCGTCATGCGGGTCGCCCTCGTCGCGCAGTGGCTGCGCGCGGGCGCCGAGGACCCGGCGGGCCGCCGCACCGCGCTGCGCTACGCCCTCGGCATCGCCGTCGCGCAGGCGGGCTGGATCCTCTGGCTCGTCTCGGCGGAGGCGGGTGCCCTGCCTGCCCAGGCCCAGGTCCCCTGCTTCGCCGCCCTCGCCGTGCTGGAGCTCGCGGTGCCGCGATGGGCGGAGCGGACCAGGCCCACCAGCTGGCATCCGCACCACATCGCCGAACGCTACGGCCTGTTCACGATCATCCTCTTCGGGGAGAGCGTCCTCGCCGCGTCCAACGCGGTCGCCGGAGCGCTCGAAGAGGCCGAGGTCAGCCGCCGGCTCATCGTCATCGCCGGTTCCGGGCTCGTCCTGCTGTTCGCCCTCTGGTGGCTGTACTTCCTGCTGCCCGCGGGCGAAGGGCTCAACGAGCGCCGCCACCTCTCCTACCGGTGGGGCTACGGCCATTACGGGATCTTCGCGAGCCTCGCCGCCCTCGGTGCCGGGCTCGAGGTCGCGGTCGGGCAGACCGGGCACGACGCCGGGGCGTCGCCGCTCGTGGTCTGCTACGCCGTGGCGATCCCGACCGCGCTGTTCATCCTGCTGCTCTGGGCGGTCCACGCGCGCCTCCTGGCCGCGCGCCTCCTGTATCCGGCGGTGGTGCTGTGCGGGGTCGCCGCCATCCTGCTCCTGCCGCTCGCGGCCTCCGGGACCGGAGTGGCCGCGGTCGTCGCGACGACCGCGGCGATCTGCGTCCTGATGGTCGCCGTCACGATCGTCCTCGGCCGGGACGGGGCTTCACGGCGGACGGCCCGGCCGCCCCGGGCGGCGGGCAGGCCATGATGATCATTGGCCAAACGGCCTGGACCTCAGCCGGTCGTGGAGTCGGACTCGCTGCGGGGCAGCGCGTCGGGGAGCTGCTTGCGCGAACCGATCCCGAGCTTGGTGAACACCTGGCGGAGGTGCCACTCGACGGTCCGGGGGCTCAGGAAGAGGCGGGCCGCGACCTCCGGGTTGGACAGGCCGTCCCGCACGAGCAGGGCGATCTGCCGCTCCTGCGGCGTCAGCCCCTCGTTCGTCGCGGCCTCGTTCCTGCGTTTGCGGACGGCCTCGCCGGTGGCGAGAAGCTCCCGCCGGGCGCGCTCGGCGAACGCCTCCATCCCGATCGACGTGAACATCTCGTACGCGGTCCGCAGGTGGGTCCGCGCCTCGGTCCGCTGCCGGTCCCGGCGCAGCCATTCCCCGTACAGCAGATGAGCGCGCGCCAGTTCGGGACGCAGAACCGTCCGGCTCAAGCGCTCGATCGCCTCGCGGTAGAGGCCGGCCGCGGCGGCGTCGTCGCTCAGCAGCGCCCGGCAGCGACTCAGGATCCCCTGGGCCCAGTCCGTGTCGCAGGGTTCCGCCGTGACCGCGAGATCTTCGAGCGCCCCGTGGGCGGCCGCGTCGTTTCCGGCACGCGCCGCCGCCTCGACGAGTTCGGAGAGCGCCCATTGGGAGACCAGTGCATTGGCGCTCAGGGTGGTGGCCTGGGCCGCCGACAGCGCACGTTCGTAGTCGGCCAGGCCGTTGTAGAGGATCGCGGTCGCCCACTGCGCGGACGCGACGCCCGCCAGCTGGCCGCCGGCGCCGGCCTCCTCGATCGTGGCGGCGATCAGCGCCGAGGCCTCCGCCTCCCTGCCCTGCAGAGCCGTGAGCAGGAGCTTGGTGTGCTGCGTCATGGGCACGCCCGTCGCGGCGGCGACGGCCTCGGACTCGGCGACGATCGCGGCCGCGGCACCGAACTCGCCGCTCAGCGAGGTCGGTATCCCCAGGGCGTGGAGATAGACGGGCAGATCGGCCAGGGCACCGGCCGCGCGCACCACCTCGAGCACCCTGGCGGGCGTCCGGGTCATGATCCGGTCCTCCCAGATGAGCGCGACCAGGCCGTTGGCGGCCCAGCTCCATTTCAGGAGGTCCTGCAGGGGGGCGTCGGTGAGCGCGCTCACCGCCTTGCGCAGCGTCGGAAGCGCCGTGGTCCGGCCCTCGGAGATGAGCAGCGCGTAGCTTTCGAGCACGAGGTCGAGGACGCTCGGGCTCCCCTCGCGAGGGGGCAGGTTCCCGATCGCCCGCGAGATCGCCACGAGGCTCTCCCGGTTCGCGGCCCCGTAGGAGGCGCCGCCCCAGGCGATGAGGTAGGTCTCCCTCGCCAGGTCCATGTCGAACGGCTCCAGCCGCTGCGCGGCTTCCAGCAGCATCGGCGGCGCCTCGTTGTTGAAGCCCGCCGCGAACGTGATGTGGCTTCGGACGAGGTGGGCGCGCACGCGCTGGAATTCGCTCCGGGCGTTCCCGTCGGCGATGTCGGCCAGCTTCCGTGCGGCGTCGAGGTCGCCCGCCCGGAGGCTGGCGTCGGCGGCCGACAGGGCGCGTTCGGCGCGCCGCGCGGTGTCGACGCTCAGTGCCAGGGACCGCTGCAGGAACGCCGCCGCGGCGGCCAGCCCGCCGCGCGCCTGCGCCCGGTCGGCGGACCGTTCCAGTTCGGCGGCGACGGCCTCGTCGGGGACGGTCGTCGCGGACGCGAGGTGCCAGGCACGGCGGTCGGGGTCGGCCTGGGCGTCCGTCACCTCCGCCAGGGCGAGGTGCACCGCCCGGCGATCCCGCTGCCGCGCCGCCCCGTACACGGCCGACCGCACCAGCGGGTGATGGAAGATCACCCGTGCGTCGAACGACAGAAGCCCGTCCGTGCCGGCCGCCAGGGCCGTCGCCGGGACGATGCCGAGCCGTTCGGCGGCGCGCCACACCAGGTCCGGATGGCCGGTCGGCTCGGCGGCGGCGACCAGCAGCAGCAGCCGGGTCTGCTCGGGCAGCGCCTCGATCCGGGCCAGGAAGCTCTGCTCGATCCGGCCCGGCAGCGCGTCGCCGCGCAGCAGCCCCAGTCCGCCCGCCATCTGGGTCACCGACAGGCCGCGCGGCAGCTCCAGCAGGGCGAGCGGATTGCCCTGCGTCTCGGCCACCAGCCGCTCGCTGATGTGCCGGTCAAGGCGGGCGTGCGTCACCGAGTCCAGCAAGGCGCGCGCGTCGGCGTCGCCCAGCCCGGCGATCTCCAGTTCCGGCAACCCGATCAGGTCCTGGGGACGCCGCCGGGAGCCGAAGAGCAGGGCGACCGACTCGGCCAGCAGCCGGCGGGCGACGAAGCCGAGGATCTGCGCCGAGGCGCGGTCCATCCACTGGGCGTCGTCGACCACGCACAGCAGCGGGCTCTCCTCGGAGGCCTCCGACAGCAGTCCCAGCACGGCAAGCGCGACGAGGAACCGTTCCGGCGCGGGCCCCGCCCGCATCCCGAACACCGTCTCCAGCGCCTCGCGCTGCGGCTCGGGAAGATTCCCGAGCCGGCCCAGGAGCGGCGCGCACAACTGGTGCAAGGCGGCGAAGGCGAGCTCCATCTCCGACTCGACCCCGCCGGCCCGCAGCACCTGCACGCCCGCCGCCGCGCGCTCCGCGTGCGCCAGCAGCGCCGACTTCCCGATCCCGGGTGGGCCGTGCAGCACGAGCACGCGGCTCTCCCCGGTGCGGACGGCCGCGATCATCTGATCAAGAAGGGCGCACTCCGACGCCCGCCCGAGCAACCGGGTGTTCTCACCGTGCCCGGCCGCGCGCGTACGCTGGTCCACCGCCACCCGCCTTAATTGCGGCCAATGCCGCTAGTGCGGTCAATTATGTACGCCACGGAGGCTTCCACTAGGCGCCCGGGGCGGTCCGGTCGAGATCGGCGAGCGCGGTCTTCAGTTCGGCGCGTCCCCTGATCCCGAGCTTCGCGAAGACCTTGCTCAGGTGGTATTCGGCGGTGCGCGCGCTGACGAACAGCCGGGCGCCGATGTCCCGGTTCGTGAGTCCCTCGCGGGCGAGCCGCGCCACGTTGAGCTCCTGGTCGGTGAGCCGCGCCGCCGACCCCTGCGGACGCACGCCCACGCTCTCACCGGACCCGCTCAACTCGCGGGCGGCGCGGGCGGCGAAGCCGTTCAGGCCGATCTCCGAAAGCACCTGGTGCGCGGTCCGGAGCCGCCCGCGCGCCTCGGCGTTCCGGCGCGCGCGGCGCAGCCACTCCCCGTACAGCAGGCAGCAGCGCCCCACCATGATCGGAATCCGCTCGCGCTCGAAGCGCCCGATCGCCTCCAGGTACAGGCCCTCGGCCTCGTCACCGTCGCGCACCTGCGCCTTCGCCATCGCCAGCACCGCCAGGGCCCAGTTGGTCCCCACCGGCCGCGTGACGCCCTCCAGTTGCTCGCACGCCTGCTCGGCGAGCTCGCGCTCGCCGGTGTGCGCCGCCGCCTCCACCAGTTCGCCCAGCACGCGCATCGCGTGGCTCAGCTCGTGCGTGTACGGCAGCTCCCTGCGACCGGAGACCACCACGTCGGCGAAGCGTCCCAGGCCGTTGTAGAGGAGGGTCTCCGCGAAGTTGACCGCGCTCAGCCCGTAGCCCTCGCCGCGCTCCTGCGCGTCGGCCCGGATCCGCACGGCAAGGCGCTCGGTCTCGTCGACCTGGCCCCGGTACGCCGCGAGGAACAGCCGCCCGTACTGCGGGAGCGGATTGCCGGTGACCTCCTTGATCGCGTCGATCTCGTCGCAGGACGCTTCGGCCGCGTCCAGCTCACCGTCGACCGTCTGCGCCACCATCAGCAGGCTCAGCGCGATCGGCAGGACCGTCACCACGCCTTCGGAGCGGGCCAGCTCGACCTGCCGGTCGGCCAGCGTGCGCAGCGCGCGGGCGTCCCAGAGGTCCTGCGCGGCGCGGGAGGCGAACCACATCCAGTGCAGCTCGAGCGAGTCCGGGGCCTGGTCGAGGAACGCGCGCTGCGCCCGGCGCAGGGTCTCGATCGCGGCCTCCTGCCCCTTGGCGGCCAGCAGTGCCTGACCGCGCAGGATCAGGTCACGTGCCCGGTCGGACTCCTCACCGTCGGTGGCCTCCAGGATCGCGTTCGCGACGGCCGCCATCTGCTCGGCGTCACCGAGCCGGCCGCCGTAGATCGCGGCGGACAGCGCCTCGATGTAGGTGTCGCGGGCCAGTACCGGGTCGAGCCCTTCGAGGCCCTGCGCCGCCGCGAGCAGGAGCCGCGGCCCGCTGCTGTCACGCTGCAGTGCGTAGCCGGCACGCGCGCGCAACCGGCCCACCAGCGCCTCCTGCAGCTCGGTCAGGGGAAGGCCGCGGGTGGTGGCGAGCAGGCGCAGCGCCGCCGCGGGCGCGCCCGCGTCGTGCTTGGCCTCGGCCGCCGCGATCAGCCGCCGCACGCGCTGGACCGGCGCGGGCGTCAGCTCCGCCGCCCGCTCCAGGAACGCCCCCGCCGCGGCCGCGCCGCCGCGGCGCCGGGCGCGCACCGCCGATCGCTCCAGATCAGCGGCGACCGTCTCGTCCGCGAGGAGCGTCGCGCTGGCCTGGTGCCAGGCCCGGCGATCCGGGTCACGGTCGATCCCGGTGGCGTCGGCCAGCGCGGCATGGACGCGCCGCCGGTCCTCCGGGGACGCCGACCGGTACACCGCCGACCGCACCAGCGGATGCCGGAAACTCACCCGGGTGCCGACGGTCAACGCGTCGGCGTCCCGCGCGGCGTCGAAATCCTCCGGCGCCAGGCCGAGGGACGCGCTCGCGCGCCACAGGAGCCCGGTGTCGCCGGTCGGATCCGCGGCCGCCAGCAGCAGCAACAGCCGCGTCGGCCCGGGCAGGGGTTCGAGCTGGGCGAGCAGGCTCTGCTCGATCCGGCTCTCCAGCGGGATCGACCCGGTCAGTGCGAAGCCGCCGGCGATCTCGGCCGGGCTCAGCGCCCGCGGCAGCTCCCGCAACGCCAGCGGGTTCCCCCGCGCCTCGGCGATCAGCTGATCGCGCACCCGCCCGTCCAGACCGCCGGGCGTGGAGAGGCGCAGCAACTCGCGGGCGTCGCCGTCGCCCAGCCCCTCGACGACCAGCCGCTGCAGCCCGGCGAAGACCTCACCGACCGTCCGCATGGCCAGCACGACCGCGATTCCCTCGGCGTCCAGCCGCCGGGCGGCGAACGCCACCGCACGTGCCGACGCCTCGTCCAGCCACTGCGCGTCGTCGACGACGCACAGCAGGGCCCCGTCGCCCGCGACCTCGGTGAGCAGCCCCAGGAGCGCCAGTCCGACCAGGAACGGGCTGGGCGCGGCGGCCCGCCGCAGGCCGAACACCACTTCCAGCGCCTCGCGCTGCGGAACGGGCAGGCGCTCCGCCGAATCCAGCAAATGCCCGCACAACTGATGCAGGCCGGCGTAGGCCAGCTCCATCTCGGACTCCGACGCCACGACGCGTTCGATCCGCACGCCGGCCGGCGCCCGCGCCACCATTCGGTCCAGCAGCGCGGTCTTGCCGACACCCGCCTCGCCCGAGACCACCAGCGCGCCGCTGCGTCCGGCGCGGGCGCGCTCCAGCGTCGCGTCCAACTCCGCCAGCTCGCGGCGCCGCCCCCGCAGCGGCATGGTTCCGGTCACCGGCTCAACCCTCACTGGGATTCGTCGATCAGGGGCGTCATGACGCACCTTATCCGGCACGATCCGATCATCGTCTCCTCGACCTTGAACACGCGCTCACCTGAACGAACGTCCGTACGGGGGGTGTGGCCACACCGGGCCGAGAACACATAACTTGGCCACGTGCGTGTCCCGGGTGCATTCCGGACGGCGAACCGAGGTAGGGGTGGGTGGCGGTGGGCCAGCGTGGGCGGGGCACTGGGCGCGTGGACGTTGGGCTGCTCGGCCGGAGGGAGGAGTGCGCTCTCCTCGATCAGATGATCGCGGCGGCCGGCACTGGACAGAGCCGCGTGCTGGTCCTGCACGGGGCGCCTGGAGTGGGAAAGTCCGCGCTGCTGGAGTACATGGACAGTGCGGCGACCGGCATGCGGGTGCTGCAAGCGGCGGGTGTCGAGTCGGAGATGGAGTTGGCGTTCGCCACGTTGCACCAGCTGTGCGTGCCGCTGCTGGATCGGCTGACCGGGCTTCCCGCGCCGCAGCGCGAGGCACTGGAGACGGTGTTCGGGAGGCGGGCGGGAACGCCGCCGGAACGGTTCCTGGTCGGGTTGGCGGTGCTGAGCCTGCTGTCGGACGCCTCGGGAGACCGCCCCCTGCTGTGCGTGGTGGACGACGCGCAGTGGATGGACCGGGCGTCGGCGCAGACGTTGGGGTTCGTCGCACGGCGGTTGCTGGCGGAGCCGGTCGCCCTGGTGTTCGGTTCCCGGCAACCGCCTCAGGACTTGCTCGGGCTACCAGAGCTGGAGGTCACCGGGCTGAAGGACGCCGACGCCGACGCTCTGCTGCAGTCGGTGACCCGCGCCCGGCTCGATCGCCACATCCGCGAGCGGGTGGTGGCCGAGACGCAGGGCAACCCGCTCGCCCTGCTCGAACTGCCGCGCGGCCTGTCGGCGACCCGGATGGCGGGGGGATTCGGCCTGCTGCACGCCGACACGCTGCCGGGCCGGATCGAGCAGAGCTTCCTGGCCCGGATCGACGCGCTGCCCGAGCAGACCCGGCTGGTGCTGCTGATCGCCGCGGCCGAACCGGTCGGCGATCCGGATCTGGTGCGTCGTGCCGCCGAACGGCTCGGGATCACGCTGGCGACCGCTCTCGAGGACGGCACGGACGGGCTGCTGACCATCGAGGCACGCGTCACCTTCCGCCACCCGCTCGTCCGATCGGCCGTCTACCGGGCGGCCGACGCGGGCGACCGGCGGGCGGCACACCTGGCACTGGCGGAGGTCACCGACGCGCAGGCCGACCCCGATCGCCGCGCCTGGCACCTCGCGTCCGCCGCGACCAGGCCGGACGAGACCGTCGCCGCCGAACTGGAACGGTCCGCCGACCGGGCGCAGGCGCGCGGCGGGCTGACCGCCGCGGCGGCGTTCCTGCAGCGGTCCGTGGCGCTGACCATCGACACTCCGCGGCGCGTCGACCGGGCCGTCGCGGCCGCGGACGCCAGCCTCCAAGCCGGTGACCTCGACGCCGCGCGCGCCTTCGTCGACAGCGCCGACCGGGACGCCCAGAGCGAGTCTCAGCGCGCCAGGGCGCACCTGGTACGAAGCATGATCACGTTCGCGGCCGGCCTCGACAAGCAGGCGCCGCCGATGCTGCTGGCGTCCGCGCGGCGGCTCGAACCCCTCGACATGGAGCTCGCGCGAGAGACGTACCTGACCGCGTGGTGTGCCGCGACACTGGCCACCGCCGACGCGGGCAGCGCGCAGGCGATCTCCGAGGCGATGAGGGGGCTCGCCCCTCCGCATGGTGGTCCGCGCGCCCTCGACCTGGTGATCGAGGGTTACGCGCTGCTCATCACCGAGGGCCGCGGCGCCGCGATCCCCGTGTTGCAAAGGGCGGTGACCGCGCTCGGGGAGCTTCCCGTCCAGGACTTCCTGAAGTGGGGCTGGGCGGCCTGCAGCGTGAGCCCGGTCGTCTGGGACGACCGGGGCATGCGCGAGATCTTCACTCGGGTGGTCGACCGGGTGCGCGCCGTCGGCGCCCTGACCGAGCTTCCCCTCTACCTCTCCGGGTTGGGAACGATGACCGTGCTGCACGGCGATCTCGCCGCCGCGGCCGCGATCGTCGCCGAGTCCGAAGGCGTCGACGCCGCGACGGGCGTGCCCATGGCGCAGTACACCAAGCTTCTCCTGACGGCGACGCAGGGCAAGGAGGCCGAGGCCGCGGCGCGGATCGCCGCCGTGATCGAACAGGCTGAAGCGGACGGCCAGTTGAACGCCGTCGCCGGCGCTCAGTGGGCGGCCGCGGTGCTCCACAACGGCCTCGGCCGCCATGATCGGGCGCTGTCGGCGGCCCGCGCCGGCGTCGGGACCGCCAACCTGATCCTCTGCCAGTGGATGCTGCCCGAGCTCGTCGAGGCGGCGGCGCGCGCCGGCGACCGCACGGTCGCCCTCGGCGCGCTGGACAGCATGGTGGAAGCGGCGGCACCGTGCGACACCGACTGGGCGCAGGGGTTGCTGGCCCGCTGCCGGGCGCTGTTGAGCGACGGGGCGGCCGCGGACGGCCTGTACCGCGAAGCGATCGAGCGGTTGGAGCGGACGCTGCTGCGTCCCGACCTGGCGCGCGCTCACCTGCTGTACGGCGAGTGGCTGTGTATGGACGACCGTCGACGGGCGGAGGCACGGGCGCACCTGCGGACCGCATACGAAATGTTCGCGTCGATCGGGATGGAGGCGTTCGCTGGACGCGCCCGGGACCGGCTCCAGGCCGCCGGCGAGCCGGTACGCGAGCGCTCCGCGAAGACGAGGACCGTGGGCACTCCGTTCACCGCGCAGGAGGCGCAGATAGCGCGCCTGGCCAGTGAAGGTCTGACGAACCCCGAGATCGGCGCTCAGCTGTTCATCAGCGCGCGCACCGCCGAGTACCACCTGCGCAAGGTCTTCATGAAGCTCGGCATCACCTCCCGCAGGCAGCTCCGCGACGCGCTGCTCGACGACACGGCGCACACGGCGTAGTCCTCGGTTCTCCGCAAGGTGCTCTTCCGCCCCCGGCCCGGAGCACGTCGCCGAAGCCCTGCTCAGCACGATGAGCTGGATCGCTTCCGAAGCGGGCCTGCCCGTCCCTAGCCGTGCCGACCAGGGACACACCCTGGTGCGGACCGGTGGCCGCCCGGGCGAGCCTTGGAGTGTCGGCATATCGCCGAGCGCAGGAGGCGCGGGTTCAACGCCCGGCTCTCCGGGCGCCCGGACCAATCGGTCACCGAGTTCTCCTTGGCCACGGAAGTGAATGAGGCAGTCTTGAAGGATCAGCCGCTGGACGGAGCCGTCGCGCTCGTCACCGGCGCCGGCAGCGGGATCGGCGCCGCGACCGCGCGCCGCCTGGCCCGCGAGGGTGTGGCGGTCGCCCTGCTCGCCCGTCGCCGCGACCGCCTCCAGCACGTCGCGAGCGACATCGCGAAGCTGGGCGGACGCGCCGTCGCGGTGGAGGCCGACATCACCGAGCCCGAACGCGCCGAGGACGCGGTGCAGGAGGCCCTGGACCGGCTCGGGCGCCTGGACATCCTGGTCAACAGTTCCGGAATCATGCTGCTCAACTCGGCGCTGCACACCACCATCGAGGAGTGGGATCGGATGATCTCGCTCAACGTGAAGGCGTTGATGCACGTCACGCACGCCGCCGTCCCGCACCTCATCTACGCGGCGTCGACATCGCCGCGGCAGGTGGCGGATCTGGTGAACGTCGGCTCGACGGCCGGGCGCGTCGCCCGGCCGGGAAGCAGCGTCTACAGCCTGACCAAGTCCGGCCTGAACGCGTTCACCGAGTCGCTGCGCCAGGAGCTGCTCAGCGAGCGGGTCCGCGTCAGCGTGGTGGAGCCCGGCGTCGTCGACACCGAAATGGTGAGCCACCTCGACGAGGTCACCCTGGATGCGGCGCCCGGGCGGACCGCCGGAACCGAAGCACTGCGGGCGGACGACGTCGCCGACGCCATCTGCTACGTCGTCACCCGAGACCGGCGGGTCGCCGTCAACGAAATGCTGGTTCGCGCCGGCGACCAAACATGGTAGCCCGGCTATTTCGAGCGCGCCCCGGAGGGCACATGAGAACACCCGCCTTCGCGGCCGCCGTCACCGCGCTGACCGCATCATGTCTCGGCATGTTCCCAGGGCTTTCCGCAGCCGCGTCGGCCCCGGCCGCGGACCCCGCACGAAACATCGTGACGAATGCCGCGACAAAGTGCGCGTCGCTTGCCGGACTACACCTCGATGCTGCGGCCATCGGCCTGCCCACCCGAGGCGGCGAAGTCGACTCCGCGACCCTCGACCGCGCCGGCCCGGCCGGCGGCCGGCCCGAATTCTGCCTGGCCCGGGGCAAGGTCCGCAGCTTCGGCAGAACGGCGCCCGATATCAATTTCCAGGTCAATCTCCCGACTTCATGGAACGGGAAGTCGGTGCAGTTCGGCGGCACCGGATTCAACGGAACCGTCGTCACCGGGCTCGATGTGGCCCCCGGCTTCGTCAACACCGACCCGGCCCAGGGACGGGCGCCGATCGACCGCGGCTATGCCACGTTCGGGAGCGACGGAGGCACCGCGGTGGGCGCCGATCCCACCGGGTCCTTCGCTTTGAATCGCGAAGCGCTGGCCAATTGGGCCGGGGAGAGCGTCAAACGCACCAGGGACGCCGTCATCACCGTCATGAAGAAGTACTACGGCACCCGGCCCGACAAACAGTATTACGTGGGAGGCTCCAAAGGAGGGCACGAGGCGCTCGTCGCCGCCCAGCGATACGGCGACGATTACGACGGACTCATCGCCTACTACCCGGCCACCGAGAATCAGGCGATGGTGATCGACTGGCAACGCATATGGCAACAGGCGTACGGCCGCCCCGGCGGCTATCTCGACCCCGCGAAGCAGCAACTGGTCTCCGAGGCCGTCTACAGAACCTGCGACGGCCTCGACGGCGTCGTCGACGGGGTGATCGCCAATGTCCGGGGCTGCGACAAGGCCTTCTCCGTCGAGTCGCTGCGCTGCCCCGATCGAACCGACGGTTCGGAGACCTGCCTGTCCCCTGCGCAGATCCGAACCCTGCGGACGGCGGCCTCCCATTACACGTTCAAGTTCCCGCTGGCGAACGGGGTCACGGGGATCGGGCCCTACCCCGTCCTGCGAGGCGCCGACCTCGCCCCTCTGATGCTCGACGGCGCGGGAGACGGTGAAGCCACCGGCTACTACACGCTCTTCGATCCGATTATCCGTTACTTCATCCAGCAGGACCCCAACGGGTCCTCGGCGAATTTCGACTACCGCCAGTACGAGAAGCGCATCAAGCAACTGTCCCGGCTACTCGCCACAACGAACCCGGACATCGATCGCTTCGCACGCCGCGGCGGCAAGCTCATCATCGTCCAGGGCACCACCGACATGGCGGTCCCCGAAACTTTGACCGACGACTATTACGAACGGCTCGCCGAACGCTATGGCCCATCGATCCGCGGCTTCGTGCGCTACTACGTTCAGCCGGGCCTCGCTCATGGGAGCGGACGCTTCGACCTGGCCTGGGACTCCCTCACGGCCCTCGACGACTGGACCAGCCGAAACGCCCCGCCGGTCAACCCGGTGGCGACCGACGCCAACGCCGCCAACGGGAACCGCACACGCCCTCTGTGCGAGTACCCGCTGTGGCCGAAGTACAAGGGCCACGGTGACGCGAACAAGGCCGAGAACTTCACGTGCGCCGGCCATAGGCAACGGTGAAACCGGCCTCGCGCGCTGATCGTTCGTGATCACGCAGACTGCGTGAAGGAACGACCGGGCGGCCGCCACCTGCGGCCGCCCGGATTCATCGAGCCCAACGGGCGCTGCCCGGTCTCAACCATCGACCTGTGCGTCGGGACTCGCCAGGGGAAGGCGGCGCGGCGGCGGGTACGGCAGGGATCGCCGCGTGTCGGCGGTGATGCCGTCGAAGGCGAGTTCGAGGTAGCGGCGCCATGCCTCCGGCTCGGTGACCAGCAGCGGCGCCGCCGTGTGCTGGATGCCGCTCAACAGCAGGACGACGTCGGTGCCGGTGACGTCCGGCCGGACGGCCCCCTGCCGCCGGGCGCGGGCGGTGAGTTCCTCCGCGACGTCGCGCAGGCGGTGGATCGCCTCGCGCACCTGCTCGCTCTGCAGGGACGGACGGCCGACGACCTCGCAGAACGCCCGGTCCCTGACGAAGATCTCCACCCCGGCGGCCATGAAGTCCCGCAGCGCCAGGGCCGGATCGCCGGCCTCCAGCAGTGCGGTGCCGGCGCTCTCCAGTTCGTCGAGCATGCCGAGCATGATCGCGGCCAGCAGGTCGGCCTTGGAGGAGAAGTGGCGGAAGACCGTGCCCTTGCCCACGCCCGCGCACTGCGCGATCTCGCCGATGGACACCTCGACGCCGCGCTCGGCGAACGTCCTGGCCGCGGCGTCCAGCAGCAGGCGGCGGTTGCGCACCGCGTCGCTGCGCGACGGGACGGCCGGCGTGGTTCTGCTCATGCGCGCCTCCTTCCCGGAAGCCAGTCTACCTAAGGTGACCGATCGGTCCGTTTGGCGGCTAAACTAAGGTGACCGGCCGGTCCGTTTAGCGGTCCACCCGATGGCCGGGCGGGCCGCGGACCTCGCGAGCCGGAACGGAAGGGGAGAACGACATGAGCGACAGGCTGAACGGAAAGGTCGTCCTGGTCACCGGGGCGTCGTCGGGCATCGGCGAGGCGACCGCGCTGGCGCTGTCGGCGGAGGGGGCCCGCGTCGCCGCCGGGGCCCGCCGGGCCGACCGACTGGCGGCCCTGGCGGACAAGGCGCCCGGCGAGGTGCTGGCCCTGGACCTGAACGTGGCCGACCAGGACTCGGTGCGGGCCGCCGTCGCCGCGACCGTCGAACGGTTCGGCGGCCTGGACGTCCTGGTGAACAACGCCGGGGTGATGCTCAGCGGCCCGATCGCCGGCGCGGACACCACCGAATGGACGCGCATGGTCGAGACCAACCTGCTCGGCTCGATGTACGCGGTCCACGCGGCGCTGCCGCACCTGCTGGAGCGCAAGGGCACCGTCCTGCAGGTCTCCTCGACCTCGGGACGGACCGCGTCGGCCAGCAGCGGCGTCTACGCCGCGACGAAGTTCGGCATCAACGCCTTCTCCGAGGCGCTGCGGCAGGAAGTGACCGCGCTAGGCGTGCGCGTCGTGCTCGTCGAGCCGGGCTTCGTGTCCACCGAGTTGGCCGGCCACATCACCGACCCGGCCATCCGGGCGGCCGCGCAGGAGATGGCCGCCTCCATGCGCACCCTGCAGCCCGAGGACATCGCCAACGCCGTCGTGTACGCACTCACCCAGCCCGAGCACGTCGCGGTCAACGAGATCCTCATCCGCCCGACCGACCAGACCCAGTAGAAGGCGAGGACGTGCCGGTTCTCCCGCTGGCCCGGCTCAGTGGGAGCGGTCGGCGTCCAGGCTCTCCCAGCCGGCGTCCCACAGGCGGTCGCGCCGGCGGTCGAAGCGGTACCGGATCAGCATGTAGGCGGCCAAAGCCGGCGAACCGGCGGCGGTCACGGCACCGAGGCCCGCGCCGACGGCCTCCCCCACGGTCCGCGCGTGCCGCCGCGGCGCCTCGTCCGACACCGTGGCCGGGCCGGCCCATAGCTGCAGATGCTCACCCACGGTGGTTCCGTACCAACTGCTGTAGGAGCCCGTTCGCGGTTGCCCGCTCGGCTCCCGCCACTTCACGGTGATCCGATGCCCGGACGGCAGATCGTCGACCTTCAGTACCGTGGCGTCGACCTTATGGCGTGTCGCGACCTCGTACCGCTCGGCGCGCACACCGGAGTCGTACACGGCCTGAACGATACGACCGCAGATCGGCAGGCCGACGCCCACGAACAGCATCAGCAGGAGCAGGCCCGCCCTCCGTTGCCTGCGGTCCACGTCGCGGCGCAGTTCATTGCCATCGCAGCCGATCCTCCGCCGCAGCCGGCTGAAGCCCGCCGGTGTTGTTCTGGTCGGTTCCATGGCCACCTCCCGGGCCCTCTCGCCGCGACGTCATGCGACGGGACGGGCCCGGCTCGCGGAACGAAAGGGCGATGGGACGCGGGGCGACGTGGGCCGCCTCTCGTCCCTGGCGAGCATGAGCAGGCTCGAGATCTGGCTCCACCCGACCAGGTCCATCAGTTTGGCCAGGTGGGGGGCGACCGATCGCAGGACCAGCCGCCGCTCGTGCGCCTCCAGCCGGCAAGCGGCGGCGGCCAGCGCGCGGAGACCGCCGACGTCGATGAAGTCGAGCCTCTCCACGTCGACCCACACGTCACCGGAACTGTGGTCGAGCACGCTGGTCAGCGCTTCGGCGAACGCGCGGCACGTACTCACGTCGACCTCCCCGTCGACGACCAGGTGCGGCGGCTCGAAGGTGCCGTCCAGTCGCAGCAGAGCGCTGCGGACCCGCACTCCTCCGCTCACAGAGCCACGGGCTGCCCCGCCAGGTGACGGGCGCGTGCCGGCGACCGCCCGCTCGGGCCTGCCCCCAACGATCTGTTCGGTCATGTCGTCTCCTTGATCGGTTTGCTACCGGGCGACGCCGCGGACGCGGTGCTTCCGGACGCGAACCTGTGCGGCGGTACGTCAGGCGAGGGAAGAAAACGCGGATGTCGCGCCGGATGCGCTGCCGGCGGTCCTCACTCCACGAGCTTGCCGTCGGACGAGACGTGGCGCATGAGCGCGGCGATCGGCGCGGGGATCGGCGGGATCTCTTCGCGCTCGACCTTGCCCGGACCCGACCACACCAGGTTGACCTGCATGGACTCCTCGAGGCCGGGATAGTCCGAGCGGTTGTGGCAGCCGCGGGTCTCGCGCCGCTCCAGCGCCGCTTCGAGGGTGGCCCGGGCGGCCAGCACGGTGGACTTCAGGTCGAAGGCGTGGGCGAGGTCCTGGTAGCCGGCGTTGTCGGGATGGACGCCGATCGCGCCGATCCGCGCCTCGACCGCGTCGAGCTCCGCCAGGCCCGCCCGCAGGCCCGCCTCATCGCGGACGACCCCGCAGTGCTCGGTCATGATGTCGCGGACCCCGCGCTGCAGGACCCGCACGTTCTCCGGGCCGTCACAGGCCAGCATCCGGTCCACTTCCCGCCGCGCCTCGGCGAGCGCGAGCGGGCACCTCCGCTGGGCCTGCAGGGACGCCGAGTAGGCGGCGGCCGCCTCACCCACGATCCGTCCGTACACCAGCAGCTCGATCAGCGAGTTGCCGCCGAGCCGGTTGGCGCCGTGCAGGCCGCTGGCGGCCTCACCGATCGCGTACAGCCCGTCGACGTCGGTGCTGTGGTCCTCGGGCCGTACCCGCACGCCGCCCATGGAGTAGTGCGCGGTCGGGGCGATCTCGATCGGGTCCTGGGTGATGTCGAGCATCTGCAGTTCGAGCAGGGTCTGGTGGACGCGCGGCAACCTGGTCATGATCGTCTCGCGCGGAAGGTGCGACACGTCCAGCCGGACGCCGCCGCGCGGGGTGCCGCGCCCCTCCTTGATCTCGGTGTAGGCGGCCAGCGCGACCCGGTCGCGGGTGGACAGCTCCATCCGCTCGGGGTCGTAACGGGCCATGAACCGCTCGCCGAGGGCGTTCAGCAGCTTCCCGCCCTCGCCGCGCGCCGCTTCGGAGACCAGCGTGCCGGCGGCGTCCTCGGGTTCCAGGAGCCCGGACGGGTGGAACTGCACGAGTTCGGGGTCGCGGATGCGGGCACCGGCGAGCACGGCGAGGCGGAACGTGTCGCCGGTGTTCTCGTCCCGGCGCGAGGACGTCCGCCGCCAGATCCGGGTGTGCCCGCCGGTGGCCAGGATCACCGCGTCGGCGTGGATGACGTACCGGCTGCCGTCGCCGAGGTCGAACCCGTAGGCGCCGAAGACCACGTTGTGGCGGACCAGAAGGCGGGTGATGTGGACGGTGTCGAGGATCGGGACGTCGAGTTCGGTCGCCCGGCGCACCAGCGCGCGCTGGATCTCCAGCCCGGTGTAGTCGCCGCTGAAGGCGGTGCGGCGGTAGGTGTGGGCGCCGAAGAAGCGCTGCGAGATCCGTCCGTCGGCCTCCCGGGCGAACGGCGTCCCGTACCGCTCCAGATCGGCGATGCCGCGCGCCGCGCCTTCCGTCACGATCCGGACCGTGCGCGGATCGGCCAGCAGGTAACTCTCCTGAAGCGTGTCGGCGGCGTGCTGCTGCCAGGTGTCCTGCGGGTCCATCGTCGCCAGCGCCGCGTTGATGCCTCCGGCGGCGAGCGTGGTGTGGGCGTCGGCCTTCGGGCGCTTGCCGACCGCCAGCACCCCGACGCCCCGCTCGGCGAGTTCGATCGCGGCCCGCAGCCCCGCGCCTCCGGTGCCGATCACCAGGACCGACGCCGCGATCCGCCGCTCAAAACCGTCCATGAAGGTGCTCCTTGCTAGAAACCGCCGGCGCCCAGAGCCTGGCCGCCTCCCGGTCAACAGCTAAGACAGGACAACCCCGCAGCATGTGACAGCTCCGCGTCCGGCCCGTCCTGGCTCGGTTACGGGACGGAGGCGGGGTGGAGCGGCCGCGGGAGGGGCCCGCCGGGAGGTGCGCTGGGGTCAGCGGCCGACGTAGTGGGGGTCCCGCTTCTCCAGGAAGGAGCGGACGCCCTCGCGGTGGTCTTCGGTGGTGAACAGCTCGCCCAGGGTGGTGCTGACCCAGGCGCCCAGGTCGTTCCAGTCCGGATCCAGCGCGCGGCGCAGCCCGCGTTTGAGCGCGGCGACGGCCAGCGGCGGGTTGGCGGCGATCCGCGCCGCCAGCTCCACCGCCGACGTCAGCACGTCGTCATCGTCCACGACCCGGCTGACCAGGCCGATCCGCTCGGCTCTCGCGGCGTCGACGATCTCGCCGGTGAACAGCAGCTCGGCGGCGCGCTCGCGGCCGACCAGCTGGGCCAGCCGGGCGATCCCGGCGACGTCGCTGCACAGCCCGCGCTTGACGAACAGCTCGCCGAAGCGGGCGCGCCGGGCCGCGACCCGGATGTCGGCCATCAGCGCCAGCTCCATGCCCCATCCGACCGCGGGGCCGTTGACCGCCGCGATCACGGGGACGTCGGTCTCCAGCAGCGCCCCGGCCGCAGGGGTGAGGCGGGCCTCCGGCGGCGGGCCGTCGCCGGTCAGCAGCTCCCGGACGTCGTCGCCGGAGCAGAACGAGCCACCGGCGCCGGTCACCACCAGCGCGCGGGCCGTCGTGGACCGGACGAGGTCGGTCAGCTCGTCGTAGGTCCGGCGGCGCAGCGCGTTGTGCACCTCCGGGCGGTTCAACGTGACGATGCCGACGTGCCCGTCGGCCTCGTACAGGACATCTGCCGCCATCACGACCTCCCAGGGCCCCGGAGCGCGTTCACCGGCG
Source organism: Actinomadura napierensis (assembly GCF_039529375.1). Classification (NCBI taxonomy): domain Bacteria; kingdom Bacillati; phylum Actinomycetota; class Actinomycetes; order Streptosporangiales; family Thermomonosporaceae; genus Actinomadura; species Actinomadura napierensis. The sequence goes on from NZ_BAAAMR010000001.1 coordinate 169,391, forward strand.
ACCGGACGTCCCGGATCCCTTAGAACGTTTGTTTAATAGAAATACTCGATCGGCCGGGCCCAGCCAAGAGGAGAGCACCATGCAGGAGATCCGCTACGAGGTCGGCGACGGCGTCGCCACGCTGACCATCGACCGTCCGGCCAAGCGCGGCGCGATGACGTTCGCGATGCTGGAGGAGTTCTCCGCCCGCGTCGCGGAGGCCGGGGCCGACCCCGGCGTGGCGGTGCTGGTCGTCACCGGCGTGCCGGGCAGCTTCTGCGCCGGCATCGACCTGGCCGACCTCGCCGCCCGCTCCCCGCACGAGCGGGGCGGGCCCGGCCGGGACCGGCCCGACGAGCCGCCGCTGCTGGTCGGCTGCCCGAAGCCGGTCATCGCGGCCGTCGACGGCATGGCGGTCGGGATGGGCGCGGAGTTCGCCGCCCAGGCCGACCTGCGGATCGTCTCGACCAGGGCGAAGTTCCGGTGGGCCTTCGTCCACCGGGGACTGGTGGCCGACACCGGCGCCGGGACGTGGCTGCTCCCCCGCCAGATCGGGATCGGCCCGGCCCTGCGGCTGCTCTACACCGGCGCCGACCTGGGCGCCGACGAGGCCCTGGCGCTCGGCTTCGCCACGGCCGTCGTGGAGCCGGAGGCGGTGCCCGAGGCGACGCGCGAACTGGCCGCCGCCATCGCCAAGGGGTCCCCGTTCGCGCTGACGAGGATGAAGCGGCTGGTGATGGACGGCGCTTCCGCGAGCTTGCTCGACCACGTCGGCGCCACGCGGGCGGCGCTGGCCGAGTGCTTCGCGTCCGAGGACCACGCCGAGGGGGTCGCCGCGTTCCTGGAGCGCCGCGAAGCACGCTTCACCGGACGGTGACACAGGCAGGAACATGCGGGCGAGCCGGGCATGTCACCGGGCGCACGACGACCCCGGCCTCATCGCCCGTCGCCCCACACGGTCTCGCTCGACTCCGCTGCCGGGACGTCCTGGCGAAACCGGCCATTCCGACGATCTTGCCGGTCTAGGCTGGGCCGGGATTCTGCACCGGGAAGTCTGGAGGCCCACGATGGCCGAGGAGAAGCCCGCGGACGGCGGGGCGCCGGACGCGCCCGCGTTCGACACCAGCGTCGCGCACATCGCCCGGATCCAGGACTACTGGCTGGGCGGCAAGGACAACTACGAGCCCGACCGCGAGGCCGCGGAACAGGCCATCGCGGCACTGCCCGACATGGTCGCCTCGGTGCGCAACACGCGCGCCTTCCTGGCCCGCGCCGTCCGCTTCCTGGCCGCCGAGCGGGGCGTGCGGCAGTTCCTCGACATCGGCACCGGCATTCCGACCGCCGACAACACGCACGAGGTCGCGCAGGCCGCCGCCCCCGACAGCCGCGTCGTGTACGTCGACAACGACCCGGTCGTGCTCGCGCACGCCCGGGCCCTGCTCACCGGCACCCCGTCCGGCGCCACCTCCTACATCGACGCCGACATCCGCGACACCGCCGCGATCCTGGACGCCGCACGGCAGATCCTGGACTTCGACCGGCCGATCGCGGTGATGCTGATCGCGATCATGCAGTACGTGCCGGACGAGTCCGACCCCTACGGAGTCGTCCGCACACTGGTCGACGCGGTCCCCAGCGGCAGTTTCGTGGCGATCTCCCATCCGGCCACCGACATCCAGGCGAAGAAGATGGCCAACATGGCCGACCGTCTGAACGAGGCCATGGCGCAGACGATCACGCTGCGCAGCCACGACCAGGTGGCGGCCTTCCTCGACGGCCTCGACCTCGTCGAGCCCGGCCTGGTACGGGCCCCCGAGTGGCGCCCGGACGACCCGGCCCTGGCCTCCACCCCGTCCACCATGTGGAGTGGTGTCGCCCTCAAGCCGTGAACCCCCGGGAACGCGGATCACAGCGGGCGCGGAAGACGTCGTCCCGATGGGTCCTTGCCCGTCTTGATACTGCGGAGCAACACGAACCGTAGCGGTGGCGATCAACCCTGGTCCGGGCGTTGCTCAGTTGACCGCGCGGTATCGCAGGTGGGTGACCCCCGGGGCGTCGATGACGCGGACGAGGTCGAGCGGGCGGGGCGAGCCCGGTGCGCCGAACAGCGACCGGCTCCGCACGGGTGAGCACCTCGATGTGGACGCCGTCGTCCGGACCACGGGAAGGCTGGCCGCGCTGGTTCGGGCGACCGGAAGGCCTGTCCCACCGCGCGCCTCGTTGTCACCGTCGAACAGCCAGGCCGGGGCAGAATCGACCGGAGTTGTCGTATCCGGGCCGCGTTGTTCGTAGCCAGGGTGAGAGACGGCCCGCGCGGGCGCCGTCACGAGCACAGGAGATGTCGACCGATGCCGCACCCACAGGCCAAGATCCACCGTATGTTCGAGCTCATCGAGCCGATCGCCACCGTCACCTTCTCCGAGGTGCCGAACGAGGCGTTCCTGGCCCTCGGCATGCGCAACTACTGGGACGGATACTTCGCGGGCCGGGCCGCGCCGCTGGGACGGGCACCGGCCGAGGTGGTGCACGCGGTCTTCTACAACTTCGCCGACGGCGAGGTGGCGCGCCACATCCCGTGGGTCTGGGGGAAGACCACTCCGGAGGAGGCGATCGCCGTGCGCGAGCGGGGCAGCGCCGCCGCGCTGCGGCAGATGATCGTGGAGCTCGCCGACTCCCCCGGGTTGGTGCGGGCAGCCGACCTCGCCACCCGAGCAGCGGTCAGCGCGCCGACCGAGGGCCGAGTGCTGTACGCGGGGCTCCGGGCGCTCGACGTGCCCGAGGAGCCGGTGGCCAGGCTCTGGCACGCGGCGACGCTGCTGCGCGAGCACCGCGGGGACGGCCACAACGCCGCCCTCGTCGCCCACGGCATCGGCGGCACCGAGGCCCACGTCCTCCTCGCTCTCTCCCTCGGGATGAGGGCCGAGGAGTTCGGCCGGATCCACCACCTGCCCAAGGCACGGCTGGACGCTGTCATCGACGGGCTGCGCGACCGCGGCCTCGTGGACGCCGACGGCGGGTTCACCGACGCCGGCCGGGAGACCAAGGGACGGATCGAGGCCCTCACCGACGAGCTGGCGGCGCCGCCGTACGACGTGCTCAGCGCGGACGAGCTCGACGAGCTGGTCGCGGGGCTGGAGCCGATCGCCGCCGCGGCAGCGGCCGCCGACGACTGAGCAGGCGCAACAGCCGGCGGCCACGCCCCAGAGGCGACTGACGAAGCTCTCTCACCAGCAGCTACAGCGCAAGGGGCGCCTTTGTTCAGACCGCGGACTGCGGCCGATCAGGTTCTGCGCGAGATGACCATGATGTATTCGCAGGGGGCGTTCGTTCGGTTGGCGAAGCCGTGGTCGGCGTCGGCCTGGAAGAACAGGGAGTCGCCTGTGTTCAGGGTCTCGCTGATCCCGCCGATCGCGACGGTGAGGGTGCCTTCGAGCACCACGAGTTGCTTCTCCGTACCCGGCGGATAGGCGGGCAGCAGCCCGGTAGAGACCTGTGCGGGGAGGTGGTGGACGATCATTTCGGCTCCTCCCGCACCTGGGGCCGCCGACACCATGTGCCGCTCGAAGCCGGTTTCCGGGTCGCGGAAAACGGGGCGATCGGTCTTGCGCATGACGATGGCCACACCGGACGCGGCAGCAGCCGGCGCTCCGATCAGGTCCGAGAGCGGCGCGTCGAGCGCGTGGGCGATCCTGGACGCGACGCCGATCGTCGGGCTCTTCTCACCGCGTTCGACCTTGGACAGCATCGCCCGGCTGACCGACGACCGTGTGGACAGCTGCTCCAGTGTCAGGCCCGCCTCCTCGCGGCGTCGCCGCACGTTACCGCCGAACGCACCGGCCAGGTCGTCACCGTGCTGTGGTTCGGCGGCGTTTCCGTCTTGCTCGACCACCGTGCTCCTCGATCGATGGGCACCTCACTGCCCACAGTGTAGAGTTTCTCCTAAAGAAGAACATTCTTCTATTGGAGACAGACGATGTGCGCCCAGCACGACGGAGGTTCCATGCGTTTGATCTCGAGTGGCCGGCTCCATGCCACGTTCGCATTCGGCGATCTGCAGGTGATCTCGTTGCGAGACGGGTACATCGACATGCCGCCGACACGGCTCCGCGACGAGGACGGCTGCACGCTCGCTGAGCTGCCGGCCGCCGTCCCGCTGGCCGGCGGCAACCTGCGGCTGTCGGTCAACGCCTTCTTCGTCACCGACGGCACGCGGTCGGTTCTCATCGACACCGGCGCGTCCAACGCCTGGCACGACCCCACCATGGGATTGATCTACGACGCGCTCGACGAAGCGGGAATCGACCGTGGGCAGATCACCGATGTGGCCATCACCCACAGGCACGAAGACCACGTGAGCGGCCTGATCGCGCCGGACGACTCAGAGGCGTTCACCGAACTCGAGCGCGTGTGGATCGGCGCGGGTGACGCCTCCGTGTTCACGGGGCGGCTCGCGCCGATCCGCGACCGGGTCGTACCCGTGTCGGAGAAGGTCGCGATCAACGACTGGACCACCGCGATCCCGACACCGGGCCACACCCCTGGTCACACCGTCTACGAGATCAGGGGCGGCACCGGCCGCCTTCTCGTCTGGGGCGACACCGTTCACGTTCCCACGCTCCAATTCGAACGGCCGAACGTGTCCTGGGAGCTCGACGGCGACCAGTCCCAAGCTCGCGCCGCGCGAGCGGCACTCCTCGAACAGCTGACCCGACCGCACCACTTCGTGGCCGGCGCCCACCTCGACTCACCCGGCATCGCCCGCGTCACCCCCTCCGGCGACGGTTACGCGCTGGAATACCTCGCGCCACCGATCGGCTGATCGAGCCTCTCGACTCCGGAACGCACTGGGCCGTGCGCCTGCTCGGATGATCACGCGGCGCTCGCCGACCCGGCGACCCGCGCGATCAGGCTCCGCCGCCAGGAGGGCTCTGGCGTGCGGTGCCTTTGCGGCGCGGCTTCGCCGACCGGGGCGGGATGGCGCGCATGTGATCGCGGACGACGGTGAGGACGCGAGCGAGGCTGTCGACGTCCTCGGGCGCGAGCGGTTCGAGGAAGAGTTGCCGCAGGACGTCGATGTGACCGGGGAACACCCTGGCGAGCACGTCCCGTCCCGCCGCGGTGATGGTCACCGTCACGCCCCGGTCGTCCTCCGCGGACGGGCCGCGGGCGACGAGCCCGGCCTTCTCCAGCAGCCCCACCTGATAGGTCAGGCCGCTGCGGCTGTACACGACCCCGTCGGCCAGCTCGGTCATGCGCCGGCTGCCGTCCGCAGCGTCCCCGAGCGTGGCCAGGAGCTGGAACTGGACGTAGCTGAGGTCGCCGGCGTCGCGCAGCTGCTGCTCCACCGTGTGGCGCAGGAGGCTGCTCACCTCGATCAGCGCGAAGTACGCGCCGAGTTCGGCGGGATCGAGCGGCGGAGGGGGCTCTGCTTCGGTCATGCCGCCATCGTACTTGCTTCGACTTCGAAGCAGTGTTAACCTCACCCCAGTGCTTCGAATTCGAAGCACTACTCTAGAAGGAAGAAGCTAGTCATGAAGGCAGTGCGTTTCCACGAGTACGGCGATGCCGATGTCCTGCGCTTCGAGGACGTGGCGCTGCCCGTCCCCGGCGCCGGTGAGGTTCGCATCCGGGTCGCTGCGACGTCGTTCAACCCGGTCGACGCCGGTATCCGCGGCGGTGGTCTCCAGGGCCCGTTCCCGGTGACGCTCCCCCACACGCCCGGCATCGACGTCGCCGGAACGGTCGACGCGCTCGGTGACGGCGTCGACGCGGTGGCGGTCGGCGACGAGGTCGTCGGATTCCTCCCGATGATCGGCGACGGCGCGGCCGCCGAGTACGTCATCGCGCCCGCCGAGGTCCTGGCGGCCGCACCTTCGAGCGTGCCGCTCGCCGACGCGGCGGCCCTGCCGCTGGTGGGCCTGACCGCATGGCAGGCACTGTTCGAGCTCGGCGAGCTCACCGCCGGGCAGCGCGTCCTCATCACCGGCGCCGGAGGCGCTGTCGGCGGCTACGCGGTGCAGCTGGCGAAGAACGCCGGCGCGCACGTCATCGCCACGGCGAGCCCGCGCAGCGCGGACCGGGTCCGGGCCGCCGGCGCCGACGAGGTCCTCGACCACACCGTGACCGACGTGGTGGACGCGGTGGCCGAGCCGGTCGACCTCCTGCTCAACCTCGCACCGATCGAGCCCTCGCAGCTCGCCGGCCAGGCCGCTCTCGTGCGGTCCGGCGGGGCCGTGGTCAACACCACGGTGTGGATGCAGGCGCCGAGCGACGAGGCACGCCGCGTGCGCGGGCTCAACGTCTTCGTCCGGAGCGACGCGAAGCAGCTCGCCGGCCTCGTGGAGGCGGTCGACCGAGGCGAGCTTCGCATCGACGTCAGCCGCCGTGTCCAGCTCGAGGACCTTCCGGTGTTCCACGCGGAAGCCGCCGCCGGTGCCGTGTCCGGCAAGGTCGTCGTCCTTGCGCCGACCGCCTGACCCCTCTCCTCGAACGGAACCGACCATCGACTGCCGGCGGGGGGGTGGACGTTCAGCGCGCTATTCGACGGTGGACGTCTTCGAGCAGGTTCCGCATCGACAGGCGGAAGATCTCGGCCTGGTGGTCGCCGAGGAAGGACATGTGGCCGAACACCTCCAGGACGACGAGGCCGTGCATGTGGCCCCACGCGCTCATGAGCAGGGACGTCGCGGAGGGGATGGTCTCCGAGCCGACCGCCGGCTGGGCCGCCAGATGCGCCCGGAGGGGGGCCGAGAGCGCGGAGGTGTCGGCGGCGGCGAGTTGCGTCTCGGTGAACCCGCCGAACAGTTCGCGCTGGAAGATCCCGCTCATCTGTCGCAACGCACGGGTGGTCGGGCCCTCGGCGGGGGCCGCGTAGTCCCGCAGCGGGGTCCCGTAGATGAGCTGGAATCGCTCGGGATGGGTGACGGCCCAACGGCGGTAGCTCTCGGTCGCGGCCATGAAGCGCGCCGCGTGCGAGTCGCCTGGTTCGGTGTCGATGGCGGTCTGCACGGCGCCGGCGAGGTCGGTGTAGGTCTTGGAGATGAGCGCGGTGACCAGGGCGTTCCGGTTCGGGAAGTAGTGGTAGAGCGCCTGGACGGTCATCCCGAGGCTTCGCGCGACGGCCCGCAGGGACAGGGCGGCGGGTCCGCGTTCGGTGATGTGGCGCTCGGCGGCGTCGACGATCTCCTGGGTGGCGACGGCCTGGCGGCGCTGGCGCAGGGAGGGCGGAGCCGTCACGTCGTCGTCCGGGGGCATGGGCCGACCGTACGGCAGATCCGGCGCGTTCTAACAGTGTTCAAAAAAATCTCACACTGCCAATTCTCCACCGGCCTCACTAGCGTCGTTGCGGCGACGAGGAGGTGCGGCTCCGCACCTCCCTCCGCCGGGGCCGAGGCGCCTCCGCGGAGCACTGCGCCGGCCTTCCCCGTGCACCCGGCTGCTTCCGTCGTGCCCACCGCAAGGAAGCAAAGGAGATCCTTTCGTGTTCGAACGCTTGGCCGAGCTGGCGATTCGCCGGTCCCGGCTGGTCCTCGCCGTCGCCGTGGTGGCGCTGGCCCTCATGGGCGCCGTGGGCGCCGGCGCGTTCACCAAGCTGGTGGGGGGCGGGTACGACGATCCATCGTCCCAGTCCAGCCGGGCCGTGAAGGTCATCGACGACAAATTCGGCGGAGAGACGAACCTGGTCCTGCTGGTCCGTGCCGTGGACGGCGGCGTCGACGCCCCGGCCGCCGAGCGGAGCGGCCGGGCCCTGGTGGCCGACCTCAGGAAGGAGAAGGACCTCGCGAACGTCGTCTCGTACTGGGACGCGGGCGGCCCCGGCCTCCGCTCCCGGGACGGGCGCGACGCCATGGTGCTCGCCCATGTGACGGGCGACGAGACGCAGCAGCGGGAGAACGCCAAAAGGCTCCTCGACACCTACTCCGGAACGTACAAGGGCGGGCTCACGGTCAAGGCCGGCGGCGGTACGGCCGTGGGCAGCGACATGTCGACCCAGGTGGTCGAGGACCTCGCACTGGCCGAGGCCATCGCCATACCGCTGACCCTCGTGCTGCTCCTGTTCGTCTTCGGCAGCGTCGTCTCGGCACTGCTGCCGCTGGCCATCGCGGTCATCGCCATCGCGGGTTCGCTCGCCGAACTGTCGGTGCTCGGCGGCCTCACCGACGTCGCCGATACCGCGACGAACCTCACGACCGCTCTGGGCCTCGGGCTCGGCATCGACTACGCCCTGCTGATGGTCAGCCGCTTCAGGGAGCAGCTCGCGGCCGGGGCGAGCGTGGACGACGCCGTCCGGCGGACGGTGAACACGGCGGGCCGCACCATCGCGTTCTCCGCGGCGACGGTGGCGGCCGCGCTCGCGGCGCTCCTGGTCTTCCCCCAGTACTTCCTCCGCTCGTTCGGATACGCCGGGGTCGGCGTCGTCGCCATCGCGGCCGTCGGCACGCTGCTCGTGATGCCGTCCCTGCTCGTCGTCCTGGGGCACCGCGTGAACAGCGGGCGGCTGCCGTGGGCGAAGCAGGCTCAGCAGGCGCAGCCCGACGCGCGGACGCCGATGTGGGGGCGGCTGGCCCGAACCGTCATGCGGCGGCCCGCGCTCACCGCGCTGCCGGTACTCGTGATGCTGCTGCTGGCGGCGAGCCCGCTGCTCGGCATCACCTTCGGCACGCCGGACGAACGCGTGCTGCCCAAGGACGCCCAGAGCCGGCAGGTCGCGTCAATGCTGCGGGAGAACTTCAACGGCGACGAGAACGCGGCGCTCCACGTCGTCATCGACAAGCCGGTGAGCAAGGCCTCGCTGGCGTCGTACGCGACCGAGCTGTCCAAGCTCAAGGGCGTCCTCCGCGTTGAGGCCGGCACAGGGACCTACACCGGCGGGCAATCCGCGCCGGCGGGCCCCGGCGGCGCGGCCCTCGGCCGGCCCACCGCGCAGCGGATGAACGTGGTGAGCGGCCTCGCACCGCGGTCGGACGAGGCGCAGGACCTGGTCGGCCAGGTACGGGCGGTCACGCCGCCCGCCGGGACGCACCCCCTGGTGGGCGGAAACGACGCCGCGCTCGTCGACGCCAAGGCCTCGATCGGCGGCCGGCTCCCGATCGCCCTGGGCCTGGTCGGCCTCACCACCTTCGTCCTGCTCTTCCTGTTCACCGGCAGCGTCGTCCAGCCGCTGCGCGCGCTGCTCCTCAACCTGGTCAGCCTCGGCGCGACCCTCGGCATCGTCACCTGGATCTTCCAGGACGGCCACTTCTCCTCGCTGCTCGGCTTCACGGCGCAGCCGATGGAGGTGTCGATGACCGTGCTGATGTTCTGCATCGCCTTCGGCCTGTCGATGGACTACGAGGTGTTCGTCACCAGCCGGATCAAGGAACTGCACGACCTGGGCGAGGACACCGGGTCCGCCGTGACCCGCGGGCTCGGCCACACCGGACGGATCGTCAGCGCGGCGGCCTGCCTGCTCGCGGTGAGCTTCTTCGCGTTCGGCACCGCCGAGCTCAGCTTCATGCAGATGTTCGGGGTGGGCAGCGGGCTGGCCATCCTCGTCGACGCCATCGCCGTGCGCGGCTTCCTCGTGCCCGCGGCGATGCGCCTGCTCGGCCGCTCGGCCTGGTACGCGCCACCCGTCTTGCGCAGGTTCCATGCGCGGTTCGGCCTCAGCGAGGGCGGCCCCGAGGCCGCGCCGGCGGCCGTGATGGCCGAATCGTCATAGGTCCCAGTGCCGTGTGCCCGCCTCCGAACCGAGGCGGGCACACGCATGTCCCGGCGATCGATGCTTGCCGACAAGCCGCCCGTGGTCGGATCAGCGTTGTGCGTTGACGAGGCGCGACACCAGGGTGATGAACTGACGCCGCTGGGCGGCCGTCAAAGGCGCCAGGAATTCGTCCTGGATGCCGTCGATGACCTTGTCGAGTTCGAGGAGCCGTTCCACGCCTTCCGCCGTGATCGTGACGATGTTCCGGCGCTTGTGCGCGGGATCGGCCGACCGCTCGACCAGATGGCGCGACTCGAGCTCGGTCAGGGCGGCGGTCACGTCGCTGCGGTCGATCCTGGTCATCCGGCCGAGGTCGGCCTGACTCGCGGGCCCCCACTCCTCCAGCGCGGCGAGGAGCCGGTAGTGGTAGCCGCGCAGTCCGCCGCCATGGGACTCGAAACCGGCGTTCAGCAGCCCTGAAGAGCGCGTGTACGCCCGGCTGACCAGCCAGGTCGCACGTCCTTCGAGCCGGGTCGGAGCGGGGCCGCCGTCGTGGTGGTTCGTGGGCACGCGCCAAGCGTAACAGTTGTGGGGCACGCCAACACTCGCTATGTTGGCCAGGCCAACACATCCGCCGCCGCGCCCACCGCGTTGACGACCATGTGATCTTCGGCCCTCCGAGAGGAACCACCGGCATGTCACAGCAAGAAGGAGCCACGGCGAGCGGTCCCGTCGCCGCCGGCGATCCGGTGCCGGACCGCCGGCTCGGCGTCGCCACGTGGGTCATCGCCTTCGCGCGGTTCCTGGTCGTGCTCGACGGCACGATCATGATCGTCGCGCTCCCGAGCATCCAGGACTCGCTGAAGATCTCCTCGTCGAACCTGAACTGGGTGATCAACGCGTACTCGCTGACGTTCGGCGGGCTGATGCTCGTCGCCGGGCGGGTCGGCGACCTCTACGGCCGCAAGAGGGTCTTCAGCGCCGGCCTGGTGCTGTTCGGCGCGGCCTCGCTGCTCGGCGGGCTGGCGCCCACCGGCGGCGCCCTGATCGGGTTCCGCGCCGTCCAGGGTGTCGGGGCCGCGATCGCCACCCCCGGCGCGCTGTCGCTGCTGATCGCCACCTTCCCCGAAGGCAGGCCCCGCACCAGGGCGCTCGGCCTGTACGGCGGGATGACCGGGCTGGCCTCGGTCATGGGCCTGGTCTTGGGCGGCGTCCTGACCACCTACGCCAGCTGGCGCTGGGTGCTGCTGGTGAACGTCCCGGTCATCATCGGCGTCCTGCTCGGCGTCAACGCCCTGGACGAGGGCGAGCCCGCCGGGCAGACCAGGATCGACGTCCTCGGGGCGATCACCGCCACCCTCGGTGCCGGCTCGCTGGTCTACGCGGTGGACCGGGTCGGCGAGCACGGCTGGAGCGACGCCGTGGTCGTCAGCTGCCTGATCGCCTCGGCCCTCCTGCTGGCCGCGTTCGTGGTCCTCCAGCGCACCGGCCGCGCGCCGATGATCCCGCGCGAGGTCGTCAGCGACCGCGGCCGTGTCGGGGCGAACATCGTCACGCTGCTGATGTCGACCGGCAGCTTCGCCACGTACTACTTCCTGACCCTGTACATGCAGCAGGTGCTGGGCTACTCCGCGCTGCGGACCGGCCTGATGTACCTGCCGCTCGCGGTGGGCTTCGGCATCGCAGCCGGCGCCGTGGGCCCGCAACTGCTCGCCCGCACCTCGGAGAAGGCCGCCCTGTCGCTGGCCCTCGCGCTCGCCGCCGCGGGCACCGCCTGGTTCGGCTTCCTGACGGTGCACTCCAGCGTCTACGGGATGATGATGCCGGCGTCGCTGGTCACCGGCCTGGGACTGGGTGCCACCGTCGTCGTCGCCACCGGGGTCGGTGTCCGCGGAATCGACAGCTCCGAGGCCGGCATCGGCTCCGCGCTGCTCACCGCCGGCTCACAGATCGGCGGTGCGCTGGGCCTGGCGGGGCTGGCGACCGTCGCGGTCACGACGACCCGGCACGCGGCGGAGGGCACCGCCCTGCCGGACGCACTGGTCCACGGCTACACGGCGGGCTTCAAGGTCGCCGTCGGGCTGTACCTGCTCGGCATCGTGGTCTCCCTGGTCACCATCACGCCCCACGCCGGCGGGTCCCCTGCGTCAGGGGCAGGAAGAGTTCGTCGATGATCGACCGGATGCGTGCGGGCTTCAGGGGTTCGAGGTCCATGAGCAGGTCGTGGCGCACCAGGTCGAACGGCATGGCGAGCACCGCTGGAGGGATCCGGCCCAGGTCGATCTCGCCGCGGTCGTGGGCGCGCTGGTAGATGGTCCGGACGCGCGAGAGCGCCTGGTCTCCCAGGATGCGGTCGCGCGCCTGGGCGGGGGTGAGGCCGGTGCCGGCCAGCAGGCCGGAGAAGGCGGCGGCCGCCGCGACGGCGAAGAAGGCGGCGCGGGCCTCGCCCATGCCGGTCAGCGCGGCCAGGAGATCGCCGCGCAGGGTGCCCGTGTCGGGGACGTCGACCGGGTGGCTGCTCCGGTAGTGCTCCAGCGCGGCGAGCACGAGCTGGTCCTTGTTGGCCCAGCGGCGGTACAGCACCGCGATGCCGGTACCGGCGCGGGACGCGACGGACTCCATGGTCAGCTTCGCGAAGCCGGCTTCGACCAGCTCGTCCCAGGCCGCGTCCAGCAGCGCGGCCTCGAGCTCGGGCCCGCGCCGGCGTTGGCGCGGGGGCACTGCGGCAGGTTCTGTCACGGCTCCAGAATAAGGAAGGTTTGCATTTCTTAGCAACCGCCCCCTACTCTCATAAGAGATGGATTCAACTCTTATTCGGCCGTGGCGATGAGGGTCGTCCGGCAGAGGGGACGGCGATGGGCATGAGCACAGCGACGGCGGCGGGCGAGCGTTCCACCTTCTTCACCGACCCGGGGATGAAATCGATGGCCCGGGCGATGCTCGGCCGGGTGCACACCGGCGCGGCGGATGCCGGTGAGGCGTTGACGACGATGGACCGCATCACCGACGGCGACTACGCCTCGTGGGAACGCGAGTGGGAGGCGACGGCCGATCGCATCGCCGCGATCGGCGACGACTGCCTGCGCCGATGCCACCGGGTGAGCGGCCGCAACGCCCTGCTGCGCGCCGCGACGTACTACACGGCGTGCGTCCTGGTCGTCGACGGGTGCGACGAGCCGGAGACCGTGCTGACACGGACGTTCGCCGCGTACCGCCGGTGCTGGGAGCAGTACCTCGGTCTCCTGGACAACCCGCCCGAGCGTCTGGACATCCCCTATGAGGGCACGACGATGCCCGGCTGGTTCTTCGCCGCCGACGGCGACGGCCCGAAGCCGACGCTCGTGATGGCCAACGGCGCCGACGGCGCACTGAGCTACCTATGGCCCGGCTACGGCTCCGAGGCGGCGGCGCGCGGCTACAACGTCGTGTTGTTCGACGGACCCGGCCAGCAGCGCATGCTGTTCGAGCGCGGCGTCCCTTTCCGGCCCGACTGGGAGCACGTCATCACGCCGGTCGTCGACGCGGCGCTGCGCCGCCCGGACGTCGACCCGCGGCGGCTCGTCCTCTACGCCGTCAGTCAGGGCGGCTACTGGGGCCCGCGGGCGCTGGCGTTCGAGCACCGCTTCGCGGCCGCGGTCATCGACGGCGGGGTGGTCGACGTGTCCGCGGCGTGGCGTGATCTCCTGGGCCCCGATCTGATGGCGATCCTCGACGCCGGCGAGCGCGACCGGTTCGACGCGGCGATCGACCGCGCCACGCCGAACGCCAAGCGGGTCGTCGCCTGGCGGACCAAGCCGTACGGCTGCCCGAGCGTCTTCGACACCCACCGCGAGGTCCTGCGCTACCGGATCACGCCAGAGGTCGCCGCACAGATCACGACGCCGGTGCTCATCGCCGATCCCGACGGCGAGAAGTACTTCGCCGGCCAGCCCGAACGCCTCTACGACATGCTCCCGGGCGAGAAGGAGCTCGTCCGCTTCACCGAGGCCGAAGGAGCCGCCGGGCACTGCCAGCCGATGGCCCGGGCCCTCGCCGCCCAGCGGTTCTTCGACTACCTCGACGACCGCGTCGGCCTCGGCTCCCCCGGCCCGGAGCGGCTGGGTGAGTGATCACGCTTGCGGTCGGCGGTCGTCACGAAACACGCAGCCCGCGCAGGTCGAGCGGGGCCGCCCGGCCGGACGCCTCGCGCACGGTCTCCGCGCGCGGTGGGGCGCCCAGGCGGGCGGCGAGGTCTTCGCGCAACCGCGTCAGCCGTGAGATCTCGGCGTCCAGGGCCTGCAGGCGGCGCAGGGCCACGCCGGACGCCCGCGCGCAGTCCGGACCGGCGTAGTCCGGGAGCGTGTCCCCCTCCAAAAGCTGGAGGCGGTCCGCGCTGTGGCGCACGTCCTCGATGGTCAGCCCGAGGGCCAGCAACTGCCGGATGATGCGGACCCGGTTCACCTCTTGGGGCCCGTACTCGCGCTGCCCACCGGCCGTGCGGGAGGGCGGCGGAAGCAGACCGCGCTTCTCGTAGAACCTCAGTGCCCGCGGGGTCGTTCCGGCCGCCGCCGCGGCGTCACCGATCCGCATCCGCCCTCCCACTTCGCCCGGCCGCGGCTCCGCGCGGCTACAACTCCACGACGACGGCGCCGAGGTGACGGCCGCCGATCACCTCGTGCAACGCCTGCGGGGCGTTTTCGATGCCCGCGATCCGGACGTGCGGGAACGTCAGCTCGCCGGACCGCAGCCAACCGCCGACGGGCTCGGCCCAGCGCCCCTGGGCGTCGTCGTCCATGCCGCCGAAGCCGCGCATCTCGATCCGCTTGACGATCAGCTGGAAGGAATCGATCTCGACAGGTCCGGTGGTGCCGGGAAGACCGGGAGACAACTGCCCGGCGAGAGCGCCGATGAGGGCGAAGCGCGCGCCGGGGCGCGCGGCGGCGACGGCCGCCTGGAGCTGCTCGCCGCCGACGTTGTCGACCAGGATGTCGATGCCCTCGGGGGCGGCGTCCGCGAGCTGCTCGGCGATCGGCTTCCCGTCCGGTCCGGCGCCGCGGATCACGGCGGCGTCGTAGCCGAGCTCGGTGACGAGGCGCTCGGCCTTGGCGGGGGAACCGGTGCTGCCGACGACCCGTCCCGCGCCGAGCAACCGGGCGATCTGGCCGGCCAGCGAGCCGACGCCGCCCGCGCCACCGGTGACGAAGACGGTGTCGCCGCGGCGGACCGGCGCGTCCCGCGTCAGCGCCGTGTAGGCGAGCGCCGCCGATCCGAGATGCACGACGGGATCGGGCAGCGCGCCGTCCACCGGCGTCCACTGCCCGGCGGGGACGGCCGCGTACTCGCGCCATCCGAGGAAGTGCTGGACCAGGTCGCCGGGGCGCAGGCCGGTGTCCGGCGGCGCGGAGACGACCTCGCCGATCGCCGCTCCGAACAGGGTGTCCCCCGGCCGCAGCGGCGGGTAGGGAGCGCCGGGAACGCCTCCGCCGAGGAGCGTCCGCAGCGCGGGGAAGACGTGGAAGAACCGGTTCCGGACGAGCACGTCACCGTCGCCGGGCACCGGCGGCGGCGTCCGCTCGATCGCGAAGTGCTCCGGCTTCGGCAGGCCGTCGGGCAGGGCGGCGAGCCGTACTTCGCGAACGGACGCGGGCAAGCTGGGCATAGGACGCTCCTCGAATCAGGACGGCTCGGGCCCGGCATGACGCCGGGCGTGGCGACGCTAACCCCTGACCCGCGCGTCAAAGGCAAGCGCTCCGTCCCGGTTTCCATCCACGCGAGCACCCCAGGCGCGGCAAGAGGGCCGAGTCACGGTGGGGTGTTCCTTTCGGGTGGGAATTCGCCGGTCAGGAATTCCCGGCCGACCTCGGTCTGCCTGTAGGCCACCGGGTCATGGAGGGCACGGGCGTAGTGCCAGAACCGCGCCAGGCCCGGGCTCGACCGGGCCGAGCCGGGACCGGCGAGCTCGAAGACGCGGGAGGCGACCGCCAGCGAGGCCTGGACGGCGGCGATCTTGGCGGTGGCGACCAGGACCCCCGGCGCGCCGCACGCCCGCCCGGACGGCTCCGCAGCGTCAGCCCCGTGCAGGGCCGGACTCAGCTCCTCGACGGCCTGGTCCGCCAGCGCGCGCGCCGCGCGCACCTGGGCCAGCAGGCCGCCGTAGGCGCCGGACAGGTAGGCGTCGCCGCCGTTCCGCCTCGCCTGCCCGAGCGGCCAGGGCCGGGACCTGGCGACCGCGTGCGCGCGGGCGGCGTTCAGGGCCCCTTCGGCGATGCCGATGTAGAGCGCGGCGACCTCGCGCACGACCTGGTAGGCGGTGCGCCAGCAGGCCCCGCCGCCGCCGTGGTGCGCGGGGATCGGCAGCGCGAGCAGCCCGGCCCGCCGCAGGGCCTCGGCGCCGCGCGCCTGCGGGCGCCCGGCGTACCGGCCGTCCGGGTCGTCCACGGCCGGCGCGGCCGCGGTGGTCCGGGCCAGCGCGAGCCAGCCCGCGTGGTCGCGTGGGGAGGCCTGCTGCGCGGGCTGGTCGCACGTGGTGGTCACGGTCGTCTCCCAAGGGGCCGGAGCATCCGGCGGACGCGGGGAGTGTAAAGGTCCACCGGGCAAAGAATCAAACTAAATCAGTAGGAAATACATGTTATTGACGAGCGCCGGGCTGCCCCGGCCAGCCGCGCCGGTCCTCCGGCGACAGCAGCAGCACCTCCATCGCCCGCGCGCATGACTGGGCGTGCGCCAGGAACCACGGGACCCGCGCGTCCGAGACGACCTCGGGCGTCGAGCGCAGCGCGAGCGCGTAACGGGCGTGGCCGGCACGGTCCAGCAGCGGGACGGCGAGGGTGCGCACGCCCTCGGCGGACTCGCCGTCGTTCATCGCGTGCCCGGCGGCGCGGGTCCGCTCGACCTCCGCGCGCAGCGCGTCCACGTCCGCGATGGTCCGGCCGGTGAGCGGGCGCAGCGGCGCCAGCCCGGCCAGGTCGTCCGCGCCGGGCCGGGGCCAGGCGAGCAGCACCTTGCCGAGCGCGGTGGAGTGCAGCGGGCGGCGCAGCCCGACGCCGTCCTCGGTGCGCCGCACGGTGCCGCCGGCGAGCAGCAGCGCGTGGTCGCCGCTGCGGATCGCGAGGTCGGCCGTCGTCCCGGTGACCCGGGCCAGGTGCTCCAGTTCCGGCGCGACCCGGTGCAGGCCCTGCTGGTGGAACGACAGCAGGCCCAGCTCGGTCACCGCCGGGCCGATGCGGTAGCGGGCGGCCGGGTCGCGGACGAGGAACTCCGCGCCCGCGAGGGTCTGCGCGAGCCGGTGCGCGGTCGAGGTGCTGAGGCCGAGGCGGCGGGCGACGCCGGACGCGGTCATCGGTGAGCCGCCGTCGCGGAAGCAGAGCAGGACGTCCAGCGCGCGCCGCACCGCCTGCCCGCCAACGGGATTTTCTGCCATGTTTCCCACCATATGGGATCCATATTGAGTTGGTAGGTTTTGTTGGCAATACTCGCCGGCATGGCCGACACCCGTCCCCGGGACCTCTGGTTCACCCGCTGTCCCGTTCCCACCGCCACCGGCATCGCCGCAGACCAGGGCTGGCTCGCGGCGGAGTTCGCCGCCGACGGCATCACCGTGCGCTCCCTCCAGGACGCGGGTGCCGGGCCCGACCGCGGCGAGCACTTCCGCCACCGGCTTCCCACGCTCGTCCGCGAGGGCGGCAACGTCCCGGCGCTGTGGGCCCGCTCCACCGGCGCGCCGACCCGCCTGGTCGGCCTCACCTGGTTCGAGGAGCGGCAGGTCGTGCTGGCCCGCCCGGGCGCGGGCGTGCGCGGTCCGCACGACCTCAAGGGCCGCCGCCTCGCCGTCCCGCGCCGCTCCATCGAGATCGACTTCTGGCGGGCGATGGCGCTGCGCGGCTTCGACGGCGCGCTCCGCCATGCCGGGCTGACCCTCGCCGACGCCGACCTCGTCGAACTCGACGGCGACGCCCTCCCCGGGCAATGGGAGGCCGAGCTCGCGGCACTGCGCGACGGCCGCGTCGACGCCGTGTACACCAAGGGCTCGGTCGCCGTGGAGACCGCCGCCCGCTACGGCGCGGAGGTCGCGATCGACCTCGACGCCCTGCCGGACCGCCGCCGGCGGGTCAACAACGGGACGCCGCGTCCCATCACCGTCGACCAGCGGCTGCTCGACGACCATCCCGACCTGGTCGTCCGGTTCCTCGCCGTGCTGCTCGGCGCCGCCGACTGGGCCCGCGACCGTCCCGGCGACCTCGCCCGGATCCTGCGGGCCGAGACAGGGGCCGGCGCGAAGGGCGTCGCCCGCGCCTACGGCGACGGCTTCCACCGCGAACTGCACGCCGGCCTCGGCGCGGACCGCCTCGCGCTGCTCGCCGAGCAGGAGGAGTTCCTGCACCGGCACGGCTTCCACGATGCCCCGGTGGACGTATCCGCCTGGGCCGACCCCGCACCCCTCACCGCCGCGCGCGACCTCGTCCCGCGGCTCGCCTTCGTCGCACAGGAGCACCCATGAAGCGCTTCCCCGCCCGACCGGCCCTGGCCGCCGGCGCCCTCGCGGTCCTGCTCGCCGCCGCGGGCTGCGGCCGAGCGGACGCGGACCCGTCCGGCGGCGGGACGATCACCGTCCACGTCCCCGACCCGGGCAACTCCGGGGTCCTCGCCGCCGGGAAGAAGGACGGCAGCCTCGCCAAGGCGCTGTCCGCCGTGCATGCCAAGGTCGCGTGGACGGGCAGCGCAGGGCCGTTCGCGCCCGCCGCGCTGGAGCTGAACGCCGGTGAGCTGGACTTCGCGCAGGGCTCGATCACCTCCGCGATCGCCGCCCTCGCCCAGAAGCCCGGCTTCAAGCTGTTCGCGCAGATCGCCCCCGACAGGATCGGCGAGGGGATCCTCGTGCGCAAGGACTCGCCGATCCGGACGCCCCGCGACCTGGTCGGCAGGTCGGTCGCGGTGAACAAGGGCGGGACCGCCGAGTACCTGCTGCTCAAGGCGCTCGCCGCGTCCGGGATCAAGCCGGACCAGGTGAAGCGCGTCTACCTCAACCCCGCGCAGACCGCCCCCGTCTTCAACTCCGGGAAGGTCGACGCGTGGGCGGTGTGGGCGACGTACTCGCTTCCCGAGATGGCCGCGACCGGCGCGCACTTCCTGGTGAACGGCGGGCAGATCGGGTCGCAGAACTACTCGGTGTGGGCCGTCCGGACGAAGCTCGCCGACGCGCACCCCGAGATCGTCAAGGCGTTCTACCAGTACCTCCACGACCGGGGGCAGGACCAGATCAAGAACCCCGGCGGCTACGTCAACGTGTTCACCAAGGCGGGGCCGCAGGCCGTCAGCGGCGCCGCCGAACGGCTCACCGTGCAGAACCTCGCGCAGGGCGCGGCCGCCGAGCCCATCGGAGCGCCCGACCTCGCCGGGTTCGCGAGCGTCGCGCAGTTCTTCGCCGACCAGAAGATCACCCCGGTGAAGGTGGACGTCAAGCCGTACGTGGTGACGCTTCCGGGGAGCGGGACATGACCGTCGCCCCTGCCGAGAGAGCCGCGTACGCCGATCTCGTCGTCCCGCGCCCGCGCATCCCGAGGCCGCGCCGCCGCGGCGTGACCGTCGCGCTGCGCACCCTCGGCCCGCTCGCGCTGCTCGGCGGCTGGTGGCTGGCGTCCGCGACCGGCGTGCTCAGCCCCGACGTGCTCGCCTCGCCCGCGACGGTCGCGGACGCCGCCCGCGAGTTGTGGGCGGACGGCCAGCTCAGCGACGCGCTGCGCGTCTCGCTGACCCGTGCCGTGCTCGGCCTGGCGTGCGGGCTCGCCGCCGGGCTGCTGCTCGGCGTCGTCACCGGGTTCTCCCGGCTCGGCGAGGAGCTGCTGGACTCGCCGCTGCAACTGCTCCGCGCGCTGCCGTTCCTGTCGCTCGTCCCGCTGTTCATGGTGTGGTTCGGGATCGGCGAGTCGGCGCGGGTCGTCCTCATCGCCGTCGCCACCACGTTCCCGATGTACGTCTCGACCGCGGGCGGCGTCCGGAACGTGGACCGGCGCCTGCTGGAGGCGATGCGCACGTTCGGCCTCGGCGGATGGCGGCTCGTCCGCGAGGTGGTGCTGCCCGGCGCGCTGCCGTCGCTGCTCGCCGGATTCCGGTTGTCGATGACGCTCAGCGTGATCGCGCTGATCGCCGCCGAGGAGATCAACTCGACGTCCGGGATCGGCTACCTGATGACGCAGGCGCAGAGCTTCTCGCGCACCGACATCCTGTCGGTCTGCGTGCTGGTGTACGGGCTGCTCGGGCTGGCCGCGGACCTGCTCGCGCGCGGCGCGGAGCGGCTGCTGATGCCGTGGCGGGCGAAGGAGGCGGCGCGATGAGCACCGGCACGACGAGCACGGGCACGATGGGCACCGGCACGATGAGCACGGCCGTGCACCTGCGGGGCCTGCGCCGGGTCTTCGGAACTCGCGCCGTCCTGGACGGGGTGGACCTCGACATTGAACGCGGCGAGTTCGTCGCGCTCCTCGGCGCCAGCGGCACCGGCAAGACGACGCTCCTGCGCATCCTCGGCGCCCTCGACCGGCCGGACGGCGGGACGGTGCTGGTCCCGGAGGCTCGCACGATCGTGTTCCAGGAGCCTCGGCTGGTGCCGTCGAAGCGGGTCCTCGGCAACGTCGCCGTCGGGCTGCCGCGCGGCGCCGCCGTGCAGGAGAAGGGGAGGCGGGCGCTCGCGGAGGTCGGGTTGGCCGACCACTCCCGGGCGTGGCCGCACACGCTGTCCGGCGGTGAGGCGCAGCGGGTCGCGCTGGCGCGGGCACTGGTCCGGGAACCGGAACTGCTGCTGCTGGACGAGCCGTTCGCCGCGCTCGACGCGCTTACCCGGCTGCGGATGCAGGACCTCGTCGGCGACCTGGTCCGCACCCACCGCCCGGCGGTGCTGCTGGTCACCCACGACGTGGACGAGGCGATCCGGCTGGCCGACCGGGTCGCGGTGCTGAAGGACGGCCGGCTCGTCACCGACGAGCGGGTGGCGGCGCGGCATCCCCGCGACGCGGCCGACCCGGAGTTCACCGCGCTGCGCCGCCGGCTGCTGAGCGACCTCGGTGTCCGGCTCACCGGCCCCGGGCCGGAGCACGGCAGGGAGAAGGCCGGACGGCCGCAGGAAGGAGCGATACGTTGACCCGCTTGCATGTCGTGGCGCCGACCCGCGCGCCCGGACGCGCGGTGCTGCCCGATTTCGTCACCGACGTGCGCCCGCGCGCCGTCGAGCCCGAGCACCGCGCCGTGGGCCGGGCCGCCGAGCTGGGCGGGCTGGACGGCGTGCTCGTCCCGTTCGACCCGGGCGGCCATGATCCGCTGGTGCTCGCGGCGGCGGTGCTGCGCGACTCGCGGCACGTCCAGGTGGCGGCCGCGTTCCATCCGGCGATCGCGACGCCCGTCTACGCGGCGAAGCTGTCGGCGTCGCTGCAGCGCTACACCGGCGGGCGGCTCGCGTGGCGGCTCGCCGTCGACCTCCCGCCGGACGTCGCGCGCGCACACGGCGACTTCCTGGAAGGCCCGGCCCGCTATGCCCGCGCTGATGAGTTCCTCACGATCGCAAAGGGCGTGTGGGGCGAGCGCCCGTACACCTTCGAGGGCGAGCACTTCCAGGTCCTGGACGGCGGCTTCCCCGGTTCCCGGGTGCCGCGCCCGTTCCCGCGCGTGTACCTGTCCGGGACGTCGCCGGAGGCCCTCGCACTGTCCGCGCGGCACGCCGACGCGCACCTCATCGGCCCCGACGACGACCCCGGCCTCGTCCCGGACGGCGTCGACGCGGCGCTGCGCCTGCGCGCCGACGGCCTGGACGAGACGGCGCTCGCCGACGAGATCCTGCGCCGCGCCGAAGAGGGCGTCGCCGAGTTCTTCGTGGAGCCGGCGGCGACGCCCGCCACCGCCTACTGGCTGGCGCAGCGCGTCCTGCCCCTGCTGCGGAAGGAGACCGAACGTGCCGGTTGACATCTACTGGCGCATCGCGATGGAGGGCGACGCGCCCGCGCTGCGCCTCGGCGACATCACCCGCGGCGGCTTCGGCCCGTACCTCCCGGGCGCCCTCGGGCCCGGCCTGCGCGGCAGCGGACCGGACGGGTACGGCCCGCTCGACTACATGGGAGAGGTGGCGCGCGCGACCGAGCGGTCCGGGTTCGTCGGCGGGCTGATGCCGTCGTTCCCCGAGACCGACGACCCGTGGGCGGCGGCCGCCGCGCTCACCGGGGAGACCACCGCCTACCGGTTCATGATCGCTTTCCAGCCGGGGTTCCTGCATCCCGTCCAGGCGGCGCGGATGTCGGCATCGCTGCAGGCGGCGACGGGCGGGCGCGTCGTCTACAACATCATCTCGGGCGGCGGCGGGCCGCAGCAGCTGTGGTGGGGCGACAAGGTCGACCACGACGACCGGTACGCCCGCACGTCGGAGTTCCTCGACGTGCTGAAGGGCGTGTGGGACGGCCCGTTCGACCACGAGGGCCGCTTCTACCGGGTCGAGGGCGCGGCGCTCCCGCCGGAACTGCGTGGGCAGCCGTTCCCGGAAATCTACTTCTCCGGCTCCTCGCCCGCCGCGATCGCCGCCGCGGGCCGCCACGCCGACTACTACCTGTCCTGGCTGGAGCCGTTCGACGCGCTCGCCGCGAAGTTCGCCCTCGTCCGTGAGCACAGCGACACTCCCCCGAAGTTCGCCGTCCGCGTGGACGTCCTCGCCCGCGAGACGGAGGAGGAGGCCTGGGAGGAGGTTCGCCAGGGCTGGGCGCGGATCGGCGAAACGCCGCGCACCCCCGACGCGAGCGAGTCCGTCGGCTGGCAGCGGGGCCGGGCCTTCACCGCAGGCGCCGGCTCCGGCTCCGGCCATCGCGGCCTCGAAGTGCAGCCCAACGTGTGGGGCGGCTTCAACCGGCTCCGGCCCGGGCCGCTGTTCGGGCTCGTCGGCGACTACCACCAGGTCGCCGCGCAGCTCGACGAACTGATCGACCTCGGCGTGGACGCCTTCATCCTCGCGGGCGTCCCGCACCTCGAAGAGGCCCAGCGCGTGGGCCGCCACGTCCTGCCCCTGCTGAAAGGAAAGCCATCATGACCCTGCGCGTCGGCTACTTCCCGCAGAACAACTCGCTGTGGGTGCTGCGGCACCGCGGCATCCTCGAACGGTCCGTCCCGGACGTGGAGTGGGTCGACCTGCGGTCGCTGCCCGCCGGGGACCGTCCCGCGCCCACCGAGGGCCTGCCGTCCGGGCACGGCGACCACCTGTTCGACGGCGGCTACGACTTCATCGGCACCGGCTCCACGCCGCCCGTCACCGCGCAGGCGAAGGGGCACGACGTCGTCTACGTGGCGATCTCCGGGCCGCGCGTGGAGAACGGCCGCATCGTCGTCCCGGAGGACTCCCCGATCGCCGGACCCGCCGACCTCAAGGGCCGGCGCGTCGCGCTCGGCCACGGCTCCTGGCAGACCACGCTGCTGCTGCTCGCCCTTGAGAAGGCGGGCCTGACCTGGAGCGACATCGAACCCGTGGACGCCTACGGCAACGCCGCCGAGCTGTTCCTGGACGGCGAGGTCGACGCCTGGGTCGGTTCCTACCCCCACCTCACCGACGTCGAGAACCGCCGCCCCGTCCGGACGGTCATCGAGACACCGGGCCTGTTCAGCCACCGCTCGCTCTGGTTCACCAACCGGACGTTCGCGACCGAGCGGCGCGACGAGCTGGCCGCGATCGTCGCCGCGCTCCAGGAGTCGGACGCCTGGATCGAGGCGAACCCGCGCGAGGCCGCTGCGCTGTTCGCCGCCGACGACGGCGGCGCCGTCGACGCCTGGGAGCACGCGCTGCGCACCCGCCCCTGGGGCCTGCACCCGGTGGACGAGGGCTTCATCGCCGAGCAGCAGCACGCCGCCGACCTCTTCCACGCCAACCGCCTCATCCCGCGCCCGGTCACCGTCGCCGACGCGGTCCTACCCGAGATCAACGAGCTGGTCTCCGCGCCCACGCCCTGACCACCCCCGGACGCGGGGCACCGGCGTCGCCGGTGCGTCAGGTGCGGGTCCAGAGGGTCAGGTGGGCGCCTCCGGCCGCGACGGTTCTTCCGTCCGGGCTGAGGGCGACGCAGGTGATCTCGTCATCGGTGTCGACTGCGGCGAACTTCTTGCGGGTGGAGAGGTCCCACACCGTGACGGTGCCGTCCTTGGAACCGGCCGCCAGCAGGCCCTTCCCGCCGGATCCGATGCAGGTCACACCGGAGCCCGATCCGGTGAGGGTGGTCATGGGGGCGCGGGACGCCACGTCCCAGAGCGTGAGCGTCCCGTCCGTGCAGAGGTTCGCCAGCGTCCTACCGCCGGGATCGAACGCCAGGGAATGCTCGTCGGAGTTCGTGTGGGCGAGGGTGGCGATTCTGGTGTGCGCGGACGCGTCCCACAGTTGCAGCAGTCCGTCGGTGGTGGTGTTGCCGGGAAGAACGTTGCCGCTGGCGGTCGCCAGGACATCACCGGACGGGCTGAACGCCAGGGCCCCGACCCAGTACTTCTCGCCCGTGGCCAGGTTCGCGCGGTGCTTTCCACTCGCCGCGTCCCACAGCCTGACGGTAGGAAGGTCGAACGTGCTCGCCACCGTCCGCCCCGTCCGGTCGATCGCCACGGCGCTGAGGGACCTGTCCCATCTGACGGGGTCGATGTAGGGCAGTTCGGTGAGGGCTCCGGTCGTGATGTTCCGGAGACTGACCGTCCCGTCGCCGTTCCCGATCACCAGGGTGCGCCCGTCCGGGCCGAAGGCCGCGGACAGAGTGGTCCTGAAGTCCGCGGGAAAGGCGGCCGACGGCGGCTTGTCGAACGGGTTGACGACCCGGTGCGTGAAGACCCGCGCCTGCGTCCTGGAGGCCACGTTCCACAGGCTCACCGTGCCGTCGTTGCCAACACCGGTGAGCAGGGCGCCGTCCGGGCTGAACGCGATGGACCGCACCTTTCTGTGCTTGTGCGGGAGCGTCACCGGCGTCTCGGAGGCGTCCGACGGGCGCAGCAGCAAGGCGGCCGGGACGGCTCCGGCGGCGACGACGCCCAGCCCGGCAAGGACGAACTTCCGGCGGGTCGGACGCGCGGCGCGGGTCGCGTCCCCGGTGGGTTCCGGGAGCCGGGGATCGAACGCGGTGATCATCTCCGTGACGGGGGCCGGGAGCCAGGTCCGCGCGGTTTCCGGCGGGGCGGCCAGCCGGTCCAGGATCTCGGCGAGGCCGGGCCGCGGCTCCGGATCCTTCGCCAGGCAGGCGGTGACCAGGTCGGCGAGGTCGGCGGGCAGGCCGGTGAGGTCCGGCTCGTCATGGACGATCCGGTACACGATCGCGCCCGCCGGGCCCGTGTTGAAGGGGCTCGTCCCGGTCGCGGCGTACGTGAGCACCGAGCCGAGCGCGAACACGTCGCTGGGCGGCCCCACGTGGAGGCCGCGCGCCTGCTCGGGCGACATGAAACCGGGAGTCCCGAGCACGGCCGTCGACGTGTGGGCGGCGTCCAGGGCGCGGGCGATGCCGAAGTCGATGACCCGGGGGCCGTCGGCCGCGAGGATGATGTTGCCCGGCTTGAGGTCGCGGTGCACCAGGCCCGCGCCGTGGATCGCGGCCAGCCCCTCCGCCAGCCCGGCCCCGAGCACCCTCACCGCGTCCACGGGCAGCGGGCCGTGCGCGCCGACGGCCTGGTGCAGCGACGGGCCGGGGACGAAGGCCGTGACCAGCCACGGCGGGTCGCCGTCCGGGTCGGCGTCGACCACCTGGGCGGTGTAGAAGCCGCCGACCCTGCGGGCCGCGGCGACCTCCTGGGCGAAGCGGCGGCGAAAGTCCGGGGCGTCCGCCAGTTCGGGGCGGACGATCTTGACCGCGACCAGCCGGCCGCCCGGCGAGCGGCCCGTGAACACCTGCCCCATCCCGCCGCCGCCGAGCCGTCCGAGCAGCCGATACGACCCGACCCGCTGCGGATCGCCGGGCTGCAGAGGGTCCATTCGGCCAAGCTCCCTGTCTGACAGACATCGCTGTACGCCTGAACGATTCTCTCAGGCGGCCCCGGCCCGGGCAACGCGGCCGGGGATCACGGGACCGGCCGTGTTCCCGTTGAGGTCCGAGGCCCCCTAGTGCGTTCGCACTAGGGGCATGTGAACGGCTGGTCCGGGTGCACCAGAGGAAGACGGCGGCGGGAGACGATGCCCGGCGGGGGTGCCGGAGGGAAGTGTTGAAGGCGCGCGAATCTCGCGCATTTCCCCTTCCCCAGCGGTATCTGGAGTGAGCAACAAGTGGCGACATTTCTTTATCGGATCGGACGGTGGGCCTTCCGCCGGCGCCGGCTCGTGACCGCTCTGTGGCTGGGCGTCCTGCTGCTGGCCGGAGTCGCCGCCGCCATGGCGCCCTCCGGGCAGGACGAGGACCTCTCCATGCCCGGCACCGAGTCGCAGAAGGCGTTCGACCTGCTGGACGAGCGCTTCCCCCAGAGCAATTCCCAGGGTGCCGAGGCGCGCCTGGTTTTCCAGGCCCCGGACGGGCAGCGGGTGACGGCCGCGGAGAACAAGGCGGCCGTCGAGAGAACGCTCGGCTCGCTGAAGGAAGGTGAGCAGGTCGCGTCGATCACCGACCCCTACGAGACCGGCGCCGTCAGCAAGGACGGCACCATCGCCTACTCCACGATCACCTACACCGCGGACGCCGTCGACCTGACCGGGCCGACGAAGAGCTCCCTCGAGGACGCCGCGGGCAAGGCCCGGGACGCGGGGCTGACCGTGGAGATCGGCGGCTCGGCCCTGGATTCGGACGAGGAGCCGGGCGGCACGACGGAGATCATCGGCGTGGTGGTGGCGGGCGTGGTGCTGGTCCTCGCCCTCGGGTCGCTGGTCGCGGCCGGGCTGTCGCTGCTGACCGCCTTCCTGGGCGTGGCCATCGGCTTCGGCCTGATCAGCGCGCTGGCCGTTCCGCTGGGCCTGACGTCCACCGTCGCGATCCTGGCGCTGATGCTGGGGCTGGCGGTCGGCATCGACTACGCGCTCTTCATCACCTCCCGCTTCCGCGACGAGCGCGCACAGGGCAGCGAGCCGGAGGAGGCCGCCGGCCGGGCTGCGGGCACGGCCGGATCCGCCGTCGTCTTCGCCGGCGCGACCGTCTTCATCGCCCTGGTCGGGCTGGGGGTCGTCGGGATCCCCGAACTCACCAAGATGGGCCTGGCCGGCGCGGGCGCCGTGGCCCTCGCCGTCCTCGTCGCACTGACCCTGGTCCCCGCGCTGCTCGGCTTCTTCGGCCGGCGGGTCCTGTCCCGCGCCGTCCGCAAGGCCGGCCGGCCCGGAAACGAGCGAACGGCGGCCGGACGGCCCGGGCTCGGCACCCGCTGGGCGCGGTTCGTGCTGCGCCGCCCGGTGACCGTGCTGCTGATCGCCGGGCTCGGTCTCGGCGCCGTCGCCCTACCGGCGCTGAGCCTCGAACTCGGGCTGCCCGGCG
The DNA here is from genome assembly GCF_039529375.1 of Actinomadura napierensis. Classification (NCBI taxonomy): domain Bacteria; kingdom Bacillati; phylum Actinomycetota; class Actinomycetes; order Streptosporangiales; family Thermomonosporaceae; genus Actinomadura; species Actinomadura napierensis. The sequence goes on from NZ_BAAAMR010000001.1 coordinate 196,460, forward strand.
ACGAGTCCAAGTCGGTGGAGACCACCCAGCGCCGTGCCTACGACCTGCTGTCGGAGGGCTTCGGCCCCGGCTTCAACGGGCCGTTGACCGTGGTCGTGGACATGTCGAAGTCCCCGGACCCCCAGGCCGCCGCGGACCGGGTCGTCACGACCGTCCGGGGAGTGGACGGGATCGCGTCGGTCGGTGATCCGGTTCTCAACCGGGCCAAGGACACCGCCGTCCTCACCGCCGTCCCGAAGACCGCACCGACCAGCGGCGAGACCAAGGACCTGGTGCACGCCCTCCGGGGGGCGGTCTCCGGAGCCGAGTCCGGCACGGGCGCCGACATCCTGGTGACCGGCACCACCGCGCTGAACATCGACATCTCCGAAGCGATGTCCGACGCCCTCGTCCCCTACCTGACCGTGGTCATCGGCCTGGCGGTGATCCTGCTGATGGTGGTCTTCCGTTCGGTCCTCGTCCCGGTCAAGGCCGCGCTCGGCTTCCTGCTGTCGGTGGGCGCCGCCTTCGGCGTCGTCGTCGCCGTCTTCCAGTGGGGCTGGGCGGCGGACCTGATCGGCATCGAGCAGACCGGACCGGTCATGTCGCTGATGCCGATCCTCATCATCGGGATCGTGTTCGGCCTCGCCATGGACTACGAGGTCTTCCTCGTCAGCCGGATGCGGGAGGCCCACGTCCACGGCGCGTCCCCCGGCGAGGCGATCGTCGGCGGTTTCCGGCACAGCGGACGCGTGGTTGCCGCGGCGGCGATCATCATGACCAGCGTGTTCACCGGGTTCATCGGGATGAGCAACCCGACCATCCAGACGATGGGCGTCGGGCTGGCGTCCGCCGTCGCCTTCGACGCCTTCGTGGTCCGGATGGCGATCGCGCCCGCGGTCCTGGCACTGCTCGGTCGCAGGGCCTGGTGGCTGCCGCGTAGCCTGAACCGTGTGCTGCCGAATGTGGACATCGAGGGCGAGGCGCTGAGCAGGCACGTTCCGGCCGCCGTGACCGTGCCGGACGCGGCGGCGCCGCGGCTCCCCGTCGACTGGCGCTGAGCCCGGCCATGACGAACACGGGTGAGGGCGGGGCGCGAGCGCGCGGCACGTGGTGGCGGGAGGGAGCGATCGCGGCGACCGCGTTCGCGTTCTGCCTGCTCGGCGGCGCGCTGCAGGTCGACGACAAGGCGATATCGGCGCCGCCCGCCGCCGCCTACCTCATCGCCGTGGTGTCCTGTGCCGTGCTGCCGGTGCGGCACAGGGCGCCGCTGGCCGCCATGGCGGCCACGACCGCGGCCGGCATGCTGGTGCCGCCCCTGGACCTCCTGCTGAGCCCGCCCATCGTGGCCCCCGCCGTGATCGTCGCCTACACGCTCGCCGTGCGCACCGAACGGCGCGCGGCGAGCGCGGTGCTGCTCGCCTCCGCGGTGCTGCTCGTCGTCTCCAACCTCGTGTTCTCGTTCGGGTCCCTCTCGTGGCAGGACGCGAGCAGGATCGCGGCGGTGGCGGCGTTCCCGCTGGTGGCGGGCATCCTCGGTCACTCGACGCAGAACCGGCGGGCCTACCTGGCGGCCGTGGAGGAGCGGGCCCTGCGGGCCGAGAAGAGCCGGGACAGTGAGGCGCGCCGGAGGGTGGCCGAGGAACGGCTGCGCATCGCCCGGGAACTGCACGACCTCGTGGCCCATCAGATCACCCTGGCCAACGCGCAGGCCACGGTCGCCGCCCACCTCTTCGACACCCGTCCGGAGCAGACCCGCAAGAGCCTGAGGGAGCTCGTCGAGACCACCGGCGACGCGCTCGACGAACTGCGGGCCACGGTCGGTCTGCTGCGCCACACCGGGGACGCGGCCGCGCCCGCCGAACCGGCCCCCGGGCTGTCCCGGCTGCCCACGCTCCTCGAATCCTTCCGCCGCGCGGGACTGGAGGTGTCGGTGCATCAGGAGGGCACGGCCAGACCGCTGCCGCCGGGAGTGGACCTCACCGCCTACCGCATCGTCCAGGAGGCCCTGACCAACGTGACCAAGCACGCCGGTACCAACAGCGCCCGGGTGCGCCTCGACTGGAGCCGCGACCGCGTGACCATCACCGTCGCCGACGACGGAGGGGACGCCCATACGGCGTCGGCCGCCACGCTGCCCGACCGTCCGCCCGGTTACGGTCTGATCGGGATGCGGGAACGTGCCACCGCGGTCGGGGGACGTCTCTCCGCGGGCAGGCGCCCGGAAGGCGGCTTCCTCGTCTCCACCGAACTGCCTCTCCCGCCCGCCAAGGACAGGACGCATGCCAACGAAGGGCCGTTGACCGGCGGAGAAGCGCTATGACGCTCCGGGTGCTGCTCGCCGACGACCAGGCCCTGCTGCGCGGTGCCTTCCGGATGCTCCTCGAAACCGCCGACGACATCACCGTGGTCGGCGAGGCCGCCGACGGCAGGGAGGCGGTGCGGCTCACCCGCGAGCTGCGGCCGGACGTGGTGATCATGGACATCCGCATGCCCGAGGTGGACGGTCTCACCGCCACGTCGGAGATCTGCGCGGACCCGGACCTGCGCGCCACCCGCATCCTGATCCTCACCACGTACGAGACCGAGGAGTACGTCGCCCAGGCGCTGCGCGCGGGGGCCAGCGGCTTCATCGGCAAGGGCATCGGCGCCGAGGACCTGCTCGACGCCGTCCGGACGATCGCCGACGGCGACACCCTCCTGTCCCCCGCCGCGACCCGCTCCCTGGTCGCCCGTTTCCTGGCCACACCGGACGCCGCCCCACCGCACGACGCCGAACAGCTCGCCGCGCTCACCCCCCGCGAACGCGAGATGGTGGCCCTGGTCGCGACGGGCCTGTCCAACCAGGAGATCGCCGAGCGGGAGTTCCTCAGCCCCTTCACCGTCCGCGCCCACGTGCAGCGCGCCATGGCGAAGCTGGACGCCCGCGACCGGGCGCAACTCGTCGTCATCGCCTTCCGGACGGGCCTGGCCCCCACCGCCCCCGACAGCGGCGCCGACCGCCCGTCGTGAGCCGCCTGTGTTGCATGGACCACGGTTCGTCCGCTCGCAGGAACCGCAGTTGACCGTTGCGAACAGGTAGCGCGCCCCGAGCCGCGGCGCGGGTCGCGAGGGTGCGACGGTTTATGGGGCTGGGGCGGCTGCGGACAGGGCGATGAGGACTTCGTTCAGGGCGCGGACGGTCGGGGCGGGCAGTACGCCCTGCGTGATGAGGTCCTCGGGTGACGTCAAGCGGCACGCCTGCCGTGCTGCCACGATCAGCTTCGCGTGGTACGGGTCGACGCCCGGGAGGGACGCGAGGACGTGTTCCGGAACGGCGTTGAGGTCCACCAGACCCCCGGCCGCGTTCCTGAAGTCGGTCGGGGGCAAGGGAGCCGTCCAGCTGCTGAACGGCAAGTACCTGAGGACGACCTCGAAGGACGAGGGCTTCGCCAAGCCGGCCTCGTTCACCGACCCGGCGAAGTTCTTCCCGGAGCTGCTCACTCCTGACGGCACGGTGTCCAAGGGGAAGCAGGAGGTGATCGCGGGGACGCCCGCGATCGCGCTCGAGGACGGGTCCGGCGGGAGGCTTTACGTGGCGACACGGGGCAAGCCCTACGTCCTGCGCATCGACGGCGGCCCGGGGAACCGCCTGGACTTCGACGGCTACGGCGTCGCGGTCCACATCACGACTCCGCCCGCCGCTCAGGTCGTCGACCTCTCAGAACTGAAGAACTGAGCCCGGCATGCGGAAGGCCGGACGGGCAGCGAGCCCGTCCGGCCTTCCGCGCGGGTTCAGCCGGTGTGGCGGGTCTGCTCCGGGACGTTGAAGCCGTTGACGCGGACGTCGGGCTTGGCGGACGTGGCGGAGTAGCGGGCGGTGACGGTCTGCTGCTCGCCCGGCCAGAGCGTGATGTCGTTGTCGCTCCAGCGGATCGGCAGCACCTGCTTGCCGCCGGCGAACAGGTCGGCGCGGGTAAACAGGGCCGGGGCGCCGCCGTGGCCGACGTTGCGGACGGTCACGCTCGTCACCATCTCACCGCCCTCGCGGCGGGTGGTGGCCTGGACCTTGATGTCGGCGGGCTTGAGGGCGCGCAGGCCGGTCAGGTCGGCGTAGCCGTCCTTCTGGAAGACCGCGAACCCGTTGGACGGGGTGTACTTGCCGGGCGCGTGCGTCTTCGGCCAGTCGACCTGGTCGGCCTTGGTGGACAGCCAGTACACGTTGCGGCTGACGACCTCGGAGCCGCGGGTGAGGGTGAGCTTCTCGAAGTAGGTCTTGGAGATCCCGGCGGGGACCTTCGGGTGCAGGACGGTCCGGACGTCCTGGCTGCCCAGCGTCCCGACAGGCGCGCTCGCGGTGGCGCGGACCTTGCCGTCGAGGTCGATGATCTGTGCGGTGGCGCGCAGGCCGTCCTGGCGGGCGCCGGTGAGGTTGGCGGCCTTGATGGAGCCGTCGGCGTAGGAGTACATGATGTGCACCGGCTCGTTGGCCTTCTTCGCGCCGAAGTAGACGCCGGGCTGGTCGAAGTCGGAGCCGTACATGCTCCACTGCAGCGACGGCCACGCCTTGTTCAGCATCCAGTAGATGATCCCGGTGCTGGGGTTCGCCTTGTCGGTGGAGTTGCCGAGGTACGACTCGAACTGCGCGCGCGTGACCTCGTACTGACCGAGCTGGACGGTCTTCTGGTACGAGCCGGCGTCCTTCCAGGGGCCGTACCGGTGCCACAGCGGCGTGTTGTAGACGCCCATCCGGGACAGGCGCGTGTAGTCGGAGTACAAGAACGTGTGGTACATGTCCTGGCCGGCGGTCTGGCCCTGCGCGGTCGCCGGGTCCCAGATCTTCTTCTGCTCGTCCGGGGACAGGAAGCGGTTCAGCGAGTCCTGCGTCGGGATGGTGTTGCCGGTGCTGACCTCGGTGTCGAAGCCCCAGGCGCTGCCGGTCATGCTGAGCGTCGGGTCGTTGGTGTTGACGGTCTCGCGCTTGTTGTTCCACAGGGCGTTCGGCGGGAAGTAGTTGTAGCCGCCCTCCTTGGTGCCGGCAGGCCCGAGCTTGGGCGACGACTTGTACTCCGCCGCGGCGACCTGCGGGAGCCGGAAGTCGGCCTCCTTGAACGCCTTCAGGAAGAGGGCCTCCTTCTCCGGGTCGGGGGCGTCGTCGCTGCCTTGGAAGAAGGTGAAGACGCTCGGGTGGTCGCGGAGCCGCTCGGCCATGGCGCGGGCCTGGTTGGACGCGTTGGCCTTGACGTCGTCCGACCAGGTCGACGACTTGTTCTCCCACAGCGCGCAGCACTGCCAGCCCGGCATGGCGAGGACGCCCGCCCGGTCGAGCTGCGCGAACATGTCGTCCGGCGGGAAGTTGCCCTCGAACCGGACCGCGTTCAGGCCCATGTTCCGGATGTAGGAGACCTGGTCGGCGACGTTGGACGGGGAGTAGCGCAGGAACAGCTCCGGCGACCAGCCGGCGCCGCGGATGACCAGCGGCTTGCCGTTGACGATGAACTGCCGGTAGCCGTCCTTGCCGTGGGTCTTGCCGGGGACGGGCTTGGTGAGCCGCGATGTCACGGTGCGGATGCCGAAGTCGTCGGCGGCGCTGCCGGAGACCGTCCCGCCCACGGACGCGTTGAGCGCGAGGTGGTACATCGGCTGGTCGCCCATCTGGTACGGCCACCACACGGCCGGGTGCTTCAGGTGCAGGCCGGGGCAGTCCGCCTTGGTGATGGTGACGGTCCGGGTCGCGTGCGCGGGCACCGTGACAGTGGCCTTGCAGGCGATGCGGGTCGAGCCGTGCGACACCGTCCCGGCGACCGTCACCCGCTGCGGCGTCGCGGTGTTGTTGCGCACGTCCGCCTTGACGGTCAGGTCGGCGGTGGACAGGTCGGGCGCGTCGTCCTGCAGGACGTGCGCGTTGCGGACCGAGACCGGGCCCTCCTGGACGATCTGCGGCGCGTACTGCAGCCCGGTGTTCTGGTCGGGCGCCATCGGGTTCCAGTCGACCTGGTTCTGGGTCAGGTACCGCATCGGCGTGTCGAACTTGGTGATGTCGGAGTCGTTGCGGGAGACGTCGAGCGCGATGGCGTTCGCGCCGTCCCGGACGTAGGGGGTGATGTCGTACTCCAGCCGCGCGTACGAGCCCTGGAGTTGCGCGCCGGCGGCGATCTTCTTCCCGTTGATCCAGAGGTCGGCCTTCCCGGAGACGCCGTTCATCACCAGGAAGGTGCGGCCGTCCTTGCGGGGGTGGACGGTGAGCTGCTCGCGGTACCACCAGTTCACGTCGAACTGCTTGGCCGGGACCTTCGCCATGGTGTCGTTCTGGAAGATGTTCGGGTACCGGCCGTTCTCCAGCAGGCCCGCCATCAGCGTCTCCGGCTGCGACAGCGACAGCCACCCCTTCGTGGAGTAGTCCGGCTTGGAGATCTCGGCGCCGGTGTCGCGGGTGTCGGCGGACGACCGGATGGCCCAGCCGGAGGTGAGTTCGGTGGTGCCGGAGGGCGCGATCTTCTGCGCGGCCGGCCGGGGCCCGGCGAGCGCGTGGGCCGGTACCGCGGGGGCGAACGTCCCGGCGAGGGCGAGCACGGCGACGAGCGCCGTGGTGGTTCGAGTCCTGGACCCGCTCATGTGTCCGTCACTCCTTCGTGCGGCCGGAGCCGGGCGCTTCCCGGCGGCGTGTGCCTTCATGCTCGGGCCGAGGGCACCCGCCGGGCCGTAGGGGCAGGACGTCAATGGGGGTAGGGCTAGACCTACTTTCCGGGGTCGAGGACGGCGCCGTCGGAGCCGGTGCGGAGCAGGCGCCGGGCGTTGCCGGCGTACACCTTCGCCAGCACGCCGGCGGGCAGGGCCAGTGCGGAGATGGCCCAGCGGCCCTGCGGCGGCACCTCCTCGTCCGGGGCGTAGGGGAAATGCTCATCGGCCGTTTCCAGGAAACGGAAGTGCGTCCGATAGGCCGACGCCGACAGCGGGAACGCGTCGGTGCCGAAAAGGACGCGGTCCGAGTGCCGCATCAGCAGTTCCCGGGCCGCGCGGGGGCGGCGGCCCAGCTCGGCGAGCCTCCCGGCGATGTCGATGTGGAAGTTCGGATGGTCGTCCAGCATCCGCGAGACCCACCGGAGGTCCTCGGCGAAACAGCCGACGTGCGCGCCGATGAAGGTGGTGTCCGGGCAGGACGCGACGAGGTTCTCCAGCGCGTCCATGAGCCGCGCGAACGTCGGGAGACCATCACGCGCGAACTGCCAATCCGGATTGGCCAGCAATTCCTTCAGCCGCTCGTTGTGCCGGTCGGCGGGGGCGAAGAAAGCGACCGGATCAGCGGTATGGATCAGCACCGGCAGGCCGAGATCCCCCGCGGCGGCGAAGACGGGAACCAGGCGCGGATCGTCCGGCAGGACCAGGCGGCCGTCCGGCCCGGTGTACTTGAGGCCCAGCGTCTTCCAGACCTTCAGGCCGCGGGCGCCGCGCGAGTGCGAGTCCTTCAGGCTGCGCACCAGCCGCTCGACGCCGTCGCGCTCGCGCAGCAGGTCCCAGTCGAGCTGGCAGAACGTGAGGAACCGGCCCGGGTGGGCGCGGTCGTAGCGGTCGAGGTTGGCCGACAGTTCCGCACCCCACATGCCGTCGAGGTTCACGATGGCGTCCACGTCGTGCTCGTCCATGAGGGCGAGCAGCCGGCCCACGTCCGGCGCCATCCATCCGCCGTCTTCGGTGAGCCAGCGGCCGAGGTGGTTGTGCGCGTCGACGCACCGATGGCGCGGGCGCGCGACGTGAGTCCCGGGAATGGCGACGCTCGGGCGCGGCGCGTAATCGGCCAGCCGCAGGTCGTGGAGATCGGGCATGGCCGCGTCAGCGGCCTTCGCGGAGCGGGCGGGTCCATTCGGAGACCTTCGCCTGCCAGGCGTCGTCCTCCTCGGGGCGACCGGCCACGCCGGGCCGGCGCTGCCAGGGCAGCGGCCCGGTCTCGGGACGGTACTCCACACCGAGGGCGGTGAGGCGGTCCAGATGCGCGTCGAGCCGCCGCCGGAAGCCGGCCGGATCCCTGTCCCGGGTGCTCCACACGGTTTCGGCGAAGGCGGCGAGCCGGGGGAAGGCCATGTAGTCCAGCTGCCGGGGCGAGTCGATCAGTTCGGTCCACAGGCAGCACTGGGCGCCGAGGACGTGCCGGGCCGCCCTGTCCCCCGCGAGCGCCGACGGGATCGGTTCGAAGGCGTAGACGTCGTCGACGGTGAGCACGGTGCCGAACGGCACCGGCTCCTGGTCGCCGGGCGCCTGGCGGTAGTCCAGGTAGACGGAGGTGTTGGGGCAGGGGACGACGTCGTGGCCGGTCTTGGCGGCGACCACGGTGCCGTGGTCGTCCCGCCAGGAGGTGATGACCGCGTGCTCGGGCGCGCCCCGTCCCTCCAGGATCTCGTCCCAGCCGACCGTACGTCGGCCATGGGCGGCGAGGTGGCCGGCGATCCGGCCGATGATCCAGCTCTGCAGCTCCGCCTCGTCGCGCAGGCCGAGTTCGCGGATCCGGCGCTGGGCGGCCGGGCTCGCCCGCCACTGGTCCTTGCGGCACTCGTCGCCGCCGATGCTGATGTACGGGCCCGGGAACAGGTCCACGACCTCGTCCAGGACGTTCTGGAAGAACGCGATCGTGTGCTCCTCGGCGTTGAGCACGTTCGGGCCGACGCCCCAGGTCGTGGCGACGTCGAGGGGGGTGTCGAGGTTGCCGAGCTCGGGGTGGGCGGCGATCGCCGCCTGGGTGTGGCCCGGCAGGTCGATCTCCGGGACGACGGTGATGTGCCGCCGGGCCGCGTAGGCGACGATCTCGCGGACGTCGTCCTGGCTGTAGTAGCCGCCGTGCGGCCGGCCGTCGCCGGGACCGTTCCACCCGACCTGGCTCTCCCGGCGCCACGCGCCGACCTCGGTCAGCCGCGGATAGCGCCTGATCTCCAGCCGCCACCCCTGGTCGTCGGTCAGATGCAGGTGGAGGATGTTCAGCTTGTGCACGGCCATCAGGTCGATGAAGCGCAGCAGGTCCGCTTTGGGGAGGAAGTTCCGGGCGACGTCGAGGAGGCAGCCGCGCCAGGCGAAGCGCGGCCGGTCCTCGATGTCGACGTGGGGCAGCGGGAGGCTCCCGTCGGCGGCCGCCTTCCGGTGCGCCCCGGGCGGGAGGAGCTGCCGGAGGGTCTGCGCGCCGTAGAACGCGCCCGCCGCGCCGGCGGCCTCGATGAGCACGCCGCCGGCCTCGACGCTCAGCCGGTACGCCTCCGGCGGCATCTCCCGGACGGCGAGGGCGATCCCGCCCGGCCGCGGCCCGGGCGGCAGCCCGCCGCCGGTGACCGGACTCAGCTCGCCGCGCAGCCAGGCGGCGACCTCGGCGAGCGCGGGGTCGGCGGTCAGGGTGGTGTGCCGGTCGAGGACGAGCCGGCCCGGGCGGGTGTCGAGACGCACCGGTTTCGGGATGACCATCGATGTCCCGTTCAGTCGCAGGTGATCTTCGCGTCGGCGAAGTCGGTGTGATCGAAATAGGCGTTGTCGCCGCCGTTGGTGGCGACCAGGCGGATGTACTGGGCGCCCTTGACGGACGCGGTGACCTTCCGCGGCGGGCTGTCGCCGGTGAGGACGCCGGTGCGGGCGGCCAGCTCCCCGTCGGCCCACACCTGGAAGTCCGCCGAGCCGCGGACGGCTCCGGGCGCGTCGACCTCGTCGTCGATCCCGGCGGAGAACTCGACGGTCGTGCAGCGCCCGGCCGTGTAGTAGCCGATCTCGGCGGGGGCCTGCGCGCCGAGGCCCTTGGCGTACCGGACGCCGCCGATGGTGAGGGGCCGCCCGTCGCCGGGGGCGGCGTTGCCGCCGCTCATGTCCTTCTCGACCGGGCCGAGGTGGTTCACCATCGTCGCCCACGGCACGTCGCTGAGGTAGCTCGTCCCGGAGCCGGGGGCGGTCGCCACGCGGACGACGGCGCTCCCGTCGAGTCCGCCTTTCCACTGGTCGGAGGTGACCTTGTCGGTCAAGGGGTAGTCCCGCGGCGCGGCTCCGGAGGGCGGCGTGATCGACCATCGGGTGGTGAACGTCGCGCCCGGGGCCAGCCTCCCGGCCGTGGCCGGGGTGACCGCCTTCGCCTTCCAGCCGTCGGGCACGGTGAGGGATACCGCGACGTCGCGCACGGGTTCCGTGCCGCCGGTGTTGGTCACCCGCGTCAGCAGGGAGTTGTCCTTACCGGGCTCGACCGTGGTGGGCCGCGCGTCCCCGAGGACGGTGGCGGGGTCGATCTCGTAGGTCGGCAACGGCGCGGCCGAGTCGTGCCGGGTGCTGACGCGGTACATGACGGTGCCGTGCGCGGGCACCGCCGCGGAGATGTCCCCGGTGGTGCTCCAGACGGCCCCGCTCCACAGGTCTTCCAGGCGGTACCGGGAGGCGGCCGGCAGCTTCAGCTCGCTCGCCGTGGTGGAGATCGTCTTTTCCCGGTCGCTCTCGTTGTAGAGGGCGACGGCCGTATCGCCGCCCGCCAGCGGGCGGGACAGGACGTGGTACCAGCCGTCCGTGCGGGTGAAGGCGGCGGGCCGGCCGAGCGCGTCCTGGTCGACCGCCGTCACCCGGGGGTTCGCGACGATCGCGGCGGGCGCCTTGGCCGGGGCGGCCTGCAGGATCAGCGGGGCGGCGGCCATCGCCCACAGGCTGACCTGCGTGCGGTACTCGGTGTCGGTCATGCCGCCGAGGCCCGCCTGCAGCAGGTCCGGGTCGGCGTAGCTGCGCGGGCTGGCGTACTGCAGGCGCAGCATCGCCGTCTCCCAGATGCCGAGCATGCCGGAGTAGGAGTCCGAGATCGGCTTGGTGACGACGTTCGTCCGCCAGGTGGTGGCCAGCTGCCCTCCCCACAGCCACGGAACGCTGTTGCCGTCCTCGTTGTTCATGGCGAACGCGATCCCGTCCCCGAGCGCCTCCCGCATGCGCGGGTAGAGCTTCTGGGCGATGCCCTGGGAGTTCTGCCCCGGGAAGTCGGCGGTCGGGACCGAGCAGTAGTCGTACTTGACGTAGTCGACGCCCCATCCCTTGACGAGCGCGCCGTCGTCGGTCTCGTGCCCGTAGGAGCCGGGGCCGCCGCCGGCGCAGTTCTTCGTGCCCGCGGACAGGTTGAGCCCGAACTTCATGCCCTCGGCATGGACGGCGTCGACCAGCGCCTTCATGCCGGAGGGGAAGCGGTCCGGGTCGGCGGCCAGCCGCCCGGAGGAGTCGCGCTTCCCGGCCTCCCAGCAGTCGTCGATGATCACGTACCGGTAGCCGGCGGCCTTCAGCGCCGCCAGGCCGGTGGCCGCCTGGCGCACCGAGGCGTCGGCGACCGAGCAGCCGAGCGCCCGGCTGCTCCAGCCCATCGGCGGGGTGTCGACGGCGGGCGGGGCCGCCGAACGGGCCATCGCGCCGGACTGCGGCACGGTGGACATGGCGAGGAGCACCGCCGCGAGGGCGGCGGTCACGCGTCTGCGCATGATCGTCCTGTCAGGCCGGGTGGAGGCTCGGGTCGCCCGGCTCGATGGCGAACGAGCCGGAGGTGTAGGCGAGCGCGTAGGGCTGGGTCACGACGGGAAGCGACCGGAAGTCGACCTTCATCTCGCGCCCGGATATGACGCTGCGGACATAGCCCCGCCGCCCGTTGAAGAACTTGACGTGCGGGTTCTCGGCCAGCAGTTGCGCGGTGTTCGGATATTCGTCCAGGCCGTTTCCCGCGGAGGTGACCGACGTGCTCACGAGTTCGACGGCCACCGACTTCGACTCGGGGTCCTGGAAGTCGCGCTTGACCTCGCCGGCCCAGTGCGAATGCACGTCACCGGTGAGGACGACCCCGTTCCGCTTGTTGTCGTCGATCGCCGCGGCCACGCGGTTGCGGCTGGCGGTGTAGCCGTCCCAGCCCTCGTTGGAGTACCCCTTGGCGTCGCCGTTCGTCCAGTCCATCTCCATGAAGAAGACCTGCTGGACCAGCAGGTCCCAGGTGGCGCGGGAGCTTTTCAGCTGACCGGCGAGCCATGCCTCCTGCTCCTGGCCCAGGATGGTGCGGTTCGGGGCGAGGCGTTCGGTGCAGTCCGGGCCGATGGTCCCCGACTTGCCGCCGTTGCAGGCGTACAGGTCGCGGTACTGGCGGGTGTCCAGCATGTGGAGGTTGGCGACCGATCCCCACCGCACCGTGTGATGCAGGCGGAGCGCCGCGCCGACGGGCTTCTGCGCGCGGCGCAGCGGCATGTTCTCGTAGAACGCCTGGAACGCGGCGGCCCGTCTCGGCAGGAACGGCGGGTCGGGCTGCTCGGGCACGTCGCCCGCCCAGGCGTTCTCGACGTCGTGGTCGTCGAAGACGGTGACCCACGGCGCGACCGCGTGCGCGAGCTGCAGCTCCGGGTCGGCCTTGTGCTGGGTGTGCCGCAGCCGGTAGCCGGCGAGGTCGAAGCATTCGCCGCCCGCCTGGTCCCGCACCGGGTACTTGTAGTCGCCGTACTCGTAGATGTAGTCGCCCAGGAAGGCGATCAGGTCCGGATGGTCCTCCGCCATCCTGCGGTAGGCCGTGAACCAGCCGAGCTGGTAGTCGGCGCACGAGGTGAAGGAGAGGTTGAGGTCGCGGCCGGTCGTGCCGGGCGCGGGCGCGGTGAGCGTCCGCCCGACCGGTGACATCTGCCCCGCGGCCTTGAAGCGGTAGAAGTACTCGGCGCCGGGGCGGAGACCGCCGAGTTCGACGTGCACGCTGTGCGCGGACTCGGGGCGCGCGACCTGCGTGCCCCGCTGGACGACCTTGCGGAACCGCTCGTCCTCCGCGACCTGCCATTCGACGGGGACGGGCCGGTTCGGCATGCCGCCGAGACCATCGGGTGCGAGCGGGTCGGCGGCGAGGCGCGTCCACAGGACGACGCCGTCGGGGGCCGGTTCTCCGGAGGCGACGCCGAGCTGGAACACCTCGCCCAGAGGGGCGCGGCGGGCCGCCGCGCGCACGGGCGGGACGCCCAGTGCGGCGGCGATGCCCAGGCTCGCGCCCCCGGCGAGAAGGGAACGCCGGGTGATCATGAGACTCCTCGACTACTTGACCAGCGCGTCGCCGTCGTGGACGGCCTTGTCGGCGGCCTGCTGCGGAGTGAGCTTGCCGAGGTACATGTCGTTGAAGGTCTGGTTGAGCTTGTTCTCGAACGCGGTGAAGCCGGTCGTGACCGGGAGGTTGAACGTGGCGCCCCGCGACTCCTCGAGGAAGGGCGAGACGTCCAGGCCCTTCTGCTTCCAGTAGTCGAGGTAGCCCTGGGAGAGGCCGTTCAGCGCGGGGAAGACGTAGCCGCCGTCCGCCATGATCTTCTGCGCCTCGGAGCCGCCGAGGAAGCGCGCCAGTTTCATCGCCGCCTCCTTGTGCGGGCTCCTGGCGTAGACGGCCTCGGAGAGCCCGTTGATGTTCACCACGCGTCCGGCGGGGCCCGCGGGCATCGACGCGACGCCGATCTTGAAGCCGGCGCCGGGGGCGACGAACGGCAGCAGCGCGTTGTTGGCGGGGAACATCGCCACCCGGCCCTGCTTGAACATCTCGTTGATCTTGTCGCTGGGCGGGTTGGTCTGCGCGGCGGGCGGCGCCACGTGGTACTTGTTCACCAGGTCGACGCCGAACTGCAGGGCCTGCACCGACGCGGCGTCGTTGAAGGCGTACTTGCCGAACGGCTTGTCGACCAGCTTGCCGCCGTTGGAGCTCACCCAGTTCATCCACTGGGTCTGGTAGTGGTTCCAGGACGCGAAGCCGTACTGCTTCACCTTGCCGGCGTCGAATCCCGGCTGGTCGGGATGCTTTCCGTTGTCGTCGGCCGTCAGCTTGCGGGCGGTCTCCAGCAGGGTGCCCGAACCGTCGGGCGCCCAGGTGAGCTTGTCCGGCATCGTGACGCCGGCCTTCTTGAACAGGTCCTCGTTGTAGAGGAGCCCGACGATGCCGAAGTCCTTCGGCACGCCGTACAGCTTGCCCTTATAGGTGTAGGACTGCACGACGTTCGCGTTGTACTTGCTGGTGTCGAGCTTGAGGGCGCCCAGGTCAGCCAGGATCCCCTTGGTGACGAACTCGGGGAACTGCGAGGTCTGCATCCAGAAGACGTCCGGCGCCGTGCCGGCCACCGCGTCGGCGGTCATCTTGGTCCAGTACTGGTCGTACGGCAGCTGTTCGAGCTTCACGCGGACGCCGGGGTTGGCCTTCTCGAAGGCCGCCATCACCTTCGCGTAGCCGGCCTTCTGCTGGTCGTCCCAGAGCCGGTAGGTGAGCGTGACGGAGCCTCCGGAGTCGCCGGAACCGCCGCAGGCGGTCGCTGTGGACACCAGCGCGGCGCCGAGCACGGCCGCGATCGTGCGGATTCGGGGGGATTTCATTGCGGCTGACCTCTTTTACTTGAGGCCGGTGAGGACCACCGAGCGGACGATGTATCTCTGGAAGGCGATGAACACCGCGACCATGGGCACCAGGGCGATCAGCGCGGCGGCGGTCATCTGGTTGGGGTCGACGCCGATGGAGCCCTTCAGCCCGGCGATCCCCACGGTGACGACCTTGGTGTCGTCGCCGCTGGTGATGATCAGCGGCCACATGAAGTTGTTCCAGGACGTGATGACGGTGATGATCGCGAGGGTGCCCAGGGCGGGACGCGACAGCGGAAGGACGATGCGCAGCAGGATGGTGAGCGGCCCGGCGCCGTCGATGCGCGCCGCGTCCTCCAGCCCGGCGGGCAGGGCGCGGAAGAACTGCCGCATCAGGAAGATCCCGTACGGCGTGCCGAGCAGGTACGGCGCGAGCAGCCCCCACCAGGTGTTGACCAGGTGCAGCTCGCGCATGATCAGGAAGAGCGGGATCATGGTGACCGCGCTGGGCACCATCATCGTGGCGACGTACAGCCAGAAGAGCACGTCGCGTCCGCGGAAGCGCAGCCTCGCGAACGCGTAGGCGGCGAAGGTGGTGAACACCAGCTGCCCGGCGGTCAGCGCCGCCGTCATCAGCAGCGTGTTGCCGAGATAGCCCGCGAAGCCCGAATGAAGCACCTTGTCAAGGTTCTCTAGGGTCGGCGGCAGCCCGGGCTCCCACGGCTCGGTGCGGTTGAGCTGCCGCGGCGTCTTCAGCGCGGTCAGCACGACCAGGAGGTAGGGGAAGACGGAGACGAGGGCGCCGGCGGCCAGCGTGAGATAGAGCGCGATGCGCTTGACCATGTTCCCTCCTCAGCTCAGGTCGTAGGTGGTGCGCTTGGCGAAGAACCGGACCTGGGCGAGCGTCACCGCGAGGATGAGCAGGAAGAGCAGCGCGGCCAGGGTCGAGGCGTAGCCGAAGTCGAACTGCCGGAAGGCCGTCTCGAAGATCCTGAAGTTGAGCACCTCCGTGCTGCCGCTCGGCCCGCCGTCGGTCATCGCGTAGACCGTGTCGAAGATCTGGAACGCTCCCAGCAGGTTCGTCACGGTCACGAAGAACGTCGTCGGGTTCAGCAGCGGCAGGGTGATCTGAAAGAAGCGCTGGACCGGGCTGGCGCCGTCGGTGGCCGCCGCGTCGTACAACTCCTGCGGGATTCCCTGCAGCCCGGCCAGGAAGAACAGCATGGTGTAGCCGCTGTACTGCCAGACGTTGACCATCGCGACGGACGGCAGCGCCCACGACGGATCGGTCAGCCAGTCCGGCCCGCTCACCCCGGCGACGCCGAGCAGCTTGTTCAGCGCGCCGTCCCGCGGGTCGAAGATCCAGGTCCACACCAGCCCCATCACGATCGGCGTGGCCATCCACGGCACGACGAACAGCGCGCGGTAGAACGCCACGCCCTTGACGCGCTGGTTGAGCAGCAGGGCCAGCAGCAGGCCGAGGACGGTCTGCGCCGGGATGCTCAGCAGGACGAACAGGACCGTCACCCAGACCGAGTGCCAGGTCTCGCCGTCACCGGCGAGCCGCCGGTAGTTCGCGAGGCCGGCGAAGCTCGGGCTCGACAGCAGCTCCCAGTGGAACAGGCTCAGGCCGAGCACGATCAGCAGGGGCAGCAGCAGGAAGGCGAACACGCCGAACAGGCTCGGGGCGACGAACAGGTAGGCGTACCAGTTCGAGCGCCGCAGGCGCCGGAGACGGGACGGCCGGCCCGCCGCACCGGCCTCGACGGCGCTCGTCGGGCCGGCCTGTCCCGCCAGGTGGTCCGCGCTGCTCGTCACGACGGCTCCGTCCGCGTCGGGACCATCAGCCGCCGGGTCGTCTCCAGGCCCCACGCGTCCAGCGCGGCGATCGGGTCGCCGGATCCGCGCAGCCCGCCTCCCGCCTCGATGTGCCCGGCCCACTGCTCGCGCGCTTCGACCTCCGGCCGGGCCATGATGCAGTCGGGGTCGTTGACCCACCAGCGGGCGTGCAGGAACTCGCGGGCGGCTCCGGTGAGGCGGGCGCCGAGCTGCGACGGCTGGCTGAGGTCGCCCGCCTTCGGCAGCACCCGGGGCGCGGTGTCCGGGCTGACGCGCATGATGTCGGCCAGCCCGATGCTCGGCAGCATCGGCGCGCCGCAGGCGTGCAGCGCGGCGTCCGGGCCGATGGCCGTGCGGATCAGTTCGAGGCCCCGCCGGTAGGCGGCGATCGGGGCGACGTCCTCGTGCCGCCGCCCGGGCAGCGCCCCCGCGTAGAGGTAGTCGAGCTTGAAGTGGCTCACGCCGAGCGCGCGGAGCCGCGTGAAGACCCCGGCCAGGTGGTCCGCGGCGTCGGGGTGCGTGACGTCGAGGACCGCGAGGTCCTGGTCCCACATCACGCCCGCGTGCGCGTCGCCGACGAGCCAGTCGGGATGCTCGGCGAAGACGCGGCTGCGCCGTCCGACGAGGAAGGGCGCCACCCAGATGCCCGCGCGCCGGCCGGTCTCCAGGACGGCGCCGACGGCACGTTCCAGCGACCCGAACCCGGGGCGGAGATCCAGCCAGTCGCCGATCTCGGCCTCGTAGCCGTCGTCGATGAGGAACATGTCGGCGTCGATGCCGTGCCGTTCGGCGAGGGCGAGGTTGGCGAGGACGTCGGCGTCGGTGACCTTGTCCCAGTAGCCGTACCAGGAGCACCACATCGGCGGCACGGCCGGGAAGCGGTCCGGGGCGTGGTCCCCGGCGACGCGCTCCGCCCACCACCGCAGCGCGGTGTCCAGACCGCCGTCGACCTCGTGGCGCGTGACCGGCCCGTCGGCGGACACGACCAGCCGGTCGCCGGCCTCGCGGGCCCGGATGGACGGCACCTCCTCCGGGCCGGGGCCCGAGAAGACCGAGACCGGGCCGCCGTCACCGGGATCGACCGCCAGCAGCCCCTCGCCCTGGAACGCCCCGGCCGGAACGGGCGTCTCCGGCCGGTAGCAGATGGTCTGCACGTTGTCGTCGGCGGGACGCGGCGGCGCCTCGCCGGGCCGGTAGGCGCCGGTCGGGCTCCACGACTGCCAGCCGAACTCGAACACCCGCGTCCGGGGCGAGAGACGGGTGATCTCTCCGACATCGGTGAACGGCATCGGATGCTCTCACTTCCAGGAGAGTTATAGAGGAGACCATCATTAGTACACTGGCCGAAGGTGGATGGCAATGGGTCCTTTGCGCGATGCTTCGGCCCCGCCTAGGCTGAGCGCGTGGGTTGTTGCCGAGCCCACCCCCCTCTTTCGAAGGGAACCTTCTGATGTCGACGATGCCGCCGATGGGCGGCGACCTGTCCCGGTTGCGGCAGCTCAACGCGCTGACCGTGATCAAGACGCTCCGCGGGGCCGAGGCGGCGACCCTGTCCGCGCTGGCCGAGCGCACCGGGCTGTCGCGGCCGTCCACCAAGGAGGTCATCGACGAGCTGAGCGCCATGGGATGGGTGGAGGAGGTCCCCCCGGCGCCCGGCACCATGGGCCGGCCGGCCCGGCGCTACCGGTTCCGCGCGGACGGCGGGCATCTCATGGGCATCGACATCGGCGCTTACCACATCCGCGCCGCCCTCGCCGACCTCGACGGCGACCTCCTCGCCGAGACGCGCCGCCCGGCGCACCCCGACGCGCCGATCGAGGACCGGCTCGCGGCGATAGAGCAGGCCGCCGCCGCCTGCCTCGGCCTGGGCGGGCTGACGATGGCCGACCTGTGGACCGTGGCGGTCGGCACCACCGGGGTCGTCAACTCCGACGGCCGCGTCATCCTGTCGGCGTCGATCCCGGCCTGGCGGGACCTCGATCTCGAGGGCCTGCTCGGCGAGATGTTCCCCTGCCGGGTGCTGGTCGAGAACGACAGCCGGCTGGCCGCCCTGGCCGAGACCAGGCGCGGCGTCGCCCGCGACGCCCGGGACGTGGTGTTCCTGCACATCGGACGCCGCATGGGCACCGGCCTGATCATCGACGGCCGGCTCCACCGCGGTTTCGGGGCGGCCGCGGGCGAGATCGTCATGCTCCCCGAGACCGGCTGGCGGGAGGGACCCGAAGACCTCAACAACGCCGCGGTCGTCCCCGAGGGCCTGCCGCCCGAGGACGCCGCCGGATTCACGCTGGCCGCCGCGCGCAACGGCGACCCGACGGCCCTGGAGGCCGTCGAGCGCTTCGCCGACAAGCTCGCCGTCGGCACCGCCGCGGCGGTCCTCCTGCTCGATCCGGAGATCGTGGTGCTCGGCGGGGGCTTCTCCCGCTCCGCCGACGTGCTCCTGCCGCCCCTGCGCTCCCGCCTCGAACGCGTCTGCCTGCGCATGCCGAAGCTCAGCGGATCCACGCTCGGCGACGAATGCGTCGTGCTCGGCGCCATCGACTACGCCATCGAGCACCTCGACCAGCTCTTCTTCGCCCCCGACGCCCCCGCCCTCCGCCCCCCGGTACGCCCGGCGACCACACCGGCACGCCCCGACCCCGCCTGAGTCCGGCGACGTCGAGGCCGTAGAGCCTCTCGAACTTGCCGACGCCCTCGAACAGCGCGATGCCTCGCTCGTGGTCGAACGGGTCGGGGATCTCCGTCGCCCGCTCACCTCCGGTCTCGTGCAGGGACCGCCGAGAGGACGACTCCGGCCGTTACTCTGCAAAACCTAGTGTTCCTCGGTTTTTGCGGCTATCGTCGCCGGAACGACCTGCGGGAGGCAGGCATGACCACGATCCACGGGTTCGCCGACGAGGGGTTCGGCCCGGTCGCCGACGCGTTCGCCGCGAACGTCGCCGGGGGCGCGGAGCTGGGCGCGGCCTGCGCCGTCCGCCATCGCGACCGGCTCGTCGTCGACCTGCACGCGGGCCTCGCCGACGCCCGCACGGGCCGCGCCTGGACGGACGGCACGCTGGTGGTCGGGTACTCGGTGACCAAGGGGCTCGTCGCGCTCTGCGCCCAGATCGCCCGCGCGCGCGGGCTGCTCGACCTGGACGCACCGGTGGGCGAGATACGGCCGGAGTTCGCGGTGAAGGGCAAGGAGAACGTGCGGATCCGCGACCTGTTCTCCCACCGCTCGGGCCTGATGGCGCTGGACGCCGACCTGTCCTTCGCCGACGTCGCCGCCTGGACGCCGGTCGTCCGGGCGATCGAACGGCAGGAGCCGCTGTGGGAACCCGGCACCGCCTTCGCCTACCACCCGCTCACGTTCGGCTGGCTCACCGGCGAGGTCCTGCGCCGCGCCACCGGCAGGACGCCCGGCGCGCTCGTCGCCGAATGGCTCGCCGGCCCGTTCGGCGCCGACGCCTGGATCGGCCTGCCCGAGGAGCAGGAGCACCGCGTCGCGCGGATCGAGCCGCCGGAGGCCGATCCGCGCGACACGGCCTGGATGGAGGCGGCGCTCGCGAGGCCGGCGGTCGTCCGGTCGATGACGCTCGGCGGCGCGTTCCCGCCGCTGCTGATCGAGGACGGGCATCCGGGCGACCTCAACGCGCGCGCCGCCCGCGCGGTCGAGATCCCCGCGGCGGGCGGCGTGCTGTCGGCGAAGGCGCTGGCCACCATCTACGCGGCGGCCGTCACGGAGGTCGGCGGGCACCGGCTCCTGGACGATGCGGGCGTCGCGGACGCGCTGGCCGTCCGGTCGTCCGGCGAGTCGTGGCCCGGGGCGCTCGCGCATCCGGACATGCGGTTCTCCACCGGCTTCATGCTCGACGGGATCGCGCACCGGCCGCTGCTGTCGGACGCGTCGTTCGGCCACGACGGGGCCACCGGGTCGCTGGGGTTCGCCGACGCGGACGCCGAGGTCGGCTTCGGCTATCTCAACAACCGGTTCGGCGGCATCGCGGACGAGCGGGCCAACCGGCTCACGGCCGCGCTGCGCCGGAGCCTCGGGAGCTAGCGATGGTCTCCAGGGGCATTCCGAGGACGACGGCGAGGCGCTTGAGGTCGCCGATGATGTCGGTGGACGGGTCGCGCAGCCACTGGATCTGCAGCCCTTCGGCGGCGGCGAGCAGGATGCGCGCCTGCCACTCGCGTCCCGGGCCGAGCACCCGCTCGAGCAGGTCGAGGATGACGCGGGTGCGGCGCCGCATGAACGGGTGCGCGGGGTGCGCGGGGTCGGCGGACGCGGCGGTCATGTCGACGAACAGCTTGACCAGGCCGGGCGTCCGCGTCGTGTGGTCGAGCAGGGCCCACACGCCGTCGGGCGTGGACAGGTCGTACGTCTGGAGGTACTCGCGGTCGCGCGCCACGAGGATCTCGACCAGCAGTTCGTCCTTGCTGCCGAAGTAGTGCAGGACGCCGGCCTCGGTGAGGCCGACGGCGTCGGCGATGGACTTCAGCGAGGGGCCCTGCCGCCCGGACGCCTGGTAGGCCTCCAGCGCGACCCGCAGGATCTCGGCGCGCCGGGCGATCCCCTTGGAGTACGGACCGCGCCGCCCTTTCGTCGCCATGCCCGCAATCTATCGCCGCCCGGGCCCGACGAGGGCATTGAAAGCCAAGGAATCTTTAGTTTTGATGGGACGCGGAGCACGAGGAGGCCGGCGATGGGCGGACGTCACGACGTGGCCGAGGCGGGACCGGCGGACGCCGGGTCCCGGCAGCGCGCCGGGCGCCTCGGCCGGCTCGGCCCGCTGCTGCTCGTCGCGAACGCGGCGTGGGCGCTGCCGTCGGCGGCGTCCGGCACCCTGCTGCAGGCGCTCCTCGAAGACCAGCGGCCGGGTTCCAAGGTCGTCGCGTACGCGGTCGCCACGGCGGTCGGCGCCGTCGCGGGCGCCTGCTCCACCGTCGTCGCCGGGTTGCTGTCGGACCGGACCCGCAGCAGGTTCGGCCGCCGCAATCCGTGGATCCTCGGCGGCGCGGCGGTGTCGGCCGCCGGGCTCGCGCTGACCGGGCTCGCCCCCGTCTTCGCCCTCCAGTTGCTGTTCTTCGCCGTCTACCAGGCCGGGCTCAACGCGATGCTGAGCGCCCTGTACGCGCTGCTCCCCGACCGGGTGGCGCGCCCGTCACTCGGCCGGGCGTCGGCCCTCGGCGGGCTCGGCTACCTGGTCGGGACGGGGCTCGGCGGCGGCGCCGCGTCGGGGTTCATCGACGTGCCCGCCGCCGGCCTCGCCGCCCTTCCCTGGACGATGCCCGCCGCGGCGCTGCTGCTGTTCGTCCTGGCCAGGGACGTCTCCACCGCCGGTGAGCCGCGGGACCGGCTGCGCTTCGGCGCGCTGCTGCGCTCGCTCGCCCCGCCGGACGACCGCGACTTCCGGTGGGCGTTCGCAAGCCGGTTCACCGTGATCCTCGCCCTGTTCCAGCTCGTCTTCTACCAGCTTTACGTGTTCACCGACCTGCTCGGCCTGAGCCGGGACCGCGCCGGCGAGCTGATCGCGCTCGGGACGGCGCTGCTCGGCGCCGCCGCGATGGCCGCGTCGGTCGCCGCTGGCGTGCTGTCGGACCGGATCGGGCGCCGCAAGCCGCTGGTCTTCGCGGCGTCCGCGCTGATCGCGCTGGGCGCCGTGCCCGCGCTGGCCGGGCCGTCCACCGGCACGATCCTCGCCTTCTACGTCGTCGGCGGCCTCGGCTACGGCATGTACCTGTCCGTCGACCAGGCCCTCATGGTCGAGGTCCTGCCCGGGGCGGGCAGCGAGGCCAAGGAGCTCGGGTTCCTCGGCATCGCCAACACCGCCCCCATCGTGCTCGGCCCGTTCGTGGCGGCGGGGACCGTGACGGTCCTCGGCTACCGGGCGCTGTTCGCCGTCACCGTCGTGCTCGCCCTGGCCGGCGGGCTCGGCGTCTTCAGAATCCGGCGCGTCCGCTGACGCCGCCGGCCACCGAAAGGAAGCGCATGCACACCGCACCCCCCGTCACCGTGCGGCGGCTCGACGGGTTCTCGCTGGTCGCCTCGGACGCCGCGACCCCCGAGGACCTCGCCCGCGACACCGCCGACCGGACCTGGATCCCGGCCCGCGTGCCCGGCGGCGTCCACGAGAGCCTGATCGACGCCGACGTCATCGGCCATCCCTACTTCGGCGACAACGAGCGCGCTGTGCGCTGGGTCGAGGACGCGACCTGGTGGTACCGCGCCGAGTTCGACGCCGACGCGGAAACCGCGCCCGGTGAGCGGCTCCGGTTGTTCTGTCACGGGCTCGACACGGTCGCGTCCATCTGGCTCAACGGCGACCCCGTTGGCACGCATGAGTCGCAGTTCCGGCCGGGCGTCTTCGATGTCACCGGCCTCGTCCGCCCGGGCGGCAACGTCCTGCTGGTCCGGTTCGCGCCGCCGCTCGCGGGGCTGTCCGCGCCGCCCTCGGTCAGCGACACCGTCACCCGCATGCGGGAACTCTTCGCGATGGCGATGCCCCAGGAGGTCCCCGACGCCGAGCCGCCGCCCGGGGTGCTGTCGGCCGACCTGGCGTTCACGTTGCGCCGCAAGGCGACGTTCTCCTGGGGTTGGGACTTCGCGCCCCGGCTCCCGTCGGTCGGCCTCACCGGCCCGGTCGAGCTGCGCCGCGAGCGCGGCGCGGTCCTCGCCGGGCACCACGTGCGGGCGGTGTCGGTGGACGCGCCGAAGCGCACGGCGCAGGTCGCAATCGACGTGGAGGCCGACGCCTTCGCGCACGACGGCGAGCTGTCGGCCGCCGTCACGCTGACCGCACCGGACGGACGCGTCCATGCGGCGCTGTTCCCCCTCGACGCGGGCACAGGCGGGACCGTCCTCACGGTCGACGACGCCCGCCTCTGGTGGACCCACGACCTCGGCGACCAGCCGCTCTACCAGGTCGATGTCGAACTGACCGCCGCCGGCGGGACGGTCCTGGACCGCGCCGAGGACGCCGTCGGCCTCCGCACCATCGCCCTCGACCGGACGCCCGACGACGAGGGCGGGCGCCTCTTCCGGTTCGTGCTCAACGGCGTCCCGGTCTTCGCGCGCGGCGCGAACTGGGTGCCCGCCGACATGATGACCGGTTCCGTGCCGGCCTCGGCCGTCCGCGCGCTGGTCGAGACGGCCCGGCGCGGCAACATGACCATGCTGCGGGTATGGGGCGGCGGCCTCTACGAGCAGGACGCCTTCTACCGGGCCTGCGACGAGCTGGGCGTCCTGGTCTGGCAGGACTTCATGTTCGCCTGCATCGACTATCCGAGCGAGGACGCCGCGCTGCGCGCCGAGGTCGCCCGCGAGGCCGAGTATCAGGTCGGGCGGCTGCGCAACCGCGCCTGCCTGGCGCTGTGGGCGGGCAACAACGAGGTCCACGCCATCCACGGCCTCGTCCATGGGAACTTCGAGCCGGGCGACTGGGGCTGGGCCTTCTTCCACGACGTGCTGCCCGCGACCGTCGCGCGCCTCAGCCCGGAGGTCCCCTACTGGCCGGGCAGCCCGTGGGCCGACTCCGACCCGCGCGGGACGAACGGCGTCGCGGACGGCGACCGGCACGCCTGGGAGGTCTGGCACGGCGTCGACGTCGGCGCGGGCGGCCCCACCGAGTTCCCGGGACGGGGCGACGCCGTCCACTTCTCCCGCTACCAGCACGACCGCGGCAAGTTCATCAGCGAGTTCGGGATCCACGCGGCACCGGAGCTCGGCACGCTGCGCCGCTGGACCCCGCCGGGTTCGCTCGCCCTCCACAGCGCGGAGTTCGACCACCGCAACAAGGACGTCCCGAAGAACAAGGGCGACGACCTGATGTTCGCCGAGACCGGGCTGCCCGCCGATCTGGCGCAGTACGTGGACTTCTCCATGGCCTGCCAGGCGGAGGGGCTGAAGTTCGGGATCGAGCACTACCGCCGCCGGCAGCCGCACTGCTCCGGGACGCTGCTGTGGCAGTACAACGACCCGTGGCCGGGATTGTCCTGGTCCGTCGTCGATCATGACCTCGTCCCCAAGGCCGGGTTCTATTTCGCCCAGCGCGCCTACGGACGTGTGCTGGCAAGCTTCGTCCGGGCCGGTGACGGACGACTCGAACTGTGGGTCACCAACAGCGGCCGCACCGACACGTCCCTGGACCTGCGCGTCGAAGTGTCCACGTTCACCGGGAAGAGCGTCGTTGACGAGCGGGTGACCGCCGTCGCGCGCGCGGGCGAGTCCCGGCCAGTCTGGTCGGCCGGGCCGGACGTCTACCAGCCCGGCCCCGACCGGTACGCGTGGGTGTCAGAGGCGCACAGCCTGATCGAGCCGAACCGGCTCTTCTTCGCCCCGCTCAAGGACCTGCCCGTCGCCGAGGGCACGGTCGAGCTCACGACCGGACCGAACACCGGCGGCACCGCCGAGCTCACCCTGACCGGGCGCGGCTACTGCTACCTCGCGCGCGTCCTCACACCCGTCCCCGGCGTCACGTTCAGCCGCAACTACCTCGACCTGCGCGACGGCGACGAAGCCCGCATCACCGCCGAGGGGCTCCCGGACGGCTTCGACCCCGCGACGCTGCGCGCCGCCGTGTACGGGAGCCGGTCATGACCGCTAAGATCTACGCCTTCGTCCTGCTCGGCGGGTTCCTGGTCACCGCCGCCGTGCTCACCCGCCAGTACGTCTATCCGCGCGTCGCGGTCATTCCCGGGGACCTGGACACCACCTCGGTCACGCAGTCGCCGGCCGGGCGGACCGCCACCTACTTCAGCATCGCCGACCTGCGGGAGAAGAGGGCGCCGCTCAAGTCCGTCACCGTGGCGCGCGTGGACGCCGCGGCGTCCCGCAAAGCGTCGAAGGAACTCCAGCGGACCGTGCGGGTGCTGCGCGTCTACGGCTGCACCGACGTCGCGGCCGTCGACTGCACCACGAAACGCCTTCCCCTCGAAGGCTCCCTCACCACGGTCGCGCTCGACGCGGCCAGCGGCGAGACGCTCGCCTGGCGCGGCAACACCGTCGCCTCGGGCGGAAAGACCGAGACGAACGTCCCCTTCACAGGGCTGCTGATCAAATTCCCCTTCGACGCGCAGAAGCGCACCTACCGCTTCTGGAACGGCGACCAGAAGAAGAGCCTGCCGGTGCGGTACATCGGGGAGACGAAGCTCCGCGGCCTCACGGTCTACCGGTACCAGCAGACCATCGCGCCCACGGTCGTCGGCCGGCTGGACCTGCCCGGGAGCCTCATCGGACGCAAGGAGCCGACCGTGTCCACCGACCAGGTCGCCTCCTCCACCACGACCTACCTGGTGGAGCCGCGCACCGGCGTGATCATGTCCGCCACGTCGGCCCAGCACAGCTATGCCGCCGTCCGCGGACACCGCGTGCTCACCGTCACCGACGGCACGTTCGTCTCGTCCGACGACACGATCGCCGAAAGCGTCGACCACTACCGGACCCTCGCGCGCGCCCTGACCGCGTTGCGCTTCCAGGGTCCGGCCGCCGGCCTGGCGGCCGGTGCGCTGTCGCTGGTGACGGCGGCCGTCCTGCTCGCCCGACGGCGCGCCGGACGCCCCGCCGCGACGGCCCGCCCCACGGCCGCCCCCTCGGAGCAGCACGCCGCGGGTGGGTGACCGCCTCTGCGGCGGCCCGACGCCTCCGCAGGCTAGGGACGGTCGCTCATCGCAACGGCGATTCTTCCCATGAGCCCGCCTATGTCGGCGTCCGGCCCCGGATGCATCTCCCAGTGCGCGATCTGGACGGACCCTTCGACGATGGTCCGGACCCGGTCGAAGCGGCGTTCCATGAACGTGTCGAACAGCGTCTCGTCGGCCGTGCCGCGCTCGCGGAGCAGTTCGGAGAACACCAGGGCGTCCTCCAGGCACTGGGCCGCGCCCTGGGCCAGGGTCGGGGGGCAGGCGTGCGCGGCGTCCCCCATGATGATCACGTTGCCGCGGTTCCAGGGGCGCTCGACCAGGAGCGACTCGAACCACGTGTAGTTGATGAGGGCGGAGCCGGTGATGTCCTGCTTGATGTCGTCCCAGGGGCCGCCGTAGGGCTCGGCGAGCGCGCGCATGGCGGTGGCGTACTCGGCGGGCGCGAGGGACGTCCTGTCCTGGGCCTCCTCGAGCAGGTACGCGTAGAGGGTGTCTTCGCTGGTGGGGCAGTACCCGGCGAGGTAGCAGGGTCCGCCGAGGACGAACTCGGTGCGCTCGACGCTCTTGGGACGGCGGGCGTGCACGCGCCAGGCGCCGATGCCGACCGGCTGGGGCCGGGTGTCGATGCCCAGCATCGCGCGGACCGAGGAGTTGATGCCGTCCGCGCCGACCACCAGGTCGTAGTCGCCGGTGGTGCCGTCGGAGAAGCGGACCGGGTCGACCGAGGTGACGGTGGTGCCGAGCATGAGCCGGGCGCCGGCGCGTTCGGCGGCGTCGACCAGGATCGCGCACAGGTCCGGCCGGAACATGCCGAGGGTGGCGGGAAGGTCGGGGCCGCCCGTCCTGACGTCGTCCTGCTCGGTGACGAGCCTCCCGTCGACCGTGCGTATGGCGACCGAGTCGAAGGCGTAGCCCTTGGACCGGACCTGGTCCCATACGCCCAGCTCGCGCAGGACGCGCAGCGCGTTGCCCTGCAGCGTGATGCCGGAGCCGAGCACGCTCCACTCCGGACGGCGTTCGGCCACGTCGACCGTCATCCCGGCGCGCGCGAGCAGGATGGCCAGGCTCGTTCCGGTGATGCCGCCGCCGACGATGAGAACTCTCATGGTGCCTCGCTGTTCGATGGGAAAAGGGGGTGGGAGAGGGCGAGGAGCCGATCAGGTGCTCACGCAGCGGTTGCGCTGGGCGCCGATTCCGCCGATGGCCGCTTCGATGACATCGCCTGGACGGAGGAAGCGGTTCCAATGCCCGCCATTGCCTCGCGGACTGCCGGTCAGGATCAGGTCCCCCGGGAAAAGAGGCACCGACGCCGATGCCTCGGCCACCAGACGGGCCACGTCGTGGACCATGTCGTCCGGGGTGTCGTCCTGCATGACCTGACCGTTCAGCGACATCGTGAGCTGCAGGCTCCCGGGGTCGCCGAGCACATGCGCCGGGACGATGAAGGGGCCGGTCGGCAGGAACGTCGGCTGGTTCTTGGCCCGCAGCCAGTCCCCGCCGAGCGCGCGGTGCTCGGGAGAGAACTGCCAGTCCCGCGCGCTGATGTCGTTGCAGACGGTGTAGGCGGCGACATGGTCGAGGGCTTCCTCGACGGGGACGTGCCGTGCGGGACGGCCGATCACGGCGGTGAGCTCGACCTCCCAGTCGGGCTGGGACGCGCCCTGCGGCAGGACGACGTCGTCGTAGGGTCCGCACATCGCCGCTGGAAGTCCGATGAACAGGAACGGACGGCCTTCCGCCATCCGCCGGATCTCGGCCCGGGCGGCCCCGGCCGCCTCGTCCTCGGTCATTCCCTCGGCCGTGAATTTGGCCGATGCCATCTCGAAGAGGTGCGCCCGGTAATTGGCGCCGGCCTGGATGATCTGCCGCGGTTTCAGCGGCGGGAGCACGCGCAGCGCCGAAAGGTCGAGCCATCCGTCGCCGTCGCCGGAGGTGCCCGCGAGATGGCCGAGTCTCGGGAGCACGGCGTCCCATTGCTCGAGGAGCCCGCGCACGGTGACGGGGCGGCCGGGGAGGATCCCGTCGTCCAGGGGCCGCACGCGGTCCCCCGCGACCAGGCCGGCGAACTCGTCCCCGTCCTTGGCCGCGAAGGTGCCCAGCGCGAACCGGCCGTCCCTCTGCGGCACGGTCAGCTCTCCTTGTAGGGGCGGACGGTCTCGTTGGGCTGCATGGTGAAGTGATGGCCCCACATCTCGGGCCTCTTGCCCTTGCGGAAGTCCACGTACTCCACGGATCGGGGGTCGGACTCCTTGATCGGCAGCCCGTCCCAGCCGTATTCGATGAAGAAGCCGGCCGGTGTGTGGAGGTAGTAGGACACGGTCTGGTCCCCGACATGGCGTCCCAGCTTCATCAGCATGTCGGTGTTCTCGTCTCCCCCCAGGACGTCGTAGTAGGAGTAGCCGACGTCGTCCAGCGACCGGCATTCGATGTAGACGTGGTGCAGCCCGAGCATGCCGGGCATTTCCAGGAAGGCCACGTTGTGGTGGCGCGGGTTGGCCCGCAGGAACCACATCTCTCCGAGCGGCTCATTCAGCCGGACGATGTCGCTGGGCTTGAACCCCAGAACGTCGATATGGAAGTCCACCGCCTTGCGCACGTCCGGGACGATGAACACGATGTGCCCGAGGCCCTGCTCGCCGGTGACGAAGCCCTCGTGCGGCCGCGGCGGGTCCCAGACCTTGTAGTCGGCGGACTGGTAGCAGTACGCCTCGTAGGGCTGCCCGAAGGGGTCCTCGAAGGTCACCAGGTCCAGCACGCCGCGCGACTCGGCGAGCTCGCGCGACGCACGCCGCGGGTTCGCGCCGGCCTTTTCGAGCTTGGCGACCAGCGAGTCCAGGTCCCGGTGGGACAGGACCTCCCAGCCGACGTAGGCCAGTTCATGCTGGTCCCCGGGGTGGATCGACAGGCGGTAGTCGAAGTCGTCCAGCTTGACCCGGACGGCGCCGTCGTCGCCGTCGGGACCCAGCATGCAGGCGAAGACCTCGGGCGCCCAGGTACGCCACTCCTCGTAGGAGGGCGACCTGACCCCGACATATCCCAGCTTCGCGATCTCTTGCATTTCTTACCTTTCCCTTTCAGTCGATATGGGCTGGTCGTCTCCGGAGCGTTCCTCGTCCAGCGAGGCGACCAGGCGCGACAGTTCCTCCGGCGTGAAGCACGTCAGGGCGTCGAGGACGACGGGATCGAGCAGGACCCGACGGCGGCGTTTCGGCGACTCCAGCAGCAGCCGCTCGCCGTTGCCGGTCAGCACTCGGGTGAACGTGATGAAGGCGAACTCGTTCGACACGCTCTGGGCCGGTCCGAGCGATCGCTGTTCGTCGTCGCTGGTGCTCACTGTTCAGTTGCCCCTTTCAGAACAGGAACGACAGAACCGCTCCGGGAAGTACGGCGTGATTGAGGTACACGGTGCGCTGGGCGAGCCGGAAGTCATCGCCTTCTCTGCGCAGGACGTCGTGGCGCTCGCCCGCCCAGAGTTCCGGGGTGAAACGGAGGCGCTCCCGGTGGAGGTGGAAGGCGCTGCGGACGTTGACATGCGTCTCATCGGCGCCGGGAGTGACCACGATCCCGGTGACGACGCGCCGTAGCCGCGACGGCGGGTCCTCGGCCCATGCGTGCTCGCCGTCGAGCCGGTCGATGCGCATTTTCAGGGTGAACCAGTTGTCGTACATGTGGTACGAACCGTCGGGGTAGTCGGGGAGATTGCTGGTGAATTCGCGCGGCACGAGCACCGGTACCTGATAGACGACGTCCTGAGCGACGAGGTCGTGCCACTCATGGAGCCGGCGCATGTCGTCCAAGAGCATGGACTCGTAGTCCAGCCAGGAGCGCACGGCCGTTTCGGTCTCCAGCGAGACCTGGGCTCGGTCCGTCCGGCGTACGGGCGTCGTCATCGGTCCTCCCCAGGCCGGCCCGGGTCGGCCGAGCCGACGTTGCCTGCGTTCATCTGGTCGATCCAGTGGCGCTGGAAGGCGCGAATGTTTCCCTCGGTGAAGGCGGAGTCGTAGGATTCGCCCGGTCCTGGATGGTCCTCGATGGGGCCTCCCCTGCTCATGCCGGGTAGACCGGCCTGGTAGTTGAGTCCCATTTCGTGGTCGCGCGCGAATCGGCTTCGGCCGACGCGGGAGGGCGCGTTCCAGAGAGTGAAGTCGTCCTGTTCGAGGATGCCCGGAGCGTTGAGGACGAAAAGGCCGTCCTGGTAGGACTTCGTCCTATATTCTTCAGGCTCGGCGACGTGGAATACCAGCCACGACAGAACCTCGGTCTTGGTGGCACCACGCGGCTGGTACAACCGCAGTTGGGTGTGGACCATGACCCGCTGGGAGACGGGGTCGAAGGAGAACCCGCGGAAGAAGCCGAAATTGGGAAAGACCAGCCCGGCCAGCGGCATGCGTTCCGCGTTGAACCGCTGCTGATCGGCCGTCAGTTCCCCTTGGTCGAACAGATCCCATACCTGCTTCGGGTATCCCCACGGGGCTTCGATCGGCAGGCCGCTGCGTTCGAGATTCCAGGCGAAGGTCGCATGGCCTTTCCCGGGGCTGAACATCGAGTACATCTCCTGCTCGCGCAGAAGCTGCTGGGACATCCCGAGGTCTTCGAGGCTCTTGTGGGTGTGCGCCACATGCAGCGCGTCACCGCAGTAGTTCTCGGCGCCCGTCTTCCAGTTGGCCTCCAGGAGGGCGCGCTCGGGCTCGCCCATGACGATCATGCCGCGGGAGTCCAGACCGAACACGGCCTCCAGATACCAGGCCATGTCGCCCAGGTAGTCGTCGAAAGACGGGGCGGCGGGGTCGGGGCTGGCGAAGACGAGACCCCATTTCACCGCGACGTGCGGTGCCGCGAGCAGTCCCCAGTTGGCGGTGTCGAGATTCTTGTAGACCAGCGTCTTCCGCGGCGCCGACGCCCATGTCCCGTCATTGCGGTAAGTCCAGCCGTGGTAGGGGCAGCGGAAATGGGAGCTGTTGCCCTTGGCGCCGCGGCAGACGGGAGCGCCCCGGTGACGGCAGGCGTTGTAGAGCACGTGGATGCGGCCGTCCTCGTCGCGGGTGACGATGACCTCGTCCTCGCCGAGGTGGCGCAGCACGTAGTCGCCGGGTTCGGCGATCTCGCTCTCATGGGCCACGAACAGCCAGGACTTGGCGAAGACGCGGTCCAGTTCGGCCTGGTAGACCGAGTCGTCGGCGAACGCCTCGACGGGGAAGGTGCCGTGGGCCGCGCCGGAGGCCGCCGCGGCCAGCACGGCCTGGACCCGGTCGGACGAGGTGAGCGTCATGTGCTCTCCAAGGGGTGGTGGGAATTCTCGGTGGCGCGCTGATGCGGCGGGCCGGTGAGCAGGCGGAGCGCGGTGGCGGGGTCGGCGCGTCCCGCGACCTGCCGTGCGAGCCGCGCCGACCAGCCGGCGGCCCCGATCGTGAGCGCGCCGGTCAGGACGCCGTCGCGGGAGTACAGCGCCGCGAGGCGCGCGCCGTCCCGGTGAACGGCGTGGACCGTGTCGCCGGGCTGCAGATGACCGTGGAACTGGATCTTCGTGCCCGCCTGGTCGGACCAGAAGTAGGGGACGAAGGCGGCGGACGCGGCGCCGTCCCCGCGGATCGCCGCCGCTATGACGTCGGCGTGCCGCAGCGCCGCCTGGCGGTGCTCGACGCGCATCGAACGGCCGAACAGGGGGTTGTGCCAGCGGCAGACGTCACCGGCGGCGAACACCCGCGGGTCCGACACCGACCGGCAGGCGTCGTCGCAGACCACGCCGTCGCTGATGTCCAGTCCGCTGCCGCGCAGCCATGAGGTGGCAGGGGCCGCGCCCGCTCCTACGACGAGGAGGTCCGTGTCGATCACCGTCGCGTCGTCGAGGATGATGCGTTCCACCCGGCCGTCGCCTTCGACCGCGACGACCTTGCGCCCGGTGCGCATGTCGATGCCCTGGTGCCGGTGGATCGCCGCCACGGCGCGGCCGACCTGTTCCCCGAACCGGTGCAACGGGGTGGGTGCGCCTTCCACGACGATCGGGGTGCGTCCCAGCGTGGCGGCGGCGGTGGCGACCTCGAGCCCGATGAAGCCGCCGCCGAGCATCACCGGACGTCTCGCCCGCCGCAGAGCCGCGTGCAACGCCACGGCGTCGTCCCATGTGCGCAGTGCCACGATCCCGGCCAGCGGCGGCAGGGACGACGGTCGGCGTGGCGCTGCTCCGGTGGCCAGGACCACCTGGTCGAACGCTTCCGCCGTGCCGTCTTCGAGGAGGACGCGGCCACCGGCGAGGTCGAGGCCGCATGCCCGAACGCCCAAGCGCGTCCGCACGCCGAGGTCGGCCAGCTCGCCGTCTCCCGCCAGCGCGATGGCGGCCGTACTCGGGTCGGAGACGGCATCGCCGAGCAGGATCTGCTTGGACAACGGCGGCCGGTCGTAGGGGTGATGGGCTTCCGCACCGATCAGAACCAGGTCGCCCCTGTGCCCGGCCTGGCGCAAGGCCCGCACCACGCTGAGCCCGGCCAGTGACGCTCCCACCACGACGACACGGGACGCCACGCCGTCCGTTGACACGTGCGGCATTCGACTAGGCGATCGTGATCGCGCGTTCGGGGCAGCCGCGTACCGCGGTGTTCACGGCGGCTTCCCGCCCCTCGGGCCGCTCGGTGCGCAGGACGGCCAGTCCGCTCTCGTCGTCGATGTCGAAGATCTCCGGCGCTTCCAGCGCGCACACGCCGTGGCCGGCGCACTTGCCGAGATCGAGTTCTATCCGCATCTCGTCTCCCAGATTCTCGGTCACGTGGAATTGCTTGCGGACGTCCATTCGTGCCACTCCCCCGGTGACGGCTCGACGCCGACAAAGAAGAGCAGAATGTTTCCAACGTGTATACGAAGTGATGCTAGGAGCAGAGCCGCCCGTTGAGAAATTAATGTGGCTGATGGCAGGTATCCGATAGCGAATACCCGTGAGGGCTGGCCCGCCTCCCGCCTGCGAGCGAGCATGAGAGAACTGCCCGGACATTTCCATCCAGGGATGAGGAGTACAGCCCGCCATGTCCTGTCGCCGTGCCGCGATCCGCCGGCACCGTCGCCCTGATCCGGTGTGTCTTCGGACGCGCCCGTGACCGCCGGGGAGCGGCCGGTCGTCCTGGTCACCGATTACGCCTGGCCGGATCTGGAGGTGGAGAGGCGGATCCTGGACGCCGAGCTGCTGGTGCCCGAGACCGGCGACGAGGACGAGCTGATCGCCTTGGCGCCGCGGGCGGACGCGATCCTCACCTGCTGGAAACCGGTGACCGCGGCCGTGCTGGACGCCGCGACCCGCTGCCGCACCGTCGCCCGGTACGGCGTCGGGCTGGACAACATCGACGTCGGCCGCGCCACCGAGCTGGGCATGGTCGTCACCAACGTCCCCGACTTCTGCGCCGACGAGGTCGCCGACTCCACCCTCCTGCTGCTGCTCGCGCTGGCGCGCCGGCTGGGTCCGCTGGCGGCTGACGTGCGGGCCGGCGGCTGGGACAACCGCGCTGGGGGCGTTCCGGTCCGGCTGCGCGGCAAGGTGATGGGGCTGGTCGGCCTCGGGAACATCGCGCGGGAGGTCGTCCCGCGCGTCCAGGCCCTCGGCATGGACGTGCTCGCCTATCGCCGCAGCGGCCGGGCGTTGGACGTCCCGGCGGGCGTGCGCGTGACCGCGGATCTCGGCGAACTGCTGGCCGAGGCGGACGCGGTGTCGCTGCACTGCCCGCTGACTCCGCAGACCAGGCGGCTCATCGGCAAGGACGAACTGGCGGCGATGAAGGACACCGCCTTCCTGATCAACACTTCGCGCGGCGGGCTCGTCGATACCGACGCGCTCGTCAGCGCCCTGGACGGCGGTGTGATCGCGGGGGCGGGACTGGACGTCACCGACCCTGAACCGCTGCCCACGGGGCATCCGTTGCGTGATCATCCGCTCGCCGTGATCACCCCGCATGCGAGCTTCTATTCCGACGGCTCCACCGCCGAACTGGCGTCGAAGGCCGCCCGCAACGTCGCGGCGGTCCTGCGCGGCGAACGTCCGGCCTCAGTGGTCAACCCCGAGGTCTACCGGGCGGCTGCGCGGAGGCGGGCATGACGGTTCCGCTGTCCGCACAGGCCCGCCGGATCCTTCACCACCTCGTCCAGCGGGACCTGGTGCCGGACGGGGCGGAGGTGTCGGTGACGCCCCTGACCGGCGGCGTCTCCAACGATGTCTTCGCCGTCAGCGGCCCCGGCGTCGACCTCGTCGTCAAGGAGGCGCTACCCGTCCTGCGCGTCGAGAGCGAGTGGCGCGCCGACATCGGACGCATCGCCATCGAGGCGCGGGCGCTCCGGCTGGCGCACACGCTCACGCCGCGAGCAGTGCCGGCCGTGGTCGACTTCGGTGACGGCGTCCTCGCCATCGAACGTGCGCCGCGCAGCTGGACGAACTGGAGGGACGACCTGCTGTCGGGCGTGGTCGACCCTGACATCGCCCGCGAACTGGGATCGGTCCTCGGCGCATGGCAGAGCCGCACGGCAGGAGACCAGGGCCTGATGGCGGACTTCGGCGACCGCACCGTCTTCGGGCAACTGCGGTCCGAGCCCTTCCACGGGCGGGTGGCGCTGCGGCATCCGGACCTGGCGCCCGCCGTCGAGGCCACCGTCGCCGTCATGTTCGCCGCCCGGGACTGCCTGGTCCACGGCGACTTCAGCCCGAAGAACATGCTGGTCTCCGAACGGCGGGTGTGGGTGCTGGACTGGGAGGTCGCCCATGTCGGCGACGCCACCTTCGACCCGGCGTTCCTCCTCACCCATCTGCTGCTCAAGAGCGTCCACGACCCCGCGTCGGCCGGAGCGCACGCGGAACTGGCGTCGCTGTTCCTCAAGGCGCTGACCGCGCGGACGGCGGGGACGGTCGTCCATGATCCGGGGCAGCTCGTCCGGCAGGTCGGCTGCCTGCTGCTCGCCCGCGTGGACGGCAAGAGCCCCGCCGGCTACCTCACCGCGGACGAGCGGCCACGCGTGCGCGAACTCGGCCGCTCGCTGCTCATCCGCCCCGTCCCCGACCACGTCAACGGCGTGCTGAACGCCTGGGAGATCCTCACATGAGCACCGCGACCAGGATCAGCTCACTGCTCGCTTGGGAGGCCCTGGACTCGCGCGGCAAACCCACCGTCGGCTGCGAGGACACGCTCGACGGCACGCAGGACGCTCCATCGACGTCCAGGACTTCCTCGCCGTTCCTCTTGGCGCGGGCTCGTTCGCCGCGGCGATCGAATGGGCCGCACGGGTGCGGGCGGGCACGGCACTGCTCTGCGAGGGCGTGGAGCGGGCAGGGCTACGGCTGGACGACGGCGACGGAACCGGAGTGGGCATCGCCATCGACATCGCCTCTGTAGGGCCGGACGTCCATGACCTCATTCGTCGCCGGGGACATGAACCTGGGCAACGGCGAAGAGCTGTTCGCGCAGCCACACATGCCCGGGGTCGCCGTCCCGGCGGGCGTGCCAGTAGGCAAGCTGGCGGAGGGGACGCAGCGGCGACTCCAGGGGCAGCACGACCAGCTCGGCCGCCTCGGCCACGCGCAGCGCCAGCCGCTCGGGGATGATGGTGATCAGCGGCGTTCCCGTCACCATGAACGGCATCGCGACGAAGCTGCTCGCCCCCGCCTCGACGTTGCGCGTGATCCCCTGATCGTCCAGGTCCTCCTCGACGAGGCTCTTCCGCTCCCCGGGCGCCCAGGCCAGGTAGGGCCAGTCGGCGAGGCCCGCGGCCGTCAGCCGGCCGGCGGCGGCCAGCGGGTGCTCCCGCCAGACCACGCCCACGAACCGGTCCTCGATCACCGTGGTGCTGGAGCAGTCCGGCAGGTCGCCGGGGCCGACCAGCCGGTCCGGGATCACGGCGACGTCGATCTCGTCGCGCTGCAGGTCGGTGAGGTAGCCGAAGGACGGCGGGCGCAGGTCGACGCGCAGCCGCGACGCCTGCGCACCGAGGCGGGCGAGCAGCGGCCGGATCAGCATGATCCCGACGTAGTCGCTGGCCACCAGCGAGAAGGTGCGGGCGTCGGCGGACGGGTCGAACCCCGGAGGCCGCAGCACCGACTGCTCGACGGTCGCCAGCACCTCGCGCACCGGCCCCGCCAGCGCCTCGGCCCGAGGCGTCGGGACCAGGACCCGCCCCTGCTTCACCAGCAGAGGGTCGTCCAGGCTCTTGCGCAGCCGGGCGAGCGCCGTGCTGACGGCCGGCTGGGAGAGGTGCAGCCGTTCGGCGGCCCGGGTGACGTTCTGCTCGCGCAGCAGGGTGTCCAGGACGACCAGAAGATTGAGGTCGAAGCCACCCAATTCCATTGCCGTCCTCCTTGGCGGGCACCGGCATGGGCGTCATCATGCCTGGTCAGCCGTAGCCGACACAGCGTAGCCCGGGAGGCGGCACCTGGCACGGCACGGTCGCCGGCAATGGGGGATCAGAATGGTTGGCATCAACGATCCTGATGGCCCGCGACGTCCGAATGCGGGATATCCGACCCTAGGCTCACCGGTGATGAATGCGTCAGGGGCGTCGATATCCTCCGGTCGGCCGCATCGCTCTCCTTACGGCCGCGGCCACCGCCTCCGGCGGGCGTCGGACGGCGGCGGACGACTCGTGGTCCGCGGCAAGGAACGTCTCAGCGACAACGTCGTGCTCCTGCGCCTGGGCGACCTGGAAGGCCGGCCGCTGCCGGGCTGGTCCCCCGGCTCCCACATCGACGTCGTGCTGCCGAACGGCCTGGTGAGGCCGTACTCGCTGTGCGGCGACACCGCCGACCGGGAAGAATGGCGGCTCCTCGTCGGGCGCGAACGGGAGTCGCGCGGCGGCTCGGCGTTCGTTCACGACGGGATGGAGCGCGGTGACCATCTCGATTACCTGGGCCCCCGCTCCTGGTTCCGGCTTCGCAGCGCCCGCCGATACCTGTTCCTGGCCGGCGGCCTCGGCATCGCCCCGCTGATCCCGATGGCGCGCCTTGTCGCGGCCTGCCACCTCCCATGGTCGATGGCCGTCGTCGGCTCCAAGGCCGACGTCGAGCCCATCACCGCGATGCTCCCCGACCTGGCTCCCGACATCACCCTGATGGCCACGGGCGAGGACGCGCGGCCGGATCTCACGGCACCG
Organism: Actinomadura napierensis; assembly: GCF_039529375.1. Taxonomy (NCBI): domain Bacteria; kingdom Bacillati; phylum Actinomycetota; class Actinomycetes; order Streptosporangiales; family Thermomonosporaceae; genus Actinomadura; species Actinomadura napierensis. The sequence continues at coordinate 233,312 of NZ_BAAAMR010000001.1, forward strand.
CTGACCGGCCTCGATCCCGGAACGGCGGTCTACACGTGCGGCTCCGATCGGTTCGTAGAGGAGGTCGAGCGGATCTGTGGCCGATCCGGGCTCGCCGTGAACCGGCAGCTCTTCACTGCGGGCACGCCACGGGGAGGCGACGGTGAACCGGTCGAGCTGGTGCTCGCCCGGTCGGGGCTGACCTTCACCGTACGAGCCGGAACGTCGCTGGCCACCGGTCTACGGCAGGTGGGCGTGCCGGTACCGGTGTCCTGCGGTGCCGGGATCTGCGGGGCATGCCTGGTGAAGGTCGTGGAAGGCGTCCCCGACCACCGCGACCGGCTGCTGACCCCGGCACAGCGGGAGCGCGGCGACACGATCCTCACCTGCGTTTCGCGGGCGCATTCCCCACGTCTCGTCCTGGACCTTTGACCCACTCGCCGGCGACTCCCCGTGCCGGATCATTCCGGGGCGGCGGGCGCCAGGGCCGCGCGCCGGGACAGGAGCAGAAGCGCGGCGGCGACCACGGCGGTGGCCAGAGCGAGCAGGCCGACCGACGCCGCCAGCGTGCCGACGGCGGCCTCGCCCGCGAGCATGAGCAGCGGGCACGCGAACTCGCCCGCGAAGAAGGCCGCCATCCACAGACCCGTCCCACGGCCCCGGTCGGCGAAGTGCAGCCGCGACATCGCCAGGGTGAGCAGGGACGGCAGCAGGACTCCCGCGCCGAGACCGTTGATCACCGCGCCCACCACCAGCACCACGGCGTTGCCGGCCAGCGCCATCACCGCGAAGCCGACGGCGCACACGGCCAGGACGGCCGGAAGCCGGGCGGCCGTCGAACCCGACAACCGGGTGAAGGTCACCGAGCCGAGCACGGTGGCCACGCTGGCCGCCGCCGTGGCCGCGCCGATCGCGCCGGTGGCCGACACCCCGAGGTCGTCCAGCAGGTAGGACATCTCCACCGGGACGGTGTAGAAGACCAAGGCGCCGAACACGGTCAGCGCGCAGATCCCGGCCATGCGCCGCAACGGGAACGGCCGGGGTGTCCGCTCGACGGGGTCCGCGGCGGCGGGCCCGGTGGACGGCAGCACCGCGGCCATGGCCGGTGCGATCAGCAGCCCCACCCCGTAGAGCCAGAACGGGGCGCGCCAGCCGGCCGATCCCGCCGCCCCGCCGAGCACGAAGAAGACCGTCGCGGAGGCGGCGGAGCACATCGTCTGCAGGGCCAGATAGCGGTCGCGGACCCGGCCGCTGTAGTAGTCGCCGATCAGCGTCGTGCAGCACGTCATGATCGCCGCCTCGGTCACGCCGACCAGGACGCGGCTGGCGACGATGGCGCCCAGCGAGTCCAGCCAGAGCGGGGCCGTGCCGACCAGCGCGTACAGCACCGTCCCGACCACCAGGAGGCGCTTTCGGCCGAGCCGGTCCACGATGACGCCCGCGAAGGGCGACAGCAGGGCCAGCGCGAGCGCCGGGATCGTCAGCACCAGCGGGACCAGCACCTTGGCGGCGCCGGTGTCGCCGAAGGCGTCCTGCATCTTCGGCAGGACGGGCGCGATGAGCACGGCGCCCAGAATCGGCAGGCAGCTGCCCGCCATCAGCAGCGTCACCCTCAGGCGATGCGCCGCCCCGGAAGGCGGCGCATCCTCGGGCGTTCCGTCGTCGGGGTTCGCGGCCGGCGGCGCGGACACGGATTCGGGCATGCGGACACTCCACGTCGCAGCAAGGGAAGGCACGGGGTCCTCAACGCCGCGATCGGCGCGCGTCAGAACCTCGTCGCACCTGGGGTGGTTTCACCGGGGATCGGTGCTTTGAGCTGCCATAACTATGAGCGACGCCACTCACGCTGCATAGTCCCCGCCCGATCGGACTTACGGATCGCCGTCATCCGTTCCGTGAATACCCGTCCCCCACCGTCACTTGGCCGGGCCGGCGGCGGGCGTCGACAGGTGCAGCAGGGCGTTGAGCGCGATCATCGTCGCGAGCCTGGACTGCGGGCCGGGGAGCTCTCCGCCGAACAGGCTCTGGATCACCCGCATGCGGTAGCGGACGGTCTGCGGGTGGATGTGCAGCTCCTTCCCGACGTTGACCGCGTTGCCGCCGTGGGTGAGATGGGACAGCAGCGTTTCGGCGAGAGTCTCCCGTCGCGGGGAGGGCTCCTCCAGGAGCGGTTGCAGGTACTGCGGTGCCGCCGCGTCGACCAGGTCGCGGCCGAGATGGGCGGTCAGGGTCGCTATGTGGTCGACGCAGCGGACGGCGCCCGCCGCGGGTAACGCCCCTTCGGTGACGAGCGCGGCGCCGCGGCGGGCCCAGCGCAGGGAGTTCGCGCCGCGTTCCAGGGGGACGGCGGGTCCGATCGTCCCTGGGCAGCTCTCGGCGAGCCGGTCCATGAGGTGCCGCTGGCCGGGGCCTTCCGGGTCGGGCACGATCAGGTAGGGGGCATGCCCGGACCAGTCGGTCAGGACGGTCGGCGGCAGGAGGCGGGTGACGCTCGCCGGGGAGTGCGGCACGATCGCGCAGACGGTGCCGGGCGCCGTCCAGCCAGCGGCCTCGGCCAGTTCGATGACGGCCTCGCGGCTGGTGGGCGGGTCGGCGACGATGGCGTCGCGCAGGTACGCGCGCCGCTGCTCGCGTTCGGTGGTGAGGCGGTGGTGGGCCGCGGCGTGGCCCCGGGCGGCCGCGTTGACGAGCCGGCCGAGGAACTGGAAGAGCCGTTCGGTGAGGATCGCCAGGGTGTCGTGCGGCGAGTCGAGGATCCGCGTCTGGTGGATGAGCCGCCGGCAGACGATCTGGCTGCTGAGCCGCAGGGCGGCCTCCAGGTTGTCGAGCCCGCGGCCGTGCTGGGCCTCGCGGACGCCGAGCCGCCTGTAGCCCTCGGTGATGGGCGTCAGATCGGGCGCGGGCTCGTCCACCGAATCGACGAAACCGCGGACGGTCATGCCGACCATGGCGAGCAGCTGGCAGCCGGGGTGGCCGTCGGCGGGCAGGGCGAACGCGGGCACGTGCCGGCGGATCTCCTGGGCGATCTCCTCGGTCACCGGTTCGATGTGCGGGCGCAGCAGGTCCCCGAGCCGGCAGGGGGGCCGGTGGCGGTGGTTCAGGGGGTCGGTGAGCAGGATGGGCGGTTCTGACAAGGACAGAGACACCACGAACTCTCCTCCCGGATGGAGTCGGAGCTCAACCGTGAGCGGGGGTGGCAAGGGGCCGTTGCCCCATTGCCGAGAGCAGGCCGATCATTGTGGCGGTCTCCTGGCGCTGCTCGGCGGTGATGAGCGTCGCCAGCGACCGGACCTGCGGGAGCGTGGCCGCCCGCGCCGCGGCCGTGGTCATGATCAGTCCGCCCTCGTGGTGGCGGATCATGAGCTTGAGGAACCAGGCGTCGGCGGCGGTGCCCTTGGTCTCCCCCAGGCGTTGCACCTCCTGGACCGAGGCCATGCCGGGCATCGTGTCGCCGCCGGCTCGGCCGCGACCGGCGGCCGAGCCGGCGGCGTGACCGCCGTGTCCGTGGTCCTGTCCGGAGGCCATCCAGGTCATGGGCGGTCCGGAGGGCACCTGCGGGGCGTTCCACAACGACAGCCAGCCCTGCATCTGCCCGATCTCCTTGAGCTGGTTCAGCTCGATGCCCGTGGCCAGTTGCGCCACCGGCGCGCTGACCCGGCCGCCGACGGCCTGCGCCATCGTGACGGCCTGCTGATGATGGACGATCATGTCCTGGCTGAACCCGATGTCGACCGTCCTGGCCGCCGGGGTCCGCGCAGAGCTCGGGGTGCGTCCGGCGCCGAACAGCAGCATCGCCGCCACGGCCCCGATCACCATGAAGGCGGTGGCCGAGAACACCTGGCCGGTGAGCCGCCGCCGGTTCATCGCAGCGGGTAGGCGTGGTCGGTGAAGCGCAGCAGCAGCGCGCCGTTGTCGTCGCACGACACCCACAGCCGGTCGCCGTCGAAGCGCGGTGGCGACATGCACCAGTCGGCGGTCATGTCGGTCTCGCCGGTGTAGGGCGCGGGCTTGCCGGGGTAGTCGTTGACGATGTCGGAGAAGTAGGCCCCGAACGGCACGAAGGCGTGCGCGGAGTTGGCCAGCCGGCCGCGCCGCCCGACCTGCGCGGGCGGGTTGAAGTAGGCGATCTCGCGGGGCCGGGTCAGGGTGCGGATGTCGAACACGCGGATGCCCGACTGGATCCATCCGCAGGCCAGCGCCGTGGGATCGGAGGGACGGTCGAGGGTGCAGTAGTGGGAGTCGTATCCGAAGATGCCGTTCTTGGCGGTGTCGGCGCCCCGGACGCGGACGTTCTCCGGCCGGTCGATCTCCAGTTTGAGCCTGCGGACGAGCTTGGGACGGCGGTCGTCGGAGATGTCGAAGATGCGGGCGCCGCCGGAGCCGAGTTCGTCGACCGCCAGCATGTACGGCCGGCCGTGGTCGGTGAACGGCTGGGCGAACTGGGTGACGATGCCGTCGCTCCAGGTCGTCTCGGAGACGCGGCGCAGCTGCGGGTGCGGCCTGCGCCGCTGGACGTCGCTGGAGTCGAAGATGGTGACGCCGGCGGGAATGCTGGAGCTGGCGACGTAGACCCGGTCGCCGTCGGCGCTGACGTTGACGCCATGGTTGATCATGCCGGTGAGGCCGTTGTAGACCACCTTGGGCGCGTGCGGGTCGGACATGTCCAGCGCCGCGATGGCGCCGCCGAGCAGGCCCGTCGTCCAGTAGGTGCGCCCGTCGGGAGACCAGCTCGCCTCGTGGCCGGGGAAGGCGCCCGGCATCGTCAGCGTGGTGCCGTGGATTCCGTTGAGCAGCCTCGGGTGGGCGCAGTCGGTCTTGACGTCGTACACCGAGACGAAGAACCCGCCGGTGGCGGCGCCGACCGACACCGCGGCCAGCAGTCCGCGGCCCGGGTGCACCTTGAGGGTCTCCCAGGTGCCGCCGAGCGTGGCGGGGCTGATCAGCGAGTCGCTCAGCCGCGGGTGCCGCGGGTCGGACATGTCGATGACGTTGACGCCCTTGTGCTTCGCGGTCAGCGCGCTCGGCAGGATCGTCCCGAGATACTGGCAGTGGCCGTAGGAGGCCCCGACCGTTCCCTGGCCCTGTCCTTGGTACCGGCTGAGCAGGGCGAGGTTGCACGAGTAGCCGCGTTGGCTGCGGCCGCTGGTGCGGTCGGCGAGCGGCACCTGCCCCTGCAGGCCGGTCTCCGGTGACGAGCCCGGCCCGCACGCCGCCCGCGGCACCGCCGCACTGACCTCGGGGTCGGCCGTCGCCCGTCCGGCGTCGCCGGACGGCGCCGAGACCAGTGCGGCCGTGACCGCCGCCACGACCAGTGATCCGCCCGCCTTCCATCGACGGGACCGGCCGCCGGCCGGCACCGCCGGCGTGAGGGAACGCTCCGCCGCCGGCCGGGCGCCGGCGGTCGGCATCGCATCGCATGACAGGGGTTTCATGGCGGCTCCCAGGGAGGTGGGGGTGGGTGAAGCCGGCCTCCTTAGCGAAACGGCAGCGTTTCTCTAAGGTGGAGCCACTGTAGGAGCGCGCTCACGGCATGTTTATGTCCAGAACTGAGCAACTCCCCGGAGGAAATGTGGGTGCGGATGCCAAACGTCGAGGTACTCGCAGGCTGATCCCGCTGGCCACGGCGGGGTTGCGACCGTGAGAAGACACCACGGAATCCCAGTCGGCTACGGCGTCCGTTGTCCGATCTCGTTGCAGCCGACGATGAACGCCGTGATGTCGTGGCCGACCACCTCGGCGAGGCCGCGCTCGCCGTACTCTCCGGCGGCCCAGTGCCGGGTGCCGGTCTCCAGGAGCGTCTGGGCGACGCGCGCGATGTGCAGCACGTCCGCGCCGGGTGGGAGTTTCCCATCGGCCCGGGCACGTTCCAGAAGTTCGAGGAAGAGGAACCGGGTCGCGTGGTGCTCCCGCGAGGAGCCTTCCGCCAGTGCCCGCTGCTCGGCCCGGTACCCCTCCAGGGTGGTCTCGACGAGCAGCTCCGGGGGGTTGCGGCGCATCATCCGCTCCAGCGTGGCCAGCACCGCGGCGATCACTTCGAACAGGTCGTAGGGCTGGGCGACCAGCTCGCGCCACTTCTGCCGCGCGTCCCTGGTGGACAGGAAGCCGGCCTCCAGCAGGGCGTCCTCCTTGCGCGGGAAGTAGAAGTAGAACAGCGCCTTGGAGACCCCCGCGGCCTGGCAGATGTCGGCCACCGTGGTGCCGGCGAAGCCCTTGGTGCGCCACAGCGCGATCGCCGCCTGCAGGAGCGCGTGCCTGGTCTCGCGGGAGCGGGACTGCGCCAGGTTCGTCCGTCGCTGACCCTGGTCAGCACGCGTCGCACGGCCGTCGGCCGCTTCGTTCTCCCTCATACCAAGACAGACTATCGAGGCCGGTGATCGACAGAATGTTGACCGTGGTCAGAATTCATGCCTAGGGTGAGGCGACGCCAGCGAGTGATGGGACGTCCGCACGGGGCGTGCCGTGGCCAGTGGCCGCCGCTTCGGGCGATCCCTCGCCAGGGAGGCACCGTGGAACGCACGCCCGACCGCCCCATCCGCGTGGTGCAGTGGACGACCGGCAACATCGGACGCCAGTCCCTCGCGGCCGTCGTCGAGCGCCCCGACCTGGAGCTCGTCGGCGTGTACGCCCACAGCAAGGAGAAGGCGGGCCGGGACGCCGGCGACCTCGCCGGGCTCGGCCGCCCGGTCGGGGTCCTCGCGTCCGACGACATCGCGGAGATCATCGGACTCGCGCCGGACTGCGTCCTCTACATGCCGCTGCATCCCGACGTCGAGCACCTGGAGCGGCTGCTGCGGGCGGGGATCAACGTCCTCACGACCGCGTCGTTCCTCACCGGGCGCGCCTACGGCGAGAAGGCGCGGGCCGCGCTCGACGAGGCCGCCCGCGAGGGGAACGCGAGCCTGTTCGGCAGCGGCGTCAACCCCGGCTACGCCGACCAGCTGGCCGCGGTCGCCTCGGGCGTCTGCCGGCAGGTCGACCACGTCACGGTGTTCGAGTCGTTCGACATCGGCCTGTGGGCCGCGGACGCGAACCAGGACGACCTCGGCTGGGGACGCCCGGCGGGCGACGCCGGGCACGCCGACGACGTCAGGAAGGCCACGGCCCCGTTCGGCGACGCCGTCGAGGCCCTCGCCGAGCTCCTCGGCACCGCGCTCGACGACGTCCGCTGCGAGGTCGCGTTCGCCCACGCCACCAAGGACCTGGACATCCCCGGGCGCGAGGTGAGGAGCGGCACCGTCGCCGGGCTGGACGTCCGGTGGATCGGCGCCTCCGGCGGCGCGGACGCCGTCGAGGCGCACGTCCGCTGGACCGTCACGCCCGACCTCGACCCCGCCTGGGACGTCGCGATGGCCTACCTCATCGAGGTGCGGGGCCATCCGCGGGTGAACATGCGGGTGGAGGTGCTCCCGCAGGACATGGCGTCGATGAGCATGGAGGACATGCTCGCCATCGGCTCGGTCATCACCGCGATGCCGGTCGTCAACGCCATCCCGGCCGTGGTGGCGGCGCGTCCGGGCATCGTGACCTACGCCGACCTGCCCACCCAGGCCTCGCGCCACGCGCCCCGTTCCTGACCGGAGGCACCGTGGACGACATCGAGGCGATCAAGCAGCTGAAGGCCCGCTACTGCCGCACGCTGGACACCAAGGACTGGGACGCGATGCGCCATGTCTTCAGCGACGACGTGGTGGTGGACACCACCGGCTCCGGCGGCGGCGTGGTCACCGGCGCCGACACCTTCATGGCCTTCCTCAGGGAGACCTTGAACGGCCAGGTGACCGTGCACCACTGCCACACACCGGAGATCACCCTCACCTCCCCCTCCACCGCCACCGGGATCTGGGCGATGGAGGACCGGATCCAATGGGCCGACGGCGGCGAACTGGTCGGCTTCGGCCACTACCACGAGACCTATGAGAAGGCCGGCGGCGCGTGGCGGATCAGGACCTCGACGCTGACCCGCCTGCGCATGGACGTCACCGGCCCCGTCGCCCGGGAACCGCGGGAGCCCGCGTGAACACCGGCGAGGCGGCAAGGATCACGGGTCGCCGGCCACGCGGTTCCACGCGTCGGCCAGGAGCTCATAGGAGTGGACGCGGTCGGCGTGATCGTGCGTGATCGTGGTGATGAGCAGTTCGTCGGCGCCGGTGACGCGCTGAAGGGTCCGCAGACTTCTGGCAACGGTTTCGGGTGCGCCGGTGAACTGCGTGTCCACGCGGTCGGCGACCAACTCCCGGTCTTCGGGACGCCACCGGTGCGCGGCGGCTTGCGCGGGCGTGGGAAACGGTATCGCCGCGAGACTGGACCGGATGCTGTGCACCCACAGCGCGTACGGCGACGCCAGCTCCGTGGCCTCTTCGTCGGTGGGCGCCGTCACGACGTCCGCTGATACGACGACGTACGGCTCGTCCAGCACGTCCGACGGCTTGAACGCCTCCCTGTACGCCTCGACGGCCTCCAGCACGTTCGACGGGCTGACGTGGTAGTTCGCCGCGAAGGGCAACCCGCGCTCGCCCGCGACGCGCGCGCTCTCACCGCCGCTGCTGCCGAGGATCCACAGCTCCAGTTCGGCGCCCTCACCGGGATTGGCGTGCGCTTCGGTCGCGCCCTTGGCGTAGGTGCCGCCGATCAGTGCGGCTATGTCGTCCACGATGCCGGCGAAGTCGGGCGTCTCGGCGCCCGGCTGCTGGAGCAGAGCGCCGTGCAGGTCGAACACCGGGGACTTCGCGAGCCTGGTGAGGTCGAACGGCTCGGGGATGAGCAGACCGTCCACCACCGTGGCCTTCCGGGCTTCGCGGGCCGGCGGGGGCGGGGCCGCCGCGCGGCGGGCGGCCTCGGCTCGCCGCTGCCCGGAGCGGCCGAGTCCGAGGTCGATCCGGCCGGGATGCAGCGCGTCGATGGTGCCGAACTGCTCCACGATGGACAGCGGCGTCCAATGGCCGGTCTGCACGGCACCGGAGCCGACGCGGATGCGGGACGTGGCCGCGGCGACCGCCTCGATCAGGACCTGCGGCGCCGAACTGGCCACACCGGGGGCCAGGTGGTGCTCGGCGAGCCAGTACCGGTGGTAGCCGGCGGCCTCCACCCGCCGGGCCAGGTCGAGGGTGTTGCGGAGAGCGTCGCGCGCGGAGCCGCCCTCGGGGACCGGCGCGAGGTCGAGGACGGACAGCGGTGTCACGGGCGCCTCCCCGGTTCATGTCGCCGCGTAGCGGTTGGCGGGACGGGACAGGCCGAGATGGCCGCGCAGGGTCGCGGCGTCGTAGCGGTCGCGGAACGCGCCGCGGCTCTGCAGGACGGGCACCAGGCCGCGCGTGATCGCGGCGAGGTCGGACGGGAGGACGCCGGGGCGGAGCCGGAACCCGTCCAGGCCGGCGTCGCGCCAGTCGAGCAGCAGGTCGGCCAGCTCACCGGGGGTGCCGGCGAAGATCTCGGCGTCGGAGGTGAGGACGGCGCCGTCCAGGTCGTCCAGGCGGGACTTGCGGGCGAACGCGGCGCCGGGCGCCTCGTCCAGGAAGACGACCAGGTCGGCGAAGATCTTCAGGGGGTCGCCGGCCCGGCCGACGGTCCGTTCCGCCTCGCGGACCTGCGCGATGATGGTGACGGCGTCGGTGCGCGAGTGCGGGGTGACGTAGACGACGTCGGCTCCGCGGGCGGCGAACTCGTACGGGTGGACGTCGTGGGCGAGCGCGGTGACGAGCGGCTGGCCCTGCGGCGGGCGCGGGGTGATCGACGGCCCGCGGACGCTGAAATGAGCGCCCTCGAAGTCGATGTAGTGCAGCTTGTCGCGATCCAGGAAGCGGCCGGTGGCGGCGTCGCGGATCTCGGCGTCGTCCTCCCAGCTGTCCCACAGCCGCCGCACCACCTCCACGAAGTCGTCGGCCTCCCCGAACAGTTCGGCGCTGAACGCCTTTCCCTCCGGGGTCGCGAACCAGGGCAGGTCGAACTCGGGGAAGGTGCGGCGGCCGAAGTGGGCGGCGTCGGAGAGCCGGGCGCCGGCGACCTGCGGCCGCCAGCCCGCGCGCCCCCGGCTCGCGTAGTCCAGGGAGGCGATGCCGATGGAGACGTGGAACGGCTCGGTGTGCGTGGTGATGGTCGTCGGGACGAGCCCGATCCGCGACGTGGCGGGCGCGAGCCGGGCGGCCAGCAGGACGGCGTCGAGCCGGCCCCTGACCTGGTCGGTTCGGTCGTCGGGCGCGGTCGGGTCGGACGACTGGAGCCCGAGGGAGTCCTCGATGGTGAGGAAGTCGAGCAGCCCGCGCTCGGCCTCGGCGGCCAGGTCCGTCCAGTGGCGGGCGGTGAACAGGGCTTCGGGGTGGGCGGCGGGGTCGCGCCAGGCGGCCGGGTGCCAGCCGGCGTCGTTGAGCGCGGCGGACAGGTGCAGGCCGGTCATGACGCCTCCCTTTCCGATCGGCCCGAATGGGCGTGCGGGACCCGGAGACCGAGGTGGTCGCGCAGCGTGGGCCCGGTGTAGTCGGTGCGGAACACGCCCTTCTCCTGCAGCAGCGGGACGACGTGCTCGACCAGGTCGTCGAGGCCGCCCGGTGTCAGGTGCGGGACGAAGACGAAGCCGTCGGCGGCGTCGGTCTGCACGAACTCGTCGATCCGGTCGGCGACCGAACGCGGGGTGCCGACGAACGTCTGCCGTCCGGTGGCCTCAATGACCAGGTCGCGGATGCTGAAGCCGCGTTCGGCGGCCAGCGCCCGCCATTTGCGGACGGTCTCGCCGCGGTCGCCGCGGAACTGCGCGCGGCCCTTCGAGACGCCCTCGTCGAGGTCGGGTTCGACGTCGGGGAGCGGCCCGTCGGGGTCGTAGGCCGACAGGTCCCGTCCCCAGTAGCCCTCCAGGAACGCGATGGCGTTCTGCGGCGAGACCTGCGCGCGGCGGATCTCGGCGGCGCGCTCGGCCGCGTCCTGCTCGGTGTCGCCCAGCACGTAGGTGACGGCCGGCATGATCTTCAGGTCGTCCGGGCGCCGCCCGTACCGGGCGAGCCGGCTCTTGACGTCCTTGTAGAAGGCCCGGCCGTCCTCCAGCGTGCCGTGGCGGCTGAAGATGACGTCGGCGTCCGCGGCGGCGAACTCGCGTCCCTCGAACGAGTCGCCCGCCTGGATGACCACGGGGTGGCCCTGCGGCGGACGCGGCACGTTGAACCGGCCGGCGATGTCGAACTGCGCGCCGCGGTGCGCGAACGCGCCGGCGCCGGGCCGGGCGAACTCCCCCGCCTCCGGGTCGGCGACCAGGTCGCCGTCCGCCCACGAGTCCCAGAGCTCGCGGGCGGTGCGCAGGAACTCGGCGGCGCGGGCGTAGCGGTCGGCCTCGGCCAGGAAGCCGCCGCGGCGGAAGTTCTCGCCGGTGAACTCGTCCCAGCTGGTGACGACGTTCCAGGCGGCGCGGCCCCCGCTGAGGTGGTCGACGGTGGCGAGCCGGCGGGCCACCTCGTAGGGCTCGTTGAACGTGGAGTTGACGGTCGCGGCGAGGCCGAGGCGGGTGGTGACGGCCGACAGCGCGGACAGCACGGTCAGCGACTCGGGCCGCCCGGCCACGTCGAGGTCGTGGATGCGTCCCTTCATCTCCCGCAGCCGGAGCCCTTCGGCGAGGAAGAAGAAGTCGAACTTGCCGCGTTCGGCGGTCTCGGCGAGGTGGACGAAGGAACCGAAGTCGATCTGGCTGGCCGACCGGGGATCCGACCACACGGTGGTGTTGTTGACGCCGGGGAAATGGGCCGCCAGATGGATCTGTTTCGCGGGCACTATGCGACTCCTGCGGCCTTGCGCTGCGCGAGCGCGGCGGACACCTGCGGGGCGACCAGATCGGCCCACGCGCCGAGCACCCCGGCGGCGTCGGGCACTTGCGATTCCAGGAATGCCAGGCCGGGCGTCGGAACGGTCGCGCCCAGTTCCACCAGGAGCGGACGCAGATGCACCTCGACCGCGAGCGAATGCTTGGGATCGCCCATCACCAGCAGCGGCAGCGCCACCGTCGACGCGAGCGCGCCGCCGGGAAGCCGGTCGAGGAACACCTTCAGGAGCCCGGTGTAAGTCGCCTTGTACGTAGGGCTCGCCACCACCAGGACGTCCGCGGCGACGACCTGCTCCAAGGCGCTCACCACCTCGGGCGCCGGGGCGGGTTCGAGCAGTCCGGGTGCGAGAAGGGAAAGGTCGACGACGTCGGCCGCGCCGCTATCGCCGACCCTTTCGGATACCGCCGCGGCGGCCTGCCGCGCGATCTGGAGCGTCCGTGATTGCGGTCGTGGATTTCCCACCAGGACGAGGAATGCCATGTCTCACCAATCGTTCTGTCAGGCCGGGATCCCCGCCGAGCCCACACCGGACGTCGCGGGACGCCAGCCGAGGCGGGGCGCGATCAGGGTGCGGGCGTCGTAGAGGATCTGCTCGTAGTCGTGCTCGTCGAATTCGTAGGGCAGTTCCAGGCGCAGCTCGGAGACCGCGGACACGGCGGCGTCGGCCTGCAGCCGCTCGACGATCTCGTCGGACGTGCCGACGAGATCGGGGGCGAACAGGATCCGCCGCTCCCCCATCGGCTTGAGGGTGCGCTCGTGCCGGGCCGCCGCGTAGCGCCGGTAGCGCTCGCGGGTCGCGGCGTCCGCGCCGTCCAGCGGGACGATCACCCGGCCGAGCGCGATCCGGCCCGGCCGGTCCGGCGGCAGCAGCAGCCGGCGGTACTCGGCGATCAGCGCGAGCTGCGCCGCGACGAAGTCGTCGGTGCCCTCGCCCTGGACGATGTTGCCGGTCAGCAGGTTCAGCCCCTGCTCGGCGGCCCAGCGGACCGAGCGCAGGCTGCCGCCGCCGTACCAGAGCCGGTCCGTCAGGCCGGGGCTGTGCGGCTGGAGCCGGGGCCGCTGCACGTTGCCCGGCGAGTGGACGACGGTGTCGGGCCCGCCGAGGTACTCGCCGCGCAGGTGGTGGGCCAGCCGGGCGATCCGGCCGTAGGCGAGGTCGTAGCCGCGCCAGTCGCCGTCGTGGACCAGGTCGCCCAGCAGCTCCGCGTGCGGCATGCCGGTGCTGAACCCCGCCTGGAGCCGCCCGCCGGACAGCACGTCGACGGTGGTGAGGTCCTCGGCGAGCCGGAACGGGTTCTCGTAGCCGATCGGGATCACCGCGGTGCCGAGTTCCACGTGGCCGGTGCGCTGGCTCGCGGCGGCCAGGAACACCGCCGCCGACGAGACGCCGTGCTCCAGGTGCCGCTGCCGGATCCAGGCGCCGTCGAACCCCTCGGCCTCGCCGAACTCGAACAGCCGCAGCGTCGCCTCCAGGCCGGCGCGCGGGTCGTCGTCGGGGTAGTTGCCGGGGGTGAGGAAGGACAGGGAACGGATCGCGCTCATCGGTCAGCCGCGCTCGTAGGGGATCTTCTCGCCCGCCTCGACCGCGACCGGCAGCCGGTTCTCGGCGGGCGGAAGCGGGCAGGTGGCGAACCCGGTGTAGGCGCAGGGCAGGTTGTGGGCGCGGTTGAAGTCGAGCGTCACCGTGCCGTCCGCGGCGGGCGCCCGGACGAACAGCGCGCGGTTGGCGGCGTAGGTGGTGACGCCGGACGTCGCGTCGGTGAAGAGAACGAGCAGGTCGCCGGGCTCCTTGCCGTTGAACGCGGTGAGGGCGAGGGGCCGGCCGTCCAGCTCGAACTCGATCCGGCCGGGGGCGTCGTAGACGTGCTGGAGCCCCTCGACGGCGGCGCCGACGGTGGTCGGGCGCGGCTCGCCGAAGGGGACGTAGCGGCCGGTGACCGACCACCGGGGGTCGGGCGCGAAGGCGGGCGTGCCGCGGAAGGAGGTGCGCAGCGGGTGGCCGGGGTGGCGCGGCCGGACGATGTCGTGCCCGCCCCGCTTGGCCACCTCGATCGCCGCGTCGCCCCACAGCGGGGTGACGCCGCCGCGTTCGGGCAGCACGCCGAACCGGTGCTCGCCGCGCACCGGCTCGCCGTCCACGAGGAGTTCCTCGCCGTCGCCGAGGACGACGATGACGCCCTCGGCCCCCGTCCACCAGAGGCCCGGTGCGCCGGGGAACCGGCGCGGTTCCTCGTCGAGCCAGTGCAGCCCGGTGATCGCGAGGAAGCCGTGCGGGTCGGCCAGGTGCGCCTCGTGCGCGGTGTGCCAGGCGCGCCATTCCTCGGCGAATCGGTCGGTCACCGTGCTCGTGGTGGTCTGTGCGGTCATGTCCGCTCCTTCGTGAGCAGCGTGGCTGGGTCGTCGGTGTGCGTGGTCCCGCCGGGGATGGCGGCGAGCAGTTCGCGGGTGTAGTCGTGGGCCGGTCCGCCGAAGATGGCGCCGGTCGCGCCGGTCTCGACCACCCGCCCGGCCTTCATGACCGCGACGCGGTGCGCGATCTGCCGGACGACGGCGAGGTCGTGGGAGATGAACAGGTACGCCACCCCGGTGCCGTCCTGGAGTTCGGCGAGCAGTTCCAGCACCTGCGCCTGGACGGACACGTCCAGCGCCGAGACCGGCTCGTCGCACACCACGAGGTCGGGTTGCAGCGCGAGCGCGCGGGCGATCGCGACCCGCTGCCGCTGCCCGCCCGACAGCTCGGCCGGCCGGCGCTCCAGCGTCGAGGCGGGCAGCGCGACGCGGTCGAGCAGCTCGCGGGCGCGGGCCGTGCGGGACGCCCGGTCGCCGATGCGGAACGCCCGCAGCGGTTCGGTGATCACCTCGCCGATGGAGAAGCGGGGGTCGAGGGAGGCGTAGGGGTTCTGGTAGACGAGCTGCGCGCGGCGCCGCAGCCCCCGCAGCGCCGCCCCGCCCGCGGAGGTGACGTCCTCGCCGTCGAAGACGATCCGTCCGGCGGTCGGCTCGACGAGCCGCAGGATCATCCGGGCCGTGGTCGACTTGCCCGATCCCGACTCGCCGACCAGGGCGAGCGTCCGGCCGCGGTGCAGGGTGAGGCTCACGTCGTCCACGGCGCGGACGGTCCGGCCCCGCGGCAGCGGGAACTCCTTGACGAGATGCTCGGCTGCCACGAGCACCGCTTCCTCGGTCCCGGGCGACCGCTCCGGCGGCGCGGCGACGGGGCGGAGGCGCGGCCGGACGGCGGTGAGGCTGGGCGCGCTGCGCAGCAGGCGGCGCGTGTAGTCGTCCTGCGGGTCGTCGAGGATCTGCCGGGAAGGCCCCGCCTCGACGACGCGGCCGCGCGACATCACGACGATGCGCCGGGCGCGGTCGGCCGCGACGCCGAGGTCGTGGGTGACCAGCAGCACCGCGGCGCCGAGCTCCTCGGTGAGGTGCTGGAGATGGTCGAGGATGCGGCGCTGGACGGTGACGTCGAGGGCGCTGGTCGGCTCGTCCGCGACGATCAGCTCGGGCTCGGCGGCGATCGCGATGGCGATCAGCGCACGCTGCCGCATCCCGCCGGACAGCTCGTGCGGGTACTGCCGCGCCCTGACCCCCGGCTCGGGCATTCCGGCGCGGTCCAGCACCTCGACCGCGGCGGCGGGCGCGGAGCGGCGGGTGGCCAGGCCGTGCAGCCGCAGCACCTCCGCGACCTGCTCGCCGATCCGCTTCACCGGGTTCAGCGAGACGCCGGGGTCCTGCGGGACGAGGCCGATCCGGGCGCCGCGGACGGTGCGCAGCTCCCGCTCGGACAGGGCCGCCAGATCCCGGCCGCCGAACGCGATGCGCCCGGCGTCGAGCGAGGCGTTGTCGGCGAGCAGCCGGGTGACGGCGTGCGCGGTGGTGCTCTTGCCCGACCCCGACTCCCCCACCAGCGCGACGATCTCGCCGGCCCGCACGTCCAGGCTCACGTCCCGGGCCGCCTCCACCCGGCCGGTGCGGGTCCCGTAGGAGACGGACAGGCCGGTGACCTCGAGGACCGGGGCGTCCTGGCCGCTCATCGCCGCCTCGCCCATTCGCCGTCGAGCGCCCGCGCGATCCGGTTCGTCGCGAGCACGGTCGCGGCGATCGTCAGCCCCGGGAGCGCGGTCATCCACCAGGCGTTCGCGAGGTAGTTGCGGCCGTCGGAGATGAGCGTCCCCCATTCGGGTGCGGGGGGCGCGGCGCCGTATCCGAGGAAGCTCAGCGACGACACCGCGAGCACGGCCGTGCCGAAGTCGAGGGTGGCCAGCACCAGCACCGGGCCGATCGCGTTCGGCAGGACGTGCCGTCCCAGCACGCCGTACCAGCGCGTCCCGCAGGAGCGGGCCGCCTCGACGTAGACGGCCTGCCGGACCCGCAGCACCTCCGACCGCATGACCCGCGCGAACGTCGCGACGCTCGCGACCCCGACGGCCACGGCGACCTTCACCGTGCCGTAGCCGAGGGCGGTGACCAGAGCGAGCGACAGGAACAGCGCGGGAATGGACAGCAGCACGTCGACGAACCGCATCAGCACGTCGTCGATCCAGCGGCCGGCGAACCCGGCGAGCAGGCCGAGCAGCCCGCCGACGGCGAACGACACCGCGACGGCGATCAGCGTGGCCTTCAGCGACAGCGCCGCGCCGTGCACGACGCGGGAGTACAGGTCGCGGCCGAGCTCGTCGGTGCCGAACCAGTGCCCGCCGCCCGGCGCCCGGAAGCTCTGCGCCGGAACCCCGGTCAGCGGGTCGCGCGAGGTGAACAGGGCGGGCCAGAACGACGCCAGGACCACCGCCGCGATCACGGCGATGGACAGCACGAGACCGGGACGTCGCAGGAGGAAGCGCGCGATTTGGGCGGCTCCGGCGCGGCGGCGGACCGCCGGTCCGGGCGCGTCCGGCGCGCCCGGCGCCACCGGGACGCCGAGGACCGCCTCGGCCGCGATGCCGTTGTCGAGGGTGCTGCTCATGCGGGACTCCAGCGCCGGCCGGACGCGGCGGCGATCCGCGGGTCCAGCAGCGGGTAGACGAGGTCGACGATCAGGTTGACCAGGACGAAGACCAGCGAGCCGAACACCACGACGCCCTGCACCACCGGGATGTCCTGGGTGGTGACCGCGCCGGCAGTGACCCGCCCGAGGCCGTTGCGGGAGAAGACCGTCTCGATCACGACCGAGTTGGCGATGAGCTGCCCGACGAGGATCCCGACCACGGTCAAGGCCGGCAGGGAGGCGTTGCGCAGCGCGTGCCGCAGGTGGATCCGCGGCCGTCCGGCCCCCTTCGCCCGGGCGGTCTGTATGTACGGTTCGTCCAGCGTGGTGAGCAGGCTCTTGGACAGGACCTGCGCCACGACCGCTCCGGTGGGGATCGCGAGGGTGACGGCGGGCAGCACGAGACCGCGCAGCCCGCCGTTCCCGAACGCCGGCAGCAGCCGCGCCTGGAACGAGAACACCTCGACGAGCATCAGGCCGACCCAGAACGTCGGGACCGACACGCCGAGCGGCGGCAGCGACAGCAGCAGCTGCCGCAGCCATCGCCGGGACGTGTAGGTCGCCGCCATCGCGAGGCCGCCGCCGAGCAGGACCGCGAGCGCGAGCCCCGCCCCGACCAGCTGGAGCGTCTGCGGGAGCGCGTCGCCGATGACCGACGTCACCGGCCGTCCCGTGGACACCGAGTCGCCGAAGTCGCCGCGCAGCGCCTTGCCGAGGTGGTCGAGGTACTGCACCGGGATCGGCTTGTCGAAGCCGTACTCGCTCTTCAGCCGCTCGATCTGCGCGGGGTCGATCCCCGCCTGGTCGGCGCCCTGCCCGGCCATCGCCGAGACGGGGTCGCCGGGCAGGAGGTCGAGGACGAGGAACGACAGCGTGTAGGCCGCCCACAGGACCCCGGCCGCCTGCGCCAGGCGCAGGGCCACATAACGTCGCATCGGTTCACCTCTCTCCGGAAGCCCGCCGCGATGCCCTCTAGCCGATCCAGGCGTCGTGGAGCTGGATGCGGCTCGACGCGTCGAACAGCACGCCGTGGACCTTCTTCGCGACGCCCAGTTCGGTCTGCAGCTCCACGACCGGGATCGTGTAGGCGTGCTGGACGATGTCCCGCTGCGCCTTGGCCACCAGCTCCCACCGCTCGGCCTGGTCGGACGCGGCGGCCTGGCCGTCCAGCAGGCCGTCCAGGCCGGTGGCCGGGAGCTTGTAGAGGTTGGCGAGCCGAGTCGAGAACGAGCTGCGCAGGATGTCGGGGTCGGCCCGGGTGACGTTCCCCCACAGCAGGTCGAACGCCCCGGACCGCTGAACTTGGGTGAGCTGCGCGATCGGCTTCTCCTGCAGGACCAGCTGCACGCCGACCGCCTTCAGCTGCTGCTGGAGCAGCTCCAGTGCCGGCTTGTTGGTGGCCGCGTTGGCGAACCAGGTGACGGTCAGGGCCAGCTTCTTGCCGCCCTTCTGCCGGACGCCGTCGCTGCCGGCCGTCCAGCCGGCGGAGTCCAGCAGTGCCTTGGCCTGCGCCTGGTCGAGGGCGAGCGACGCCCCGGCGTCGGTGTATCCGGGCGTGGTGTGCGCGAGGACGCTGGTGGCGGGCCGCGTCCCGGACGGGAAGACGGTCTGGGCGACCTGCTTCCGGTCGACCGCCAGCGTGATCGCCCTGCGGACCTTCTCGTCGTCCAGCGGAGGACGCGCGTTGTTCGGGGAGACGCCGAAGACGACGCCGGGGTTGGCACGTGCCAAGAGCCGGACCCCCGACGCCTTCAGCGCCGACTCGTCGGCCCGGCCGACGCTCCCGATGGCGTCGACCTGCCCGGACTGCAGCCCGCCCGTCCGGACGCCCGACTCGGGAAGGATCTTGAAGACGAGCCGGTCGAGGTAGGCGGCGCCCTGCTTCTTCCACAGCGAGGACCCCCACGCGTAGCCCTTGCGGTTCGCCAGCGCGATGGACTGGTTCGGCACGTACTTCGACAGCGTGAACGGCCCGGACCCGACGATGCCCTCACTGCACCGCTGCTGGGGCGTCCTGCGCACGCTGGCCTCCGCCTCGATGCCCAGCGAATGCGTGGCGGTGGCCTGCAGGAACTGCGCGTTCGGCTGCTTGAACCGCACCTCGGCGGTGAGGTCGTCGACGACCGTGGTGCCCTCGTATCCGCTCAGGTACCCCTCGGCCAGGACGCCCAGCGCGCCCAGCTTCGGAATGGCGTCGAAGTTGGCCTTGACGACCTTCGCGGTCAGCGCGGTCCCGTCGCTGAAGGTCACCCCGGGCCGCAGGTGGAAGGTGAACTTGCGCGCTCCGTCGCCGACATCCCAGCTCTTGGCGAGCCACGGCACGATCTTGCCGGTGGACGGGTCCTGGTCGGTGAGCGAGTCGACGAACTGCCGCACCGAGTAGATGGTGTCGTTGCTGCCGACCTGCTGCGGGTCGACGCAGCCGGCGTCCGACCCCACCGCGAAGGTGAGCGTCCCACCGGTGCGGGGCGCCCCGCCGGCGGCGCCGGACGCGCCGCCGCCGGAGCCGCACGCGGTCGGCGCCGCCAGGGCGGCCGCCAGGACGGCGGCGGTTCTCCACGGGCTCGACGTCACTCTCACGGGGCTCTCTCCCATCACCGGTGGCCGGATCACCGCGAACGTAAGCCTCCGGCCATGTTCTCGTCAATACCAACCAATTAAGTATGAAATCACATCGGCCCGGCCGCCGGTGAAGCCCGCGTCCCGGCCGGGACGTGGGTTTCGAACGTTCCACCGCCGGATCAGCCCAGGCGGCGGAACGCGCTGGCGTGGAAGACCAGCGGCGGGACGTCGGACGCGGCGTCCAGGTCGTGGACGCGGAAGAGGACGATGTCGTGGTCGCCGGAGCGGAACTGCTCCTCCAGCGTGCACTCGTACCAGGCGGACGAGCCCTCGACGAGCACGCAGCCGTCCGGGGTGGCGCGCCAGTCGACGCCGGCGAACCGGTCGCCCGTGCGGGCGCCGAGCCTGCGCCCGACGTGCTCCTGGTGGGCGCCGAGCACGCTGATGCCGATGCGGGGCAGTTCGCGCAGCAGTGGCCAGGTCGTCGAGGTGTGCGCGACGCACACCGACACCAGAGGCGGGTCGAGCGATACTGGGACGAAGGAACTGGCGGCGATTCCCGCAGGGCGCCCGCCGACCAGGCCTGCGACCACGGCGACGCCGGTCGGGTAGGCGCCGTAGACCCGGCGCAGGTCCAGGCCGAGTTCGGTCATCGCGAGCCCTCCTTCGGCAGGAGCGCGGTGTGACCGGCGCCGGGACCGGACGTCAGGTACACATCGGCGTGCTCGGCCGCGACCGGCCCCGCCGCCGCGGACGAGCCGCCGAAGTACAGCCGCTGGACCGGATCGGACACGGTCGTCAGATGCGACGGAGGCGTCTTTTCTATATTTCCTACCGACATGGTTAGGATTGTGCGCCTCGTCCCCCCGCCGGTCAAGGTGGCGGTCCCGACGGGACGAGGGCGGGGTCAGGCGTCGCGGAAGTGGAGAAGCAGCCCGCCGGCGAGGAGCGCCGCGGCGGCCCAGGCGGCGAGGACGCCGAGGCCCGCCCAGGGGGCGATGGGCAGGCCGCGCAGGTCGGTGGTGGCCTGGACGGTGAGCCCGGCCGTCATCGGCGACAGTTGCCGGAGGTGCCGTGCCAGGTCGGAGCCGCCGAGCACGGTGGTGAGGATCGGCAGGAGGTAGAGCAGGCCGAGGACGGTCCCGATGGCCGTCGCGGCGTCGCGCACGGCGGCGGCGACGCCCAGGCTGAGCAGGGCGATCAGCCCGAGGTAGAGGACCGATCCCACGGCGGCGCGCAGCACCGATCCGTCGGTCGGTGACAACGGTGGGATGCCGTGCGCGGCGGTGAAGCCGTGGCCGGGCAGGACGAGCCGTCCGGCGAGCAAGGATCCCAGGACGGCGGGAATGCCCGCCGACAGCGTCAGGCCGGTGACGGTGACCGCCTTGGCGGCCAGGACGACGGTCCGGCGGGGCATCGCGGCGAAGGTGAGGTGGATCATGCCGCTGCCGTACTCGCCGCTGATCGCCGGCACGGCGAGGACGACGACGATCGCCTGGCCGAGGTAGATCCCGGTCAGGCCGGTCCGCGCGGGATCCAGGTGGCAGCCCGCGGACGGGCACCGGGCCGCCGCGTCCGCCACGAGACCCAGCGCCACGGTCGCGGTGACGACGGCGAGCAGCAGCCAGATGGTGCTGGGCACCGTGCGCAGCTTCGTCCACTCCGCGCGCAGGGCGCGGCTCATGCGTCCCTCCTGCGCAGCAGGACGGCGGCCAGCACCAGGGCGAGCACGGTGTAGCCGCACAGCACGGCGAAGCCGGCCCACGGCGGTAGCGGGAAGTAGCCGTTGCCCGGTGTGTAGGGGGCGTCCACCTGCCGGTAGTGCGGGGTGGTCTGCTGTACGGCGAAGGCGGCGGCCGGAGTGACCCGCAGCAGCCAGTCCGAGACTCCGGCGGGCAGCACCGACAGCGGGGACGCGAAGAAGTACGGCAGGACGATCGCGGTGACGACGGCGGTGACCGCCGCGGCGCCGTGCCGCACGATCGTGCCCACGGCGAGGGCGAGGACGGCGGCGACGGCCAGGAGCGCCGCGGTCCCGGCGACCACGCGGATCTCGGTGAGCGTGCCGACCGGCAGGACGAAGTCGCCGTTGGAGCGCAGCAGCCGCTCGCCGAGCGCGACCGCGGCGATGCTCCCGGCGAGCCCGGCGGCGAAGGTCACCGAGCCGATCACGACGGCCTTCGCGGCCAGGACCCGGCCGCGTCCGGGGACGGCGGTGAAGGTGACGCCGATCAGGCCCCGGCGGTACTCGGCGGTCATGAAAAGCGTCGCCACGACGATCACCGCGATCAGCCCGCCGAACGCCCCGAGCAGGGTCCGTTCGACGGCGACGCCGCCTCCGTCCACCGCGGGCACGTAGGGCGCCACGTCCCCCGATCCGGTCACGGTGACGGTGCCGGCGGCCTGATGGAACCCGACGTCCGGCGACGGGCCGTCACCGGACCCGCCTCCCACGTTCGCACCGGCCCAGGCGCCGCCCCGCCACGAGCCGCGCAGGTCGATGTGGTCGAAGCGGGCGGTGGCCAGGGTGCGGGCGCCGCCCCCTCCCGATCCGCCGAGGGACTGCGCGGAGCCGGACTGCGCGGACGCCGGGGAGGCGGCGAACATACCGGCCTGCACGGTCGCCGGCAGCCCGTGCAGGTGGACGGTGCCCGCCGCGCTCCAGTGGGTTCCGTCGGCGGACTGGTAACCGGTGAGCGCGTCACCGGAGCGGGAAAGCCGGAGCCACCGCGGGGACGCCGCCGAGCCGGTGCCGGGCGAGGCCTCGATGTCGCCGGTGAAGTCGTACTGCATCCGCACGCCGTGGCCGGGGGTGACGATCAGGGCCGCGTACGCCGATCCCGGGCGGGTGCCCGCCTTGACGATCAGTCCGGCCTTCGACCACGGCTGCAGGCCGGCCGGGCCCCGCCCGGCGGTGAGGGAGGCCATGCGGACGGTGATGCCGCCGTCGCCGTCCAGTGGCCGGTGCACGAAGGAGAAGGCGTCGGTCACGGCCTCGCCGTCCGGCCCCACCGGGGCGGAGCAGCCCGCGCCGGGGGCGGCCGCATCGCCCGGAGCGGTCACGCCGCCGCACGAGCTGTGGTCGAGTAACGCGATCCCAGCGGTGGCCAGCACCGCGATGACCATGCCGATCGTCCAGCCCCGGACGGTGCGGAACTTGGTCCACTCGGCCCGCAGCAGCGCACCGAACCCCGCGCGGCCGGTCCGTGCCCTCGGCTTGTCCGGCGTCATCGTGGGCGTGGTCATCGCGTGGCCTCCCCGGCCGGCTCGGCGCGGTACTCGACCGCGTCCCGGGTCAGCCTCAGGTAGGCCTCCTCCAGCGTCGCGCGGTGCGCCGACACCTCCGAGAACGGCACCGCGCCGGCGCCAAGCAGCGCGACGACCCGCTCGGCCGGCAGCCCGGAGACGGTCAGGGTGTCCCGGCCGGTGGCCGCGACGGTGGCGCCCGCGTCCGCCAGCACGGCCATCGCCTGCGGCGGAGCGGTGGTCCGCACGGCCACCCGCCCGGCGGACACCGTCGCGATCAGGTCGGCCACGCCGAGGTCGGCGATCACCTTTCCGCGGCCGACGATCACCAGGTGGTCGGCGGTGTCCTCCAGCTCGCCCATCAGGTGGCTGGACACCAGCACCGCGCGTCCCTGGGCGGCCAGCGCCCGCAGGAGCCCGCGCATCCAGACGATCCCTTCCGGGTCCATGCCGTTGAACGGTTCGTCCAGCAGCAGCACCGGCGGGTCGCCGAGCAGTGCCGCGGCGATCCCCAGCCGCTGCCGCATGCCGAGGGAGAACCCGCCCGCCCTGCGCCGGGCCACCCGTTCCAGGCCGACCTTCCCGATCACCTCGTCGACCCGGCCGGCGGCCAGCCCCTGCGAGCGGGCCAGCCACAGCAGGTGGTCGCGGGCGCTCCGGCTCGGCTGGACGGCGGCGGCGTCCAGCAGCGACCCGACCAGGGTCAGCGGGTGGCGCAGGCTCCGGTAGGGCCGCCCGCCGATCAGCGCGGTGCCCGCGTCGGGCGCGTCCAGGCCCACGATCACCCGCATCGTGGTGGACTTCCCGGCGCCGTTGGGGCCGACGAATCCGGTGACCCGGCTCGGCCGGACGGTGAACGTCATGCCGTCCAGCGCCGTCGTCGGCCCGAACCGCTTGCGCAGGCCGCTCACTTCGATCGTCCCCTGGCTCATCCGGCCGCCTTCCGGTTCGTGAACATTCGCGTCGAAAGCGGTTGTACGCCGGCGCCGGTATCAGCACGGTGCCCGCGGCTGAAACCCGGCTGATACCCGCGGCCTGGCATCGTCGGGGCCGGGCCGCATACCCTCGCGCTGGGCCGGGCGGCGCCGCGGAAGGATCACGGACGATCATGAGAGTGCTGGTAGCCGAGGACGTCGAGGACCTGGCCGCGGCGATCGCGACCGGGCTGCGCCGCGAGGGCATGGCGGTCGACGTCGCCCTCGACGGGAACGCCGCGCTCGACCGCCTCGCGTGCACCCGCTACGACGTCGTGGTGCTGGACCGGGACCTGCCCGGGGTGCACGGCGACGAGGTCTGCCGGCGGCAGGCCGCCGACCGGTCCGGGAGCCGGGTGCTGATGCTGACCGCGGCCGGCACGGTCAGGGACCGGGTGGAGGGCCTCGGCCTGGGCGCCGACGACTACCTGCCCAAGCCCTTCGACTTCGCCGAGCTCGTCGCGCGCATCCGGGCCCTCGGCCGCCGCCCCGCGACCTCGCTGCCCCCCGTGCTCGAACGCGGTGACGTGACCTGCGACCCCGGCCGCCGGGTCGCGTTCCGCGCCGGGCGGCGCCTGGAGCTCAGCCCGAAGGAGTTCGCGCTGCTGGAGTGCCTGCTCGGTGCCGCCGGCCGGGTCGTGTCCGCCGAGGAACTGCTGGAGCGCGTCTGGGACGAGGCGGCCGACCCCTTCACCACCGCGGTCAAGCAGACCATGCGCCGGCTGCGGGCCAAGCTCGGGGACCCGCCCGTCATCCGCACCGTCCGGGAGGGCGGATACCAGATCGGAGAGCCGTGATGCGCCTGCCCCAGCGGACGCTGCGGACCCAGCTCACCCTGCTGTACGCCGCCGTGTTCTGCACCTCGGCCGCGGCCCTCGCCGCCCTCGCGGTCATCTTCAAGCCGAACTTCTTGGTGGGGAGCGAGTGCACGGCCGCCCCGTCCGTTCCGCACCGTCCACCGTCCTGCGGCAGATCCGCGGACTCGTCCGTCATCGGCACCATCGCCCACGACGCGAGCCAGAACGTCGCGGGCGTGGCGATGGTCGCGGTCTTGGTCGTCCTCGCCGTCGTGGTCGGGCGGCTGATCGCCGGACGGGTCCTGCGACCGCTGCGCACGATCACCAGGACCGCCCAGGACATCTCCGCCCGGAACCTGCACCAGCGCCTGGCCCTCGACGGCCCCGGCGACGAGTTCCGGGAGCTCGGGGAGACGCTCGACAGCCTGTTCGGGCGGCTGGAGGCGGCCTTCCAGGCGCAGCGGAACTTCGTGGCCAACGCCTCCCACGAACTGCGGACCCCGCTCACCGCGGGGCGGACCGTCCTCCAGGTCGCGCTCGCCGAACCGGACGCCACCGCGCAGTCGCTGCGGTCGGCCTGCGAGAAGGCACTGAAGTGGGGCGATCAGCAGGAACGCCTCATCCAAGCGCTGCTCACCCTGGCCGGCAGCGAGCGCGGGATCGAACGCTGGGAGCCCTTCGATCTCGCCGACATCACCCGCAAGGTCATCGCGGACCACCGCCGCGCAGCCGACCGGCGGGACGTCCGCATCGACGCGACCCTCACCCCGGCGCCCGCCACCGGCGACCCGGCCCTGGCCGAGAGCCTGATGGCGAACCTGGTCGGCAACGCCGTCCGCCACAACGTGGACGGAGGCCGGGTGGAGGTCGCCACGACCGTGTCCGGCGGGCAGGCCGTCGTCACGGTCGGCAACACCGGGCCGCTCGTCCCGCCCGACGAGGTGGACCGCCTCTTCCAGCCGTTCCAGCGACTCGGCGCCCAGCGGATCCGCCATGACGGCGGGCACGGGCTCGGCCTGGCGATCGTCCGCGCGATCGTCCGCGCCCACGACGCCGCGCTCACGCCCCGTCCCCGCCCCGAAGGCGGCCTGGACATCACGGTGGCCTTTCCGCAGTCCCGCAACGCCTGACCCGGGTTTCGCGCCGATGGCGCGGCGGCGCGGTGTCGTGGGTCACATGAACGATGTAGGCTAACGTACTAGTTCGTCCATTAAGAGGGGGCTCATCGCGGTATGCGCAGGTCAATCGCGACCGTGTCGCTCAGCGGCTCACTGGCGGACAAGCTGACGGCGATCGGCGGCGCCGGCTTCGACGGGGTGGAGATCTTCGAGAACGACCTGCTCGTGAGCGGCCTGAGCCCCGAGGACGTGCGGCGGCGCGCGGCCGACCTCGGGCTCGCCATCGAGCTGTACCAGCCGTTCCGCGACTTCGAGGCGGTGCCGCCGGACGTGCTGGCGGACGGGCTGCGCCGGGCGGAGCACAAGTTCGCGGTGATGGAGCGCCTCGGCGCCACGCGGATGCTGGTGTGCTCGAGCGTGTCCCCGGCCGCGATCGACGATGACGCGCTCGCCGCCGGGCAGCTCCGGCTCCTTGCGGAGCGCGCCGCGGAACACGGGATAAGGATCGCTTACGAGGCGCTCGCCTGGGGACGGCACGTCAGCGACTATTTCCACGCCTGGAAAATCGTCCGGATGGCAGATCACCCCAATCTGGGGCTGTGCCTGGACAGCTTCCATATCCTGGCGCGCGATGTCGACCCGTATGCCATACGCACGATCCCCGGCGACAAGATTTTCTTCCTCCAGCTCGCCGACGCTCCCGCCCTGCCGATGGACGTGCTCCATTGGAGCCGCCATTACCGGTGTTTCCCCGGCCAGGGTGATCTGGATGTGGCGGGGCTCGTCGCGGAAGTTCTGCGGACGGGATACGACGGGCCCTTGTCGTTGGAGGTGTTCAACGACATCTTCCGGCAGGCGGCCTCCATGCGAACAGCGCAGGACGCCATGCGCTCGCTCATCGCGCTGGAGGAGCAGGTGGGAGTGCGCGCGGGCGCTTCGGTGACGGGGCTGACCTCTCCGCCTCCTCCGGTCGTGCCGAGCGGATTCGCATTCGCCGAATTGGCCGCGCCCACGGGCGCGCTCGGAGGCCTGCTGGACGCTCTGGGATTCGTCCGCGTGGGCACGCACGCCGGTAAGCCGGTGGAACTCTGGCAGCAGGGAACGGCCCGCGTGCTGGTGAACAGCGGGAGCGCGGAGAGCCCGGACGGTCCCGCACTCGGTGCGATCGGGCTGGAATCGCCGGACCCGGCCGCGTCGGTGAAGCGCGCCGAGGCACTGCTGTCCCCGGTCCTGCCGCGCATGCGGGGACCACATGACGCTCCGCTGGACGCCGTCGCCGCGCCGGACGGGACCGAGGTGTTCTTCTGCCGGACGGCCCGTCCCGACCATCCGAGCTGGACCGACGATTTCTCCGAGAACCGTCGAAGCGCCGATGCCGCCGCCGGTGAGATCACGCATATCGACCACGTGGCGCTCACCCAGCCGTGGCATCACTTCGACGAGGCGTCGCTGTTCTACCGGAGCGTTCTCGGGCTTCGCCCCCATGAGAGCCTCGAACTGCCCGACCCGTACGGCCTCATGCGGAGCCGGGCGGTGTCCACCGAGGACGGCGCGGTGCGCGTGGCGCTCAATGTCGCCTACGTCGGCGCGCACGACGGGTCGCACGACCTGGCTTGGCAGCATGTCGCCTTCGCCAGCCGGGACATCGTGGCAACCGCGCGGCGGTTCCGGGCGTCAGGGGCCGAGATGCTCTCCATTCCGGCGAACTACTACGACGATCTCGAGGCTCGCTACGACCTCGGCGCGGAAAGGCGTCGGCTTCTCCGCGAGCTGAATCTCCTTTACGACCGGGACGGGCAGGGCGAGTTCCTGCATTTCTATACCGAGACGACCGGGCGCGTGTTCTTGGAGATCGTCCAGCGCGTCGGCGACTACCGCGGATACGGTGCCGTCAACGCGCCGGTAAGGCTGGCGGCCCAACACGCCCGGCCGCGCCGCGGCTCGGGTTGAGCCGGGGGCCGGAGCCGCCCGGGGACCACTGGTGGTCAGCACGCGGAGGCCGGGTCCGGATCGCCATAGGATGTGTCCTCGTCCGCAACCGACTCGTGGAGTCACATGTCGTCGCAGTCCGTCACCCCCGCCTCGGGCGAGCGCCAGCGTGACGCCGACCGCACCCGCGCGGAGATCCTCGAGGTCGCGCAGCGGGAGTTCGCGCGGCACGGGTACGCCGGCGCCCGGGTGGACGAGATGGCGGCGCTCATGCGCACCACCAAGCGGATGATCTACTACTACTTCGGCGGCAAGGAGAAGCTGTACGTCGCGGTGCTGGAGAAGGCCTACGGCGAGGTGCGGAAGCTGGAGTCGACCATCGACGTCCAGCACCTGGCGCCGGTGGAGGCGATCCGCACGCTGGCGGAGCTGACGTTCGACCACCACGAGGCGCATCCCGACTTCATCAAGCTCGTCAGCATCGAGAACATCCACCAGGCCGAGCACCTGCGCAAGTCGGAGGCCCTGCCGAACCTCAGCGGCCCGGTGGCGGAGCTGATCTCGCAGATCCTCGACGCCGGACGCGCCGCCGGCGACTTCGTGGCCGAGGCGGACGCCATCGACGTCCACATGATGATCAGCTCGTTCTGCTTCTTCCGGATCGCCAACCAGCACACGTTCGGCACGCTGTTCGGCCGGGACATGACCGCTCCGGAACATCGGGAGCGCCACCGGGAGATGATCGGCGAAATGGTCGTCGCGTATCTCACCGGCGCCGGCCGCCGGACGCCCGGCGCCGAACGCCCCTCATGACGTGATGCCGGACTACCGGCCCGCGTCGCCGAAGAATGCTTCCGCCGCCGATCTGGCGTCCCGTATCGCGGCGCGCATGGAAGTCTCCCCGTTCACGGCTTCGCCCACGACGCAGAACCGTTCTCCGATCGCATCGGCCAGCGAGGCCGGCGGCGTCTTGGCCGGTATCACGCCGTGTGACACGAGGACGGGCCCGAGAGCCGGGACGGATATCCGGCCGGCCGGACCGTCCGCCACCATATGGTCCGTTTCGATCCGCTGGACGCGGTGCCGGAGCAGAATGCGCACCTTGGAATTCTCCGTCAGCCGGGTCTCGGCGAGCATCCTCGCTCGCGGCCCGACCTCGGGAGCCAGTGCCTCTCGCGCGGTGATGATCTGTACCTCGCCGCCCTGCGCGGCGATGTGGTCGGCGACGGCCATCGCGGCCTGATCGGCGCCCCAGACAGTGCATCGCTCCGGCGGTTCGCCCGGGCGGCGCAACCACTCCCTGATGTCGATGACGTGCGGCCGATCGGCTCCCTCGACGTCCGGGACGCGTGCCCCTCCTCCTGTGGCGATGACGACGCCGCCGGGACGGAGCCCGGCGACCCGGTCCGCGTCGCCCTCGACGCCGGTGCTCACGATGACGTTCAGGCGGTCGAGTTCTTCGGCGTACCAGTCGATGATGCGACGGTATTCGGGATTGCAGCCGAGCCCGGCGGCCAGCAGGAACTGACCGCCCAGCCGTTGCTCACGTTCGATCAGGTGGACCTTCTGCCCGTGCTCGGCGGCGACGCGGGCCGCCTCCATTCCCGCGGGCCCTCCCCCGATGACGACCACGCTTCCCGCACGAGCCCGGAGCCCCGGTGTCCGCCGGGGCGGCTCGCCGATGAGCAGGCCCGCGTCCGGATTCACCGTGCAGGGGACGGGCGCGCCCCCGTGGAGGCTGTCGATGCACAGGTTGCAGGCGATGCAGGGACGGAACGACGCGCCGTCGAGTACGCGGCGGGGCCATTGCGGATCGGCGTGCAGCGCACGGGCCATGCTGACGAAGTCGGCCTTGCCGCCGGCCACGATGTCGTGCGCGACATCCGGAACGGTGATCCTTCCGGCGACACCGACGGGCAGGCCCGGTCGCCGGTAAGGCGCGGCGTGCTCGGCCAGCAGGCCCGGATGCCACTCCCCCGGCTGCACCATCCATTGCGGAGCCTCGTAGTTGCCGGCCGAGACGTCGATGAAATCGAGGGCGCCGGCGGGAAGGGAGCCGATCAGCTCGAAGGTCCGCTCCGCGTCGAGCCCTCCGGGCACGCCTTCGAAGGCGGAGATCCGGATGCCGACGGCGAGGTCCGGCGCGGCGTCCCGGACGGCTTCCATGACGAGCGCGAGGAAGCGGGCCGGCTCGCCGAACTCGTCCGATCGGAGGTTGGTCAGCGGAGAGAGGAACTGGTGCACCAGGTAGCCGTGCGCGGCGTGGACCGACAGGACGTCGACGCCGGCGTCGCGGCAGCGGCCTGCGGCCGCCCCGTAGGCCTCGACGAGGTCGTGGATCTCCTCACGTCCCAGAGCACGCGGCATGTCGCCGCCTGCGGGTGCGCACGGAACCGGCGACGGTGCGACGGGAGGCAACCCGCTGACCCGGCGCTGCACCGTGCGGCCACCGTGGTTCAGTTCGACACCCGACTTCGCACCATGGCGGTGCGCCGCCTCCGCCATGGCCGCGAGCCCGGGAATGTGGCGTTCCTCTGCCACTCCCATCTGGCGCGGGCGCCCTTTGCCGTCGGCGCGCACATAGGCGGCCTCGCTGAAGATCAGTGCCGCGCCGCCTTCGGCGCGCGCCTCCAGATAGCGGAGATAGGAATCGGTCAGTTCGCCGTCGGCCGTGCAGTAGTTGCGCTCCATCGGAGCGCAGACGATCCGGTTCCCGAGCTCGACCGGGCCGAGGGTCAAAGGCTCGAACAGCGCCGGGTGGTTCACGCCGCCGGCCTGTTCCCGGCGCCGACGAAACCGGTGAGAACTCCGGCGCGCATCAGCCCTCCTGAGCCGCAGGGGCGAGGCGGGCGCCGCCGGGCCTGCGGTAGACGAAGTCCGGCGCCGTTCCCGCGTCGCGCCCGGCGTGGACGGCACGGTCGCGGACCAGATGGTGGTCGGGAGACAGGGAGCAGGCCGGATCCGTGCGGGAGGCGTCGCCGGTCAGGGCGTGCGCCTGACATCGGCATCCGCCGAAGTCGGTCTCGCGTCGCGGGCAATCACCGCACGGCCCGCTCATCCATGCGGTCCCGCGATAGGCGTTGAACGCTTCGGACCGCTGCCAGATCCACTCCAATGAATGGTCGCGCACATTAGGCGGACGCAGATCGGTCATCGCGTAGGCGGCGGGGCACGGAAGTGCGGTGCCGTCGGGCGCCACGGTGATGGAACGGGCGCCCCAGCCGCCCATGCACGGTTTCGGAACGCCCTCGTAGTAGTCGGGAAGGACCCAGACCAGTTCCGGACCTTCCGACTTCTCTCGATAGGCGGCCACCGTCTGCTTGGCGCGGTCGAGTTGTTCCCGAGTGGGAAGCAGAGTCTCCCGGTTGCGGAGGGCCCAGCCGTAGAACTGGGCGTTGGCCAACTCGATGCGGTCGGCTCCCCAGCGTTCACCCATTTCGATGATCTGTGGCAGACGGTCGAGGTTGTGCCGGTGCAGGACGACGTTGAGCCCGAAGGGCAGCTCGGCGGCGCGAATGATTCCCGCGGCCTTTTCCTTCGCCGCATATGACGTGCGTCCAGCGATGAGGTCGGAGTTCTCCCGGTCGGAGTCCTGCACCGAGAGCTGCACGCTGTTGAGCCCGGCGCCGACCAGCGCGTCCAGCCGGTCGGCGGTGAGGCCGAGGCCGCTGGTGACGAGCTGGGTGTAGATACCGGCACGGTGCGCCGCCGCGACGATCTCCTCCAGGTCGCGACGCAGAAGCGGCTCGCCACCGGAGATGTGCGCCTGGACGATGCCGAGGTCGGCGGATTCGGTGAAGACCCGCGCCCACTCGTCCGCCGCCAGTTCGGTGCTCCGGCGGACCAGTTCGAGGGGGTTGGAGCAGTACGGGCAGTGCAGGGGGCACGCGTGGGTCAGCTCGGCGAGCAGCGCCCACGGCGCGGCGGTTCCGGTCATCGCAGCCACCCCTCGGCACGGATTCTGGTGATGAATTCGGGGACGTCCCGTTCCAGTGGGGCGTCCGGGTGGTCGACGGCGAGAGCGGCGACGATGTCCGCGATGGTGCGGCGACCATCGCAGAGGCGCAGGATGCGGCCCGCTTCCGGGCTGAGCAGGACGGCGCGCTCGGGCATCAGCAGCAACTCCGCGCGGCGGACCCGGTCATAGCGGAGCATGACCGCGGGGACGAGCGCGGGCCGCATCTGGTCGGTCGGCGACGCCGCTGGAACATGCTCAGTACGCATCCGCGGCTCCGGAATTCAGGGCGACCGCGCGCTCGACCGCGTCCAGCAGGGACCAGAGCACATCGCATTTGAAGGTGAAGGCGGACAGTACGCGTTCCTGGTCGGCGCGCGTCTCCGCCCACCGGTGCACCAGCGCGAGGGCCTCGTCCGCGTCGCGGCGCCCCTGCTGCACGCGGACCTGGAAGTACCGCAGCCCTTCCGGCTCGATCCAGGGGTAGTGGCGCTCCCACGCCCCGATCCTGGTGACCATCAGGTCCGGGGCGAAAAGCTCGGTCAGGGACGAGGCGATCGCTTCCAGCGGTGTGCCGAGGCGGCAGAAGTTCACATAGCCCTCCACGGCGAGGCGGACGCCGGGCAGGACGCCCTCTCCCGACAGCAGCAGCATCCGGTCCAAGCCGACCGCTTCGCCGAGGCGCAGCCACCGCTCGATCCCGCCGGCATCGCCCGGACCGTCCCCGTCACCGTCGCGGCCGTCGTGGTCGTGGATGCGCCGGATCCAGCTGCGGCGCAGTTCCCGGTCATCGAGCTTGGCGAGGATGAGGGCGTCCTTGATCGGGATGTGCCGCTGGTAGTGGAAGCGGTTCAGCACCCAGCAGCGCAGCTCCTCCGGCGTGAGCAGGCCGTCGTGCATGCGCAGGTTGAACGGATGCCGGTGGTGGTAGCGCTCGGCGGCGATCTCGCGCAGCCGGTGCTCCAGCTCGTCGTCCGTCCAGGGCAGGGGGCGGGCGGTGCGGCGCGGGGCGCGCGCCGATGCCGTGCTCACAGTTCGATCACCAGGCCTTCCGAGGCGACCTCGATCCCCATCCCGGCGAGGGTGCGGTGACCGTCATGGCCGGGGTCGACGAGGGGGTTGGTGTTGTTGAGGTGGGTGTACAGGCGCCGCGTCGCGGGGAGCGTCCGGAGCCGTTCCGCCGTGCCGTTCGGGCCGCTGATCGGCAGGTGTCCCATTTCGGTGGCGGTCCGCTCGGTGAATCCGGAACGGCGTGGTTCGTCGTCGTCCCAGAACGTCCCGTCGACGATGACGCAGTCCGCCGCGGCGAGCGCGCGGTCGAGCCCGGGCGGCCAGCCGGCGACCGCCGGCGCGTACACGAGGCTCTTGCCGCTGCGCCGGTCGGTGACGTGCAGCGCCGACGACCAGGCATCGTCGCGGACGTCGAGGCCGGCCGCGTAGCGGGGCCGCTTGCCCGAGACCCTGACGGCCCGGATCTCCACGTGCTCGCCGCCGTCGAGCGGAACGGGCTTGTCCTCCGGGAGGTCCGACCAGGTCAGCCCGGCGTACGGGGCCAGGACGCGATCCAGCCGCAGTCCGCCCGCCAGCGCGTCGCGGACGGCGGCGGTGGCGATGACGTGCAGGCTCGGCGCCTCCCGCAGCCGCGGCAGGCCGAGCGTGTGGTCGAGTTCGGCGTCGGTCAGGACGACCCCCGCCACCGGGGTCTGCCGCCGCCCCGGCCCCGGCCGCAGGTCCGCGCTCGTCTCGATCTGCTCGGCGATGTCCGGTGTCGCGTTCACCACGTACCAGCGTCCGCCGGACGCCTCGATCGCGATCGAGGCGTGCAGGCGGCGCCAGGACGGGTGCGCGCGGGCGGCGGCGCATCCCTCGCATGCGCAGTTCCACTGGGGAACGCCGCCGCCCGCGGCGGTGCCGAGTATCCGCACCCTCATCGGCGTCGGATCAGAACTCGACGCCGAAGTAGGCGGTGACCTCCAGCGAGGTCTCCACCACCTGGTAGTCGGGCGTGGACCAGGAGGCGGTCCGCTGGGCGGCCGCGTCCTGCGCCCGGGTGTCGTGGACGTCGCTGTGCGCCGTCTCGGCGTCGGGGATGTGCAGGGTCATCTCTGCTCCTTCCGTGGAGGGACTGCCGTGAGAGCCGGCAGGGCCCGGGGCGCACCGGCCCCGGGAGTCACTGGACGACGATCTTTCCGGTGCTCTGCGGGAAGACCGGGTCGTTGTAGAAGTACTCACCGCGCTTGGTGAAGGTGTGCTTGTAGGTCTCGCCGGGCTTGAGCCGCCCGGAGTTGAACGCGTGCTCGAAGAACGACGCGGCGCCGTGCGAGTGCTCGTTGCCGGACGGGTTGACGAAGGTGACCTCGGTCCCTACCGGCACCGTCATGTTCTGCGGGGACATGGCGTTCTGCGCGACGGTGTTCTCCTCCTCGCCGGGGGCGGCGGCGGCGGAGTTCCAGATCCGGCCGAGGGTGATGGTGTTGTCCGCGTCCGCTCCCGCGACCGCCGCGGTGCGGATCTGGTTGCGCTTGGACGGCGGGGTGGGCGTGGGCGCCTCGCCGACCTTGCCGCGCAGCTTGAACGCCCACAGATGGTCGCCCTTGGGGATGTCGGGGTACGGCAGCCAGCTCCCGCCGGCGAAGACGGCGATGTACTGCTCGCCGTCGATCTCGTAGCTGACGGGGCTGGTGTGGACGCCGGCCCCGCACTGCCAGCTCCACAGGTCGCGGCCGGTCGCGTCGTCCATCGCGTGCAGGACCCCGTCGGGGCCGCCCTGGAACATGACGCGTCCGGCCGTGGTGAGGATCCCGTTGCCGTGGGCGAGCGACCACTCGCCCTCCTTGCGCCACACCGGCTTGTTGGTGCGCGGGTCCACGGCGACGATGCCGCCGGAGAAGTACTCGCCGAGCGGGCGCGCGGTGTTGACGCGTCCGCCGTTGGTGTTGGAGTAGGAGGAGTTGACGAGCCCGTATCCGACGTAGACGAATCCGGTGTGCGGGCTGAACGACATGTACGACCAGTCCGCGCCACCGCCGGCGCCGGGGAACAGGATGGTCGCGTCGTCCCAGAACGGCGTGAAGATCTCGCCGGTCGGATAGTAGGGGACGGGCCGGGTGCTGTCGTGGAAGCTCGGCGACTGGTGGACGAACGGCTCGCCGCCCGGGAACGGCTGCGTCGGCCAGGTCTTCTGCCGCGGCTCCTGCGGGACGGGCCGCTCGGTGATGCCGTGCACGCCCTTGCCGGTCTCGCGGTCCAGGATGTAGAACATCCCGACCTTGCTGCCGTACACCACGACCTTGCGCTTGCGGTGGCCGATCTGCACGTCGGCCAGCACCGGCGCCATGACGTTGTCGAAGTCCCAGATGTCATGGTGGACGGACTGGAAATGCCAGCGCCGCTTCCCGGTCTTGGCGTCGATGGCGACCAGGCAGTTGGCGAACAGGTTCGTCCCGCCGCGGGTCGAGCCGTTGGTGCGGGGATAGGGGTTGCCGAACGTCCAGTAGACGAGGCCGAGTTCGGGGTCGATCGCCGGGTGGATCCAGCAGACGACGCCGCCGGTCTTCCAGGTGTCGCCCTCCCAGGTGTCGTTGCCGAACTCGCCGGGTCCGGGCGGTCCCCAGAACGTCCAGGCGACCTCGCCGGTGCGGGCGTTGAGGGCGTAGGCGCGGCCGCGGGCGCCGGCGGTGCTGCCCTCGGTGCCGACGTAGATGAGGCCGTCGAAGTAGACGATGGCGCCGGCGAGGCCGCCGCGGTTGCCGCCGCACTGCCCCTCCTGCGGGTCGCAGTTCGGGTCGCCCTCACCGGCGATGAGCAGCTCGCGCTGCCACACGATCGCGCCGGTCTTCTGGTCGAGGGCGTAGACGATGTTGGAGCCGGACGTGGTGAAGACCAGCCCGTCCCCCAGCCCGACGCCGCGCATGTTGGTCTGCTGCGAGCCGACGTTGGTCTTCCACTTGACCTCGCCGGTGCGGCCGTCGACGGCGAAGACGTTCTGCTGGGCGCTCTGGACGTAGAGCACGCCGTCCTGGACGACGATCGTGCTCTGCTGCGAGCGCCCGGAGGTGCTGCCGCCTTCCAGGTTGACGTGCCAGGCGCCGCCGAGGTGCCTGACGTTGCCGCGGTCGATCCCGCGGAGTGTCGAGTGGTTCTGGTTGCCGAGGTTTCCGCAGACCGTCGGGAAGTCGCGGCCCGTGGCCCCGAAGGCGGTCGGCTGCGGCGGGACGGGCAGTGCGAGGCGGGACGAGGCGGCGTCGGCGTTGGCCGCGGGAGTGCGCAGCGGCGTGAAGGCCACGGTCCCGCCGACGACCGCGGCCGCCCCGGTCAGGAAGTTCCGTCGATCCATGCTCTCTCTCATTCCGTGGTCCGCTAGACGGACTCCAAGGTCCGATCGACGGACGACACGGTAAGCCGCTTCCGGCGCCCTGGCAATAGCCTGCATCCCGAACGGCTCCCGCACATCGGTAATTTCACCAGTCATGACAGAGGGATCCCGGTGGTCCCAGGCGAGCGGGCGGCACGCGGGGTATTGCCGACGGCCGATCCGCATGAGATCGTCCTAGAACCTCTAGACGGTTCAATCAGTCCACTAGATGGACCGCTGAGTGAGAACGCCGGAAAGGAACCCGCCCCATGAGGAGACCCTCGTCCCATCTGCTGACCGCGGCCGCCACCGCGGTCGGCACGGCCGCCGTGCTGGTCACCGCGACGCTGTCCAGCGGGCTGCCGGCCACGGCCGGCCCGCTCACCAAGCCGAAGAACAGCGGCGCCCAGGAACTCGGCGACCCGGTCTACGGCGTCTGCCGCGGCACCGACCCCCGCTGCTACCACGACTGGGGCAACTTCGACCCCGCCAAGGGCTACAAGATCCTCGTCTACAGCCGCACCGCCGGCCCCCGGCACGCCAACCTCGGCCCGGCGCTCGGAGCGGGCATGAACCCGCCGCTCAGCGACGCCAACGTGGCCCAGAAGGCCCTGGTGAAGATGGGGCAGGACAACGGGTTCGGCGTCGACTGGACCGAGGACGTGTCGCAGCTCGCCTCGCCGTCCACGCTGTTCCGCTACAACGCCGTCGTCTTCATGAGCACCACCCGCGACACCCTCGACGACGCGGCCCAGACCTCGTTGCGGCAGTACATCCGCGGCGGCGGCGGCTTCGTCGGCATCCACAACGCCTTCGGCACCGAGTACAACTGGCCCTGGTACGAGGGGCTCCTCGGCGGCGCCAACTTCTACGACCACGGGCGCGCGCAGGCCGGGACCGTCCAGACCGTCGACCGCAAGGACGCCTCCACCGCGGGGCTGCCGAGCCGGTGGAACTTCAGCGACGAGTGGTACAACCTCGTCCCGTTCCCGAGCGAGGTGCGGTTCCTCGCCACCGTGGACGAGAAGACGCTCGCCGACGGCGTCGCGGGCAACATGAACCACCCGGGGCACGGCTCGTTCCACCCCGTCGCGTGGTGCCAGTACTACGACGGCGGCCGGGCGTTCCTGACCACCCTCGGGCACGACGCCAAGGCGTTCACCGACGACGGCACGGGCTTCGCCGGAGCGAAGCAGTTCCAGAGCCTGGTGCTGAACGGCATCGAGTCCGCGATGGGCATGAAGCCCTTCTGCCGCTGACCCGCACCCCTCGGGCGCGCACGTCCCCTGCCCGCCGGCCGACCGGGAGACCCCCGGTCGGCGGCGGGCGGTCGCGCGTCCGGGCGCCCGGTGGCCGCGCCTCGACGGCGCACGGCGCGGCCACCTGGACCGCGCCGCCACCTAGAGACCCAGGTAGATGCGCCGGACCTGGACGTCGTCGCGGAGTTCCCTGGAGGTGCCGACCATCGCGACCTCGCCGTTCTCCATGACGACGCAGTCGCTGGTCGCCTCGAACGTCAGCTTGGCGTTCTGCTCGACCAGCAGCAGGCTGAGGCCCTCCTCGCGCAGCCGCACCAGGACGGCGAGGATGTCCTCCACGAGCTTGGGCGACAGCCCCATGGACGGCTCGTCCAGCAGGATCAGCCGCGGCCGGGCCATCAGCGCCCGGCCCACGGCCAGCATCTGCTGCTGCCCGCCGGACAGCGCGCCGGCGAGCCGGGACCGCATCTCCCCCAGCACCGGGAACAGCTCGTACACCTCGGTCAGCGACCGCTTCGTCTCCGCGCCGCGCCACGGACGGGCGTAGGCGCCGAGCATCAGGTTCTTCTCGACGGTGAGGCCGGGGAAGACGTGCCGGCCCTCGGGGACGTAACCGATCCCGTGCCGGACGATGTCGCGCGGCTTGACCCGGGTCAGGTCCGTGTCTCCGAAGGAGACGCGTCCTCCGCTGCGCGGGACCAGCCCCATGAGGGCCTTGAGCGTCGAGGTCTTGCCCGCCCCGTTCGCCCCGATGATCCCGACCGACTGGCCGGGCTTCACCGTGAACCCGATCGAGTCGACCGCGCAGACCCCGCCGTAGTGGACGGAGAGGTTCTCCACCGTCAGGGTCGCGGGCGCCGGGCCGGTGCCGGCCTCGGTCCTCTCGCCGTCCCTGGCGGTCGTGTCGGCGTTCATGAGCTCACCTCGGTGGGGTTCGGCAGCGGCATCTCGGCCATGGCGGAGTCGCCGAGGTACGCCTCGATCACCGCGTGGTCCGCGACGACCTCGGCGGGGGTCCCCTCGGCGATCACCGACCCGTTCGCCAGGACGGTCACCCGCTCGCACAGCGACATCACCAGGCCCATGTTGTGCTCGATGAGCACGACCGTGACGCCGCTGTCGCGGATGGACCGCACGATCTCCGCGAGCTGGCGCACCTCCTCGCCGTTGAGCCCGGCGGCGGGCTCGTCGAGCAGCAGCAGGCGAGGCTCGCCGGCCATCGCGCGGGCGATCTCGATCCGGCGCTGGATCCCGTAGGGCAGCGAGCCGGGCGCCGCCGTGGCGAACTCGGTCAGCCCGAAGCGCCGGAGCAGGTCGTCGGCCCGCCGGTGCAGGCGGCGCTCCTGCCGCCAGACGCCGACGGGCCACAGCACGTACTTCCAGATGGCGTACGTGCGGGACCGGTCCAGGGCGACCAGCAGGTTGTCCCGGACGGTCAGCTCCCCGAAGAGCCGCAGGTTCTGGAAGGTGCGGGCCAGGCCGTGCCGCGAGAGCCGGTACGGCCGGGACCCGGAGACGACCTGCCCGTCCATCAGCACCCGTCCGCCGGACGGCCTGTAGAAGCCGCTGATGACGTTGAACAAGGTGGTCTTCCCCGAGCCGTTCGGCCCCACGATGCCGCGGATCTCGCCGTACCCGACCGTGAGCGACACGTCCTTCAGCGCCTTGAGCCCGCGGAACTGCTTGGCGATGTCCTTGATCTCCAGCAGGGGCCGCGATTCGCCGTC
Organism: Actinomadura napierensis; assembly: GCF_039529375.1. NCBI lineage: Bacteria > Bacillati > Actinomycetota > Actinomycetes > Streptosporangiales > Thermomonosporaceae > Actinomadura > Actinomadura napierensis. Next base: position 271,997 of record NZ_BAAAMR010000001.1, read on the forward strand.
CGCCGCCTTGCCGCCTTCCCGGGAGGCGCCCGCCTCGTAAGGTTCGAAGGGCCGCATGACGGACCGTTCCGCCGTCCTGCCGAGCCGGCGGTCCAGCAGGGCCTTCAACCGGGCGGGGACGCCGGCGAGCCCGGTGGGCGCGAAGACCACCATGAGGACCACGACGACGCCGAAGCCGAGCTGCGCGTAGGTGGGGTAGTCCACCAGCTGCTCGCGGATCAGCGTCAGGCCGACCGCGCCGACGACGCAGCCGACGAGGCTCTGCCGGCCGCCGATCACGACCATCGCCAGCAGCAGGAACATGTTGGAGATGTTGAACGTTTCGGGCGCGATGTAGCGGATCAGGCCCGCGTACAGCACGCCGGCGAGGCCGCCGAACACGCTCGACAGCATGAACGCCGTCATCCTCAGCAGCGGGATCTCCGCGCCGACCGCGCCGGCGGCGAGCGGGTCGTCCCGCATCGCCATCAGCCTGCGGCCGAGCCCGGTGCGGACCACGAACAGCCCGAACGCCAGCGCGAGCGCGAACACCACGACTTCGAGGTAGTAGTACAGGTACTCGCTGGACAGGTCGACGCCGAACATCGGCGGGACGGGGATCGCCGAGATGCCCTCGGCGCCGCCCGCGATCTTGGCGTTGGTGGTCCAGTTGATGAAGCCGAGCGCGAGCCCGAGCGTGACGATGCCGAGGTAGTGCGACTGCATCCGCAGCGCCGGGATGCCCACCAGCAGACCGATCAGCGCGGACGCGACCAGCGCCAGCGCCGCGGCGGGCCAGAAGCCGAGCCCGTTGTGGGTGGTGAGGATCGCGGTCGCGTAGGCGCTCACCCCGAAGAAGGCGATCTGCGCCAGGTTGATCTGCCCGGCGATGCCCATGGCCAGGCCCATGCCGATCGCCAGCAGCGCGAACACGATCGCGATGTCGACGACGTGGATGGCGTAGCTGCCGACCGTGTACGGCAGCAGCCACGCGATGAGGACGAGCACCGCGATCGTCCCGAGCTTGGGCGTGTTCCGGTGCCTGAGGAGGGCGTTCATGCTCGGCTCACCGTCGTCTCTCCGAACAGCCCGGTGGGGCGGATCATGATGGCCACGGTGAAGACCAGGAACACCACCAGTTCGGAGTAGCCCTGGAAGTGGCCGGCGGCGAAGGAGTCCAGGACCCCGATCGCGAAGCCGCCGACGATGGCGCCGGGTATGTTGCCGCAGCCGCCGAGCATGGCGGCCGCGAACCCCTTGATCCCGATGGTGCCGCCCATCGTCGGGTTCACGTACAGCAGCGGGCCGACCAGCCCGCCGGCGAGCGCGGCGAGCCCGGCGCCGATGGCGAAGGCGATCGCGTTGCTGCGGCCGACGTGGATGCCGACCGCGGTGGCCGCCTCATGGTCCATCGCGACCGCCTGCATCGCGGCGCCCATCTTGGTCCGCTGCAGGAACGCGACCAGCATGAACACCGCCACCGCGGCGATGGCCAGCACGACCAGGTCGTAGGTTCGGACGCGGAGCCCGAAGAACTCCAGCGGGGCGCCGCCGACCGGGGTGCGGACGGCGCGGCCGGTCGCCCCCCAGATCAGGACGGCCACCGCCTGCAGCACCATCCCGAAGCCGATCGTGCCGATCAGCATCAGGGTGAAGTCCTTGTTCTCCAGCGGGCGCAGCACCCGCTCGATGAACAGCCCGATCAGCCCGGTCACCGCGATGGCCAGCACCATGGCGAGGGCGAAGGGCAGCTTGGTGGACATGTAGAACGTGGACGCGGCGTAGGCGCCGATCATGAGCACGTCGGCGTGCGCGAAGTTGACCAGCCCCATGGTGCGGTAGACGAGGGAGAACCCCATCGCCACCAGGGCATAGATCGCGCCGAGGCTCAGTCCGCCTATCAGTGTCTGAAGGAAGACCTGCATGGTTCTCTTTCTGCGCGGCCGGCGTCGGAGCCGGCGGGGACGAGGGCGGGGCGGCCGGGGCCCCGGGGGCCCGGCGCCGGGGGGGGGGGGGGGGGGGGGGGGGGGGGGGGGGGGGGGGGGGGGGGGGGGGGCCGGGGGCCCCCCCCCCCCGTCGGTCGTCCGGGGCGGCCGCCGGTCAGCCGTCGGCCTTGACGACGGTCCCGTTCTTCATGATCCCGATGGAGGTCGCCTTGATGCCGACCCCCGTGTCGTCGTACTGGAAGTCGCCCAGCAGACCCTGGTACCGGACGGCGCGGATGGCGTCCGCCAGCTTCCTGCCGGTCGCGGCGTTGCTGTTCTTCAGCGCGGTGAGCAGGATCGACGTGCCGTCGTAGGCCTTGGCCCCGTGCAGTTCGGCGTCCTCGCCGTAGGCGGCCTTGTAGGCGGCGGCGAACTTCTTGGACGCGTCGCTGACGTCGTTGCTGAGGTACGGCGAGCTGACGATGGTGCCCTCGACGTTCTTCACGCCCGCGGTGTCGCGGTAGACGGGGGTGCCCTGCGGGGCGGCGCCGGCGAACGGCGCGTCGATGCCGAGGTCGCGGGCCTGCTTGACGATGAGCCCGGACTCGACCTCCTCCGAGCCGATGAAGACGACCTCCGGCGACTTCTGCCGGATCTTGGTGAGCTGGGCGCTGAAGTCCTTCTGGTCGGTGGTGACGGTCTCGTCGGCGACGGGCTTGATGCCGCGGTCGCTCAGCGCCTTGAGGAACGCGTCGTGCTCCCCCTTCCCGTAGGAGCCGTTGTTGCTGATCATCGCGATCTTCTTCATCTTCTTGGTGTCCACGACGTACTTGGCGAGCGTCTCGTCGTAGGTGGTGGACGTGGGCCCGTTGAGGAACAGGAACGGGCTCTTGAGCGCCACCATCCCGTTGGACTGGCCCGAGGCGATGTTCGGGATCTCCTCCTGGCGCAGGGTGGGCGCCATGGCGATGGTGACGGCGCTCTCCGCGGTGCCGATCATCGCGATGTAGTGCTGGCTGCCGATCTTGCGGGCGATGTTCGTGCCGACGGTCGGGTCGCCCTGGTCGTCGAAGACGTCCAGCTTGATGGTGCGCCCGCCGATGCCGCCGGCCTTGTTCCATTCGTCGACGGCGAGCTTGGCGCCCTTGTACTCCCACTTGCCGAGCGAGCTGAGCTGCCCGCTCTGCGCGTCGACCACGGCGATCTTGATGGGGCCGCTGCCGCCGGAGCCGGAGTCCTTCGACTCACCGGGGGTGCCGCAGGCCGCGGTCAGGCCCGCGGCGAGGACTCCGGCGGCCAGGGCGGAGACACGGAGTCGGGGGATGGTGCGCATGGATTTCACCTCGGTGGGTGGAGATGTCGGGGTGGGTGGGGTCGGCTCAGGAGGTGAGCAGCGAGGGGTGGCCGCTGTCGTCGGGGAAGACACCCTGGTAGATGTCGTTGATGTTCCAGTGCCCGGGTGTGGGCACGGGCTCGTTGACCATCGGCACGTCCAGGACGGCCGGGCGGCGCGCGGTGATGGCCGCGCGCAGCGCCGGCAGCAGGGCGTCCGGTGCGGTGATGCGGTGTCCGTCGGCTCCGCACGCCTCGGCGTAGGCGGCGAAGTCGGGGCTGTAGGGGCGGCCTTCGGGGTCGCGGAACTCGCAGCCGTAGCTGGCGCCGAAGTTGGCGGCCTGCAGGTCGGCGATCGTGCCGTGGGCGCGGTTGTTCATCACCACGAAGATCACCGGCAGGCCCTGCTCCACGGCCATGGGGACGGCGGGGAACTGGGCGCTCATCCCGCCGTCGCCGACGAGCGCGACCACGACGCGGTCCGGGGCGCCGATCTGCACGCCGACCGCCGCCGCCGGGCCGAAGCCCATGGTGGACGCGCCGCCGGGCGTGATGAAGCGGCCCTCCGCGGGCAGCTCGTAGCACTGCGCGACGCCGTTCTTGTTCCAGCCGACGTCGGTGACCAGCACCGCGTCGGCCGGCAGGGCCTCGCGCAGGTCGGCGAGGATGCGCTCGGGCCGGAGCGGGAAGTCGCCGCTGCGGCCGCGTTCGCGGCTCTGCCCGAACAGTTCGGTGCGGGAGGTGCGGATCCGTTCGCGCAGTTCAGGGCGGTCGACCGGGTCAGGGTGGACGTCCTGCACGGCCCTGCCGATCGCCTGGACCGCGAGGGTCACGTCGGCCACGGCGCCGATCTCCACCGGGTAGTTCCGTCCGATCTCGGCGGCGTCGATGTCGATCTGGATGAGCCGTCCCCGCGTCTCCGCGGCGTCCGGGCCGCCGAGGTTCCAGGTGTAGCGGTCGTCCCACGAGCTGGCGTCGGTCTCGGCGAACCTGGTCGCCAGGGCGAGGACGACGTCGGCGTTGCGGGCGTAGTCGTTGGTGGTCCGCAGCCCCCAGAAGCCCGGCATGCCGAGCAGCAGCGGGTGGTCGTCGGGGACGGCGCCCTTGCCCATCAGCGAATGGACGATCGGGATGTCGAGGTGCTCGGCGAGGGAGAGGAGCGCGCGGCGCCCGGTCTCCCCGCGCAGCCCGCCGCCGAGGTAGATCAGCGGACGCTCGGCCCCGGCGAGCCGCGCCGCGATCCGCTCGGCGGTCGCGGCCGGCAGGTCGGGAAGGGAGTCGTGCGCCGGAAGCGGGTGGTCCGCGGGGGTGACGGGCCGGGAGAACAGGTCCATCGGGACGTTCAGCAGCACCGCGCCGGGACGTCCCGACGTGGCCGTCCAGAACGCGCGTTCGGTGAACCGCCCGAGGTCCTCGGCGCGGTGGACGTGCCAGGCGCGCTTGACGAAGGGCCGGTAGATCGCGGTCTGGTCCGCGTCGTTGTGGAGGTTGACCTCCTGGTGCGGGTGACGTCCCCGGTAATAGGACGGGACGTCCCCGGCGATGGTCACCAGCGGGACGGAGTCGAGCGCGGCGGTCGCGACGCCGGTGACGGCGTTCATCATGCCCGGCCCGACGTGCACGAGCAGCACGCCCGGCCGTCCGGACGCGCGGGCGTAGCCGTCGGCGGCGTGCGCCGCGGCCTGCTCGTGCCGGGCGATGACGAACTCGATGGGGCTGCGGCCCAGCGCGTCCAGCAGGGCGATGTTGGTGTGGCCGCAGGTCCCGAAGACGTACTCGACGCCGTAGCCTTCGAGCTGCCGGACGAGCGCCTCCGCCGCGGACACCGACACGGCGGGCTCGCTCTGGGGCTGGACGTCCACGGTCATGAGGGCATCTCCTCGTTTCGGGGCCGACTGGTGCCGGCGGAGCCGGCTCGGGGGGCGTGGGGGGTCGTCCCCCCTCGGGCGCTACCGGTGCCGGCGGAGCCGGCTCGGGGGGTGCCGGGGGCCGTCGCCCCCGGGGCGATACTGATCCAGGTCTTGCCGGCGATCTCGGCCGCCCGCGCGAACGCCTTCGGGGCCTCGGCGAGGTCGAAGCGCTCGCGCAGGACCCGGCCGGGGTGCAGGCCGTGCTCGTCGAGCAGCGCGATGGTGCGGGGGAAGTCCGCCGGGTGGTCGTAGATGAGGCAGCCGCGGACGGTCAGCCGTTGCTGCACGAGGGTGAAGGTGGAGAGCCGGGCCGGCCGCGGGCTCTGGCCGACGGCGATGAGGGAACCGCCGGGCGCGGCGCGTCCCAGCGCCTCCTCGAACGCCTCGGGCGCGCCGGACGTCTCGATCACCGCGGGGAAGGCCGTTCCGGCGGCGGGCGCGGCGGCGTCGTGCGCTCCGAGTTCGAGTGCCAGCGCGCGGCGTCCCTCGTGGGGCTCGACGATGTACGGCACTCCCCCGGCGTGCGTCACGGCCATGGAGACGAGCAGCCCTTGCGAGCCGGCGCCCACGACGAGGCACCTGTCGCCCTTGGCGAGGCCGCTCATGCGGACGGCGTTGAGCGCCACCGTGAACGGCTCGACGCACACGGCGTCGGCGTCGTCCCACGATTCGGGGACGGGCCAGGTGAACCGGGCGGGGACCGCGACGCGCTCGGCGAGCAGCCCGGGCTCGGTGATGCCGGCCGCCCGGCGGTGGTGGCACCCCGCCGTCGCGCCGGTTCGGCACGCCTCACATCGCAGGCACGGGTAGTTCGGTTCGATGACGACGCGCTGCCCGGGGAACCGGTCGGCGACCTCGTCGCCGGTGGCGACGATAACGCCGAACGCCTCGTGCCCGAGTACCCACGGAAGGGCGGGCACCTGGCGGCGGCCGGCGACGACGGCCAGGTCGGAGCCGCAGAGGCCGACGCCGTGGACGGCGACGACGACGTCCAGCGGCCCGCAGGACGGCTCCGGAAGGTCGTCCACCACGGCGACGTCGTCCGGCGCGAGCAGGACGGCCGCCTTCACGCGGTGCCCCAGAGGGAGGTTCCGCGCAGCATCATCGTCTTGATGACGGTGTAGTCGTCGATCATGCAGCGGGGCGACTCGCGCCCGAAGCCGGAGTCCTTGACGCCGCCGAACGGCACGTGGTCCAGCCGGAAGTTGGACGAGCCGTTCACGACGAGCCCGCCGACCTCCAGGTCGCGCCACGCGGTGATGATCCGGTCCATGTCGCGGGTGAACAGGCCGGCCTGGAGGCCGTACCGGCTCTCGTTGCACTGCTCGATCGCCTGGTCCAGATCGTCGAACGGCAGCACCGCGACGAGCGCGCCGAACACCTCCTCCCTGACGACCGAGCAGGTGGCGGGCGGGTCGGCCACGACCGTGGGCATCGCGGTGGCGCCGTCGCGCTTGCCGCCGAGCAGGACGCGGGCGCCCGCCTCGGCGGCCTCCGCGCTCCACCGCACGACGCGTTCGGCCGCGTCGTCGTCGACCATCGCGCCGACGTCGGTGCCCGGGTCCATCGGGTCGCCCACGGTCAGCGACTCCACCTGGCCGGTGAACAGGTCGAGGAACTCCTCGAAACGGGAGCGCTGCACGTACACGCGCTGGACCGAGATGCAGCTCTGGCCGGAGTTGCTGTAGCCGGTGCGGGCGCAGATCCGGGCGGCCTCGGCGATGTCGGCGTCCTCGCAGACGATCGTCGCGGCGTTGCCGCCCAGCTCCAGCACGAGGCGCTTGGCCCCGGCCGCCCGGGCCACCGCGTTCCCGGTAGCGGCGCTGCCGGTGAAGCTGATGACGGCGACCTCGTCCGCCGCGCACAGCGCGGCGCCCACGGAACCGTCCCCGTGCAGCAGCTGGACGGCCTCGTACGGCATCCCGGCCTCGATCAGCAACGCCACGATCGCCGTGGACACGGCGGGTGCCTGAGGTGGTGCTTTGACGATCGTCGTGTTGCCGGCCGCGAACGAGGCGCCCAGCTTGTGCGCGAGCAGGTTCGCGGGCGCGTTGAACGGTGTGATGGCCAGGGCGACGCCGGCCGGGGCCCGGTAGGTGAAGGCGGTGTTGCCGGTGCCGCGCGCCCATCCGGCGACCGGCAGGTTGTCCCCGCCTATCTGCCGCGCCTCGGCGGCGCACACCGCGAACGTGTCGGCGACCCGGTCGATCTCACCGCGCCCGTCCTTGAGCGGCTTTCCCAGCTCCAGGGCGAGCAGGCGGGCGAGGCCGTCGCGGTTCTCGGCGGCGGCGCGCGAGGCCCGCTCCAGCACCTCGGCCCGGGAGGCCGGTGCCAGCCTCGCCACGGTACGGGCGGAAGCGCGCGCATAGTCGCGTACTGCCTCGACGTCGCCGGGGCCCGCCGCGGGGGCGTGGCTGACCGGCCTGCGCGCGTACGGCCCGATGCGCTCGTTCTGCGGGCCTTCGGACGTCCACCGGCCGCCGACCAATGCCGCCGCCTGCACCCGCTCGCCCTCGGCCGCTGCCGCGAGCACCGCTTCCAGCATCCGTTCCTCCCGATCCGCTAAGCGGACTCTTAGTGCCATCGTGCGGACTTCGGGCCAACGTACGGGGCGGCGGCGAGCGCTGACAAGGGCCCTCCGGGAGAAAGTTGAGGCCGCCATCTCCCCGGAACGCCCCGTCATGCGCCTGCACCACCTCCCGGCGCGTTCCCTAATGTTCGAACCAGTGAGTTAGTTATAGGTGACATGGCTCACCAGAGGAAGGGCGGAGCCGAAACTTCCCGCGATCGCCCTATAAGACCGACTGACGGTCCAACTAGACCGCTGTATGGACTGCGTGTAACGTACGAGCCATTCCCGGCCGCGCCGGGACGGCCCCGCGCCGGCCCGCCGTTCCGCATCCGCGGCCGAACGAAGTACGCCAAGCTTTCCGGACGTTACCGCCGATATCGGGGAGATCGAGGACCAGTGAGCCCAGCGAACAAGCCCGGCGCCGAGCCGGCGTCCGACGCCCAGGGCGTCCGCAGCGTCCAGCGCGCCGTCGAGATCATGTCGCTGCTCGGCGAGGACCGTCCGGTGATCTCGATCCGCGAGATCGTCGAGGCGACCGGGCTGGCCAAGACGACGGTCATCCGGCTCGTGCAGACGCTCGAGCAGAACGGCCTGCTGTGGGCGGCGCCCAACGGCTACCTGCCCGGCCCCGGCCTCTGGCGCTGGGCCCACCTGGCCCGCAGCAGCTGGGAACTGCCCCCCGAGACCCGCAAGTTCATGCGCGACCTCGGCGCGCGCCGCCGCGAGACCGTCAACCTCTACATGCTCCGCGACATCTACCGGGTCTGCGTCGCCCAGCAGGAGAGCCCGCAGCCGCTGCGCCACGTCGTCCACATCGGCGACGAGCTCCCCCTCTGGGCCGGCGCCTCGTCCAAGGCCCTCCTGCGCGACGCCCCCGACGCCCTCCTCAAGCGGATCGCCGTCAGCTCCCCCTACGGGGAGGGCCACGTCAAGCGGCTGCGCGAATGGATCGACGAGGCGGCGCACCGGGGCTGGGCCGCCAGCCACGGCGAGCGCGAGGACGGGCTGTCCGCCGTCGCCGTCCCGGTCCTCGGACGCTCCGGCACGGTCGTCGCCGCACTGTCGCTGAGCGGCCCCACCGTCCGCTTCCCCGACGACGTCGTCGAGCAGTGCGCCGCGGACCTGCGCGAGGTGGCCGCGGAGATGTCCGAACGCGGTTTCGACCACCCGCTCAGCCCCGCGCGCTGACCCGCGCACCGGGCACCCGCCGTGATCTGAAGGAGCAATGCGCATGCCCAAGCGACCGCTCAGCGGCATCCGGGTCCTCGACCTGACCAACGTGCTGGCCGGCCCGTACTGCAGCTACCAGCTGGCGCTGCTGGGAGCCGAGGTCGTCAAGATCGAGGTTCCGGGGCAGGGGGACCTCGCCCGGCACCTCGGCCCCGACGTCGACCTGAACCGCTCCGGTATCGGCGCCTCGTTCCTGGCGCAGAACGCGGGCAAGAAGTCCGTCGAGATCGACCTCAAGGACGCCTCCGACCGCGCCGACTTCGAGGACATGGTGCGCGGCGCCGACGTGCTCCTGGAGAACTTCCGCGCCGGCGTCCTCGCCCGGCTCGGCTTCGGCTGGCCCCGCCTGCGCGAACTGAACCCCGGGCTCGTCTACTGCGCCATCTCCGGCTTCGGCCAGACCGGGCCCATGAGCCAGGCGCCCGCCTACGACCAGATCATCCAGGGCCTGTCCGGGATGATGAGCATCACCGGCACCAAGGAGACCGCGCCCCTGCGCGTCGGCTTCCCCGTCTGCGACACCGTGGGAGGGCTGACCGCCGCGCTGCACATCTCCGCCGCCCTCGCGGGCCGCGCCCACACCGGAGAAGGAACGTTCCTCGACGTCTCCATGCTGGAGTCCGCGGTCTCGGCCATGGGCTGGGCGATCTCCAACTACCTGGTCAGCGGCGTCCCGCCCGAACCGATGGGCACCCAGAACGCCACCGCGGCCCCCTCGGGCACCTTCGAGGCCGCCGACGGCCCGCTCAACATCGCCGCCAACCGCCAGCAGCAGTTCGAGACGCTGTGCGACCTGCTCGACCGGCCCGACCTCCTCACCGACCCGCGGTTCACCGACCGGGAGCAGCGCAAGCTTCACCGGGACGAACTCACCGGGGAGCTCAACCTCAGCCTGCGCCGCCGCACCGCCCGCGAATGGGAGCAGATCCTCAGCCCCGCCGGCGTCCCCGCCGCCCGCGTCGCCACCGTCCCCCAAGCCGTCGAGCTCGACCAGCTCGAACACCGCGGCTTCTTCACCGAACTCCCGTTCCCCGACGGTTCCGAGCGCGTCCTCAAGGTCGCCGGCGGCGGCGTCCTGCACGACGGCGAACCGCTGCGCCCCACCGCTCCCCCGCCCCTGCTCGGCCAGCAGAACGCCGAACGCGCCGCCCTCGCGCACCGCTGGAGCGGGCAGGCCGACAGCGCCGTCACCCCATGACCGACAGCCCAGCGCAGGAGGCTCCCGTGAACGACATCGACCCGACAGGCGCCGTCGCGGCCTGGTGGTCGACCGCCATCTCCCGCATGGAACCCGGCGTCATCGAACTGCGCGGCCGCCCCGTCCAGGACCTCATCGGCACCACCGGCCTGACGTCCATGATCTGGCTGATGCTGCGCGGCGACCTGCCCACCGCCCGCCAGTCCGCCCTCCTCGACGCGGCCCTCGTCGCCGCCGTCGACCACGGCCCGCAGGCCCCCTCCATCGCCATCGCCCGCATGGCCGCCACCTGCGGCGTCGGCCTCAACAACGCCGTCGCCAGCGCCGTCAACACCCTCGGCGACGCGCACGGCGGAGCGGGCGAGCAGTGCGTCCGGCTCCTGGACGACGTCCTCCGGCGCGAGGCCGGCGGCCTGGACCTGCGCACGGCGGCCGAGCAGACCATCGCGGCCTGGCCCCGCTACCTGCCCGGCTTCGGCCACCGCTTCCATCCCCGCGACCCCCGCCGCGACCCGCTCCTCGCCCTCGTCCGGGACGCCGTCCGCGACGGTGTCGTGCCCGGTGACCACCTCCGCGCCGGCGAGTCCGTGGAGGCCCTCCTCGCCGAGGGTCGGGACAGGCCCGTCCCGATGAACATCGACGGGGCCACCGCCATCATCTACGCCGAACTGGGCTTTCCCGCGCCGCTGGCGCGCGGGCTGTTCGTCCTCAGCCGCAGCATCGGCATCCTCGCCCATGCCTGGGAGGAGACCCAGAGCGGCCAACGCAACAAGGGCCCCATCCCCCGCACCATCCTCCCCGCCCACCACACCTGAGGTGTGGCGCGTGGTGTTCCGTCCCCAGGACGGAACACCACGCGCCGCGGTCACTGGAATGCGGACGTGCCGGTGAGGGCGCGGCCGATGACCAGGGAGTGGACCTCGGACGTGCCTTCGTAGGTGAGCACCGACTCCAGGTTGGTGGCGTGGCGGATCACCGGGTACTCCAGGGTGATGCCGTTGGCGCCCAGCAGGGTGCGGCAGGTGCGGGCGATCTCGATGGCCTCGCGGACGTTGTTGAGCTTGCCGACGCTGACCTGCTCGGGCGTGATCGTGCCCGCCTCCTTGAGGCGGCCGAGGTGGAGGGCCAGCAACAGCGCCTTGCCGGTCTCCAGCGCCATGTCGGCGAGCTTCTGCTGGGTGAGCTGGTAGGAGGCGAGCGGCCGGTCGAACACCTGGCGCTGGCCGACGTAGTCGATGGTGGCCTCCAGGCAGTCCAGGGCGGCGCCGATGGCGCCGAACACGATGCCGAAGCGGGCCTCGTTCAGGCAGCTCAGCGGCCCGGACAGGCCGCGGGCCTGCGGGAGCATCGCCTCGGCGGGCAGCCGGACCTCGTCCAGGACGAGTTCGCTGGTGACGCTGGCGCGCAGGGACAGCTTGCGGTCGATGTCGCGGGTCTGGAAGCCGGGCGTGCCGGCCGGGACCAGGAAGCCGCGGATGCCGTCGTCGGTGCGGGCCCACACGACCGCGATGTCGGCGATCGATCCGTTGGTGATCCACATCTTGGTGCCGCTCAGGATCCAGTCGGAGCCGTCGCGGCGGGCCCGGGTCCGCATCCCGGCCGGGTCGGACCCGAAGTCGGGCTCGGTCAGGCCGAAGCAGCCGATCGCCTCGCCGCGCGCCATCGCCGGCAGCCACTGCTGCTTCTGCTCCTCGCTGCCGTGCTTCCAGATCGCGAACATGGCGAGGGAACCCTGCACCGACACCAGGCTGCGCAGCCCGGAGTCAGCGCCCTCCAGCTCCAGGCACGCAAGCCCGTAGGAGACCGCGCCCATCCCGGCGCAGCCGTAGCCCTCCAGGTGCATGCCGAGCACGCCGAGGGAGCCGAGCCGCTGGGCCAGCTCCCGCGCCGGGAGGTGGCCCTCGTCGAACCATTCGGGCAGGTGCGGGCGCAGTTCGGTGTCGCAGAACCGGCGGACGGTCGCGCGGATCTCGCGTTCCTCGTCGCTGAGGAGCCCGTCGATGCCGAACAGGGCGGTGGGGTGCACCGGCTGGTGCCGCGGTGAAGTCGTCATACCCGGCAGTCTACAATTGGATCCAATATCCAGATCCAAGGAGGGGTGCGCATGGGCAGCGGGGCGCTGGAGGGGCTGCTGGTCGCCGATTTCAGCCGGGTGCTCGCCGGGCCGTACGCCACGATGCTGATGGCCGACCTCGGCGCCGACGTCGTCAAGATCGAGCGGCCCGGCGCGGGCGACGACACCCGCTCGTGGGGTCCGCCCCACTCGGCGGACGGGGACGCCACCTACTTCCTCGCCGTCAACCGCAACAAGCGGTCGATCGCCCTCGACCTGCGCGACGGGTCGGAGCGCGATGTCGCCCGCCGCCTGGTCGCCCGCGCGGACGTCATCATCGAGAACTTCCGGCCCGGCGCCATGGACCGGCTCGGCCTGGGCTACGAGCACGCGCGGGAACTGAACCCCGCGGTCGTCTACTGCTCCATCACCGGGTTCGGCCCCGGCAAAGGCGCCGACCTGCCCGGCTACGACCTCATCGCCCAGGCCGTCGGCGGGCTGATGAGCGTCACCGGCGAGCCCGGCGGCGAGGGCACCAAGGCCGGTGTCGCGCTCGTCGACGTCATCACCGGCCTGCACGCCGCCACCGGCATCCTCGCCGCGCTCCGGCACCGCGACCGCACCGGCGAGGGCCAGCACGTGGAAGTGTCACTGCTGTCCTCGCTGCTGTCGGCGCTGACCAACCAGGCGTCCGCCTACGTCGCCGCCGGAGCGGTGCCGAAGGCGATGGGCAACCGCCACCCCAGCATCGTCCCCTACGAGGTCTTCCCGGCCGCCGACCGCGCCATCGTGATCGCCGCCGGCAACGACCGCCAGTACCGCGCCCTGTGCACCGTTCTCGGCCGCGAGGACCTGGCCGCCGATCCCCGCTACGCCACCAACACCGACCGCGTCGCCAACCGCGAAACCCTCGTCGAAGCGCTCTCGGCGACGCTGCGGACCCGGACCGCCGACGAATGGTTCACCGCCGTCTCCGACGCCGGCGTGCCGTGCGGCCCCATCAACGACCTGGCCGAGGCCTTCGACCTCGGCACCCGGCTCGGCCTCGCACCCGCCGTTCAGGTGGACGACCCGCGCCGGGACCGCCCCGCCGCCCAGGTCGCCAACCCGATCCGGCTCACCGCGACCCCGCCCGCCTACCGGCTCGCCCCGCCGCGTCTCGGCGAGGACGACGCCTGGGTCCGCGAGATCTTGGGCCGGTGACGATGCGGCGCCGCAGTTCGTCCCCGACGACCTGCGGCGCACCGTCGGCGAAAAAGTCAGCTGGCGCTTTGTTCGGCGGCGTCCCTTTGCCGCTGGATGGCGGCCACGCTTTCCCGCGTACGGACGATGTGGTTCGTCAGGAGCGTGACGGCTTCCGTCTTGTTGCGCTCGACGGTCGCGTCCAGGATCGCCTGGTGCTCGTCGGACTTGGCCCTGCGCTCCGTCCGGTACTTGGCGGAGAACCTCCGGTAGCGCTCGGCCTGATCGAAGAGGTTGGAGCAGAGCCCGAGCAGCCTCGGCGAGGGCGTGGCCGACAGTAGGGCCATGTGGAAGTCCTTGTGCCGAGCGCTCCATTCGGCGTTGAGCACCAGCGGTCCCTCGGGGAGCCGGGCCTCGATCTTCTGGAGCCGGTAGAACGCGGAGACCGAGCGGACCTCCCACTCGTCGTCGCCGTGCTCGATGGACTCCTCGAGCGCCTGGAGGTCGAGTAGGAGGCGCAGTCGCGTGATGTCCGCGAAGTCCTCCGCGGACATGGGGGCCACGCGGAAGCCGCGCCGTTGGTCGGCGACGACGAGGCCCTCCTGCGTCAACCTGTTCAGGGCCTCCCGCAGCGGGCTGCTGGAGTAGCCGTAGCGGGTCCGGAGCAGTTCGACCTTGAGCTTGGAGCCGGGCTCGTGGACGCCCGACAGCAGGTCCTGGCGCAACCGATCTGCCGCCTGGTCGACCAGGGGCGGCGATGCCGTAACGCTGCTCATAACTGGATTCTATGCATGAAAACCGGGTCGCCGGCTAATGCCGCTGGTCACAGCGGGGTGACTGATCAAGTGTGCATGGACTTCATCTTGTGCACAAAATGTCGTAGCATCCGGAGAAGCCGCAGCTCGCGGTCGCCGAGGAAGCCACGATCCGTCTCCCGAGGAGTCGTCATGAAGCTCGCGTCCTACCGCCACGCCGATCAGGAGCGCTTCGGCGCCGTGGTCGACGACACCGTCATCGACCTGACCGACGCAAGCGGCCACCCGACGCTGGCGTCCTTCGTCGGGAGTGCGGACTACGCGAAGCGCGACGCCCTCATCGCGCAGGGCACCGCCGTCCCCCTGAGCGAGGTCACCCTGCTGCCGGTGATCCCCCGCCCGGAGAAGATCGTGTGCAGCGTCCGCAACTACATGGACCACCACCAGGAGGCCGTCGCCGCGGGCCTGAAGCGCGAGCTTTCGGAGTTCCCGCCCGTGTTCCTGCGGGTGTGGCGCTCCCAGGTCGCCCACGGGCAGCCGATCATCCGGCCCAAGGCCTCGGAGAGCCTGGACTGGGAGGGCGAGCTGGCCGTCATCATCGGCCGCGGCGGACGCGACATCCCCGCCGAGTCGGCCTGGGACCACGTCGCCGGCTACAGCTGCTACAACGACGCGTCCGTGCGCGACTTCCAGTTCCACGCCAAGCAGATCGCCGCCGGCAAGAACTTCGAGTCCACGGGCGGGTTCGGCCCCTGGATGGTCACCGGCGACGAGATCGCGCCCGGACAGGTGCTCAAGCTGGAGACCAGGCTGAACGACGAGGTCGTCCAGTCCGGGGACACCGGCCAGATGATCTTCGACGTCCCGCAGCTCATCGCCTACGCCTCGACCATCTTCACCCTCAGCCCCGGAGACGTGATCGTCACCGGCACCCCCGCCGGCGTGGGCTTCAGCCGCAAGCCTCCCCGCTTCATGAAGCCCGGGGACGTCGTCGAGGTGGAGATCGAGGGGATCGGCGTCCTCCGCAACCCGGTGGCGCAGCAGGCATGACCGCGCGCGCCGAGGAGACCGGCGGCGAGCCGGTGAAGGTCCGCAAGCGCGGGCTCACCGTCGAGACGGTCTTCCATGAGTTCGGGCCCGCGGCCGAGCGGCCGCTGCGGCTGGCCGCCGCGACCGCGGTGGTCGCCAACCCCTACGCCGGCCGGTACGTCGAGGACCTCACCCCTTTCATGGCCGCGCTCAGACCGCTCGGGTCCGAGCTCGCCGGCGAGCTGGTCGACGCGCTCGGCGGTACCGGCCGGGTGGAGGCCTACGGCAAGGCGGCCATCGTCGGCGTGAACGGGGAACTGGAGCACGGCGCCGTGTGGCACGAGGCCGGAGGCTGGGGCATGCGCGCCGTCCTCGGCGAACCGAAGGCCATCGTGCCCTCCGCGAAGGCCGTGGCGGCCACCGGCTACCGGCTGATGGTGCCGCTGCACTACGTCCATGCCGCTTACGTCCGCAGTCATTACAACGTGATGGAGGTCGGCGTCCAGGACGCTCCGCGGCCCAATGAGATCCTGTTCGGGCTGGTCATGGCCGATGGCGGCAGGGTGCACTCCCGCCTGGGCGGCCTGGCCAAGGAGGCGGTCTCCGTCCACGACGGCCAGCGCTGAGCCGGCGGCACAGATCCACGACAGGAACAGCACACATGTCTCAAACCAGTACGGAGACCGGTCCGGTCCTCTCCCACTTCGGGGTCTTCTGCCGCGATCTCGACGCCATGGTCGCGTTCTACTCCGGCGTCTTCGGGATGAAGGTGACCGACCGGGGCGAGGGCCACACCATGCCCTTCACCATCGCCTTCATGTCGGGCAGTCCCCGGCAGCACCACCAGCTGGCGCTCGCCTCCGGCCGCGGCGCGAACGACCCGAGCACCGTCATGCAGATCTCCTTCAAGGTCAAGGACCTGGACGCGCTGCGGGAGAGCCGGCGGCGCGCGGAGGCCGCCGGTGCGACGAACCTGCGCGGGCTCAACCACGGCAACGCGCTGTCCATCTACTTCTCCGACATCGAGGACAACACCGTCGAGGTCTACCTCGACACGCCGTGGTACGTGGCGCAGCCGCACGGCGACCCGCTGGACCTCGGCCGTCCTGACGGCGAGATCTGGGCCGAGACGGAACGGATCTGCCGCGCCGACCCCACGTTCATGACGGTCGAAGAGTGGCAGCGGAAGTTCGAAGAGGCCTGACGCCTCTCGAAAGGAGAGACCATGGTGCGTCGAGTCGTCACCGCCGTCAGCGGCACCGGGCGTTCGGTGATCAGCAACGACGGGGAACTGCGGCAGGTGCCCTACCGGCACACTCCGGGGTTCGCCCACTCGCTGGTGTGGACCACCGGAGCGCCCCCGGTCCCCCGGGCCGACGGCCCTGGCGAACCGCCGGCGAGCTTCGTGCCGGGCCCGGGAGAGACGATCGCGATGACGGTCACCTTCCCCCCGGACAGCGTCTTCGGGGATCCTGCCTTCGACCCCGTGGCGGCGGCGGCCGAGAACGTGAAGCACAACCCCGGACTCGCGGATCTCTTCGAACCCGACGCGCCCGGCATGCACACCACCCCGACGGTGGACTACGTGGTGGTCCTGGACGGCACCGTCGTCCTCGAACTCGACGACGGCGCCACCACGACGCTTCACCCCGGCGACCTCGTCATCCAGAACGCCACCCGGCACGCCTGGCGCGTCCCCTCCGACAGGCCGGCCACCATCTTCGTCGTCCTCATGGGCCACGCCCGCTGACCCGGGCGCAGCCCGCGCGAACGGCGCCGCCCGGCGCGACGGGGTCTCGGCGACCCCGGCGCGGCCGGACCCGCGAGCGCCCACCACCCCGTTCTCTGCGAAGGAGCAGCTCATCGTGACCAGGACCATGCGCGCCGCGCGACTCCACGAGGTCGGCCGTCCCATGCGGCTCGAAGAGGTACCGGTTCCCGTCCCCGGCCCGGCGGACGTCCTGGTCGCCGTGCGGGCGGTGAACATCGTGCCGAACCTCGCCAACATCCTGAGCAACTGGACGACCTGGTTCCCCATGAACCCCCTGCCCACGCTTCCGGCGATCTTCGGCCTGGACCCGGCCGGCGTGATCGAGGAGGTCGGGCCCGCGGTCGAGGGCTTCTCGGTCGGGGACCGCGTCTACGTCAACCCGGGCCGCTCCTGCGGCGGGTGCCGCGCCTGCCGGGAGGGGCGGCTGGTCCAGTGCGCGAGCTTCGCCTTCTCCGGCTACTTCGGGTTCTCCGCCACCTCGATGGGGCTGCTCGACC
The DNA here is from genome assembly GCF_039529375.1 of Actinomadura napierensis. Taxonomy (NCBI): domain Bacteria; kingdom Bacillati; phylum Actinomycetota; class Actinomycetes; order Streptosporangiales; family Thermomonosporaceae; genus Actinomadura; species Actinomadura napierensis. The sequence goes on from NZ_BAAAMR010000001.1 coordinate 289,430, forward strand.
GGTACCAGGGCGGCCTGGCGGATTACATGATCGCGCCGTCGCGGTCGCTGGTGAAGATTCCGGCCTCGCTCTCCTTCGAGGCCGCCGCCCGCTTCGGCTACCTCGGCACGATGTACTCCGCGCTCCGCAAGGCCGGGGCCGGGCCCGGACGCAGCGTCCTGGTCAACGGCATCACCGGAACGCTCGGCATCGCCGCGGCCCTGCTCGCGCCGGCGCTCGGGATCACCACCCTGTACGGGACCGGACGCGACCGCGGACTCCTCGAGGAGATCGACAAGCTCGCCCCCGGGCGGTTCCGGCTGCACTCGCTGCTGGACGGCCCCGTCGACGAGTGGATCGCGGAGCGCACCGGCGGGGCCGGGGTCGACGTCTACATCGACGCGCTCGGGCCGGGCGCGCCCCACGAGACCCTCCAGCAGGGAGTGCGCGCGCTGAGCCGCGGCGGCGTCGCGGTCAACATCGGGGCCGTCGCCGGCGAGGTGCCCCTCGACCTGCACCGGATGATGGACATGGACCAGACCGTCCGGGGGTCCGTCTGGTTCACCGCCGGCGAGGGCCAGCACATGGCCGACATGGTCGGGGCGGGCTCGCTGGACCTCTCGCCGCTGCGGCACCACGTCTTCCCCCTCGACGACGTGAACCAGGCGATGAACAACATCGAGGTCCGCCACGGCGGCTTCAGCAACTTCGTCATCACACCGAACCCCGGGCACTGACCCTCGACGCTCCCTTCCTCTCTCCGCCGGCCGCCCCCGCCTGTGCCGGGTGGTCCGCAGCTCCGGGGCGCTGCTGACCGTTCCCACCCGGCCACGGCCGCACCCCTCACCCGTCGCGCTCCAGCGCGACGAAAGGAACCAGCCATGGAGAACCCCTCGATCGAGGCCGGCGAAGCCGTCGCCCCGTCCGTCCCCACTCCGGTTTCCGCCGGCACCGCCCGTCCGCGTCCGGGACTCGCGGTCGGGACCCTGCTCGCCGCCGCGTTCTGCGTCTTCATGGCGCAGTTCGCGCTCACCGTCCCGGCCAGCCTCAACGGCCTGTTCCAGCTGGACTTCGGCACCTCGGCGTCCGAACTGACCTGGATCACCGACGCCTTCCTGGTGCCCGTCACCGTCCTGGAGCTCACCTTCGGGCTGCTCGGCGACATGTTCGGGCGCCGCCGGCTGCTCGTGGGCGGCGCCGTGCTCGTGGCCGCCGGCTTCCTGGTGTGCGTCCTGACGCCCGGGACCGGAACCTCCCACGGCACCCGCCTGGCCGTGATGTGGACGGGGCAGATCCTCGCCGGCATCGGCGCCGCCGCGGTCATCCCGACCACGCTGGCCATGGTGGCCGCAGGCACGCACACCGCCCGGGCACGGGCCCGGGGCCTGTCCGTCTGGGCGGCGTCGCTGTCGATGGGCAGCGTGGTGTCACCGGTCGTGTGCGGCGTCACCGCGCAATGGGGCTTCGGCTCGAACGCCAACGCCGGCTGGAAGTGGACGTTCATCGCGGTGGCCGTGCTCGCCGTCGCCGCCGCGGTCCTCGCCGCGACGGTCGCGCAGGACTCCTCCGCACCGGAGGGGCGGGCCTTCGACTGGCCGGGCCAGATCACCATCGCGCTGTCGGTCCTCGGCCTGCTCTTCGCGGTCATCCAGGGACCGACCAGCGGCTGGGGAAGCGCGGAGGTCCTCGCCGGGTTCGGATGCACCGTCGTCTTCGGCGCGCTCTTCGTCGCCGTCGAGCGCCGCTCCGCGTCTCCCCTGCTCCAGATGGACCTCTTCGCCAACCGCAGCTTCTCCATCGCCGCGGGCGCGACCGTGGTCGGCATGTTCGCCTACCTGGGCACCGGTTACATCACGAGCATCCGGTTGACGGCCATCCAGGGCTTCACCCCGCTTTCTGCCTCGCTCGCCTTCGTGGTCTTCAACGGCGTGTCCGCGCTGATCCAGGTGCCGATCGCCTCGCGCCTGATCGAGCGGTACAACCCCAAGTGGGTGCTCGGCGCGGGCCTGCTCCTCATCGCGGCCGGCGACTTCTGGATGGCGTCGGTCTCCATCGAGCACCACTCGATCGGCGTCCTCCTCCCGCCGCTGGTCATCGCCGGCGCCGGCGTCGCGTTCGCGCTCACGGCGGTCACCGCCGTGGTCATCAACACCGTCCCCAACCACCTCGCCGGGATGGCCGCCGGCTGGGCGAGCCTGCTGCGCGACTTCGGCTTCACCCTCGGCCCGGCCGTCGTCGGCGCCATCGCGCTCAGCCGCGCGGCCGACGAGATCAGCGCGAAGGTCGCCGCCAACCCGGCCCTGTCAGCGGCCCTGCAGAAGTTCAACGCCTCCGCGGCGAGCACCCCGGAAAGCCAGCGGCAGGCGGTCGAAAGTGCGATCGGCGCCGTCAACTCGGGCCCGCTGGGAGCCAACGGAGTGCCCGCCACGATCACCCTTCCCGACGGGACGAAAGTGCCGTTCAACCCGCTGAAGGACACCGCCTTCCACGCCCTCGGCGGCGCCTACTCGGTCGGCTACCTCATCGTCGGGATCTGCGCCGTGGCGGCGGCCCTCATCGCCATGCTGTTCATCGCCGGCCGTGCCCACGATCCCCTGGTCAGCGAGGATTCACTGCAGGATTGAGGCCCGCTCCGGACGTCCGCCGGGACCCGGCGAGCAGCATCGGCTGGAGCCAGCGGCGAAGGAACGGGCGCGGATCGCCGATGGTGGCCTCCGGCACGGAGAGGTAGGAGTACAGCAGCCGCATGAACAGTTCGGCGAGGCTGCCGAGTTCGTCGTCGTCGTAGCCGAGGGCGGCCCAGTCGATGTTCAACCGCCGCAGGAAGGTCTTCATCTCGGCGAGGGCGCCGGGCGAGAGGATGTCGGAGCCCAGACCGGTCGCATGACCCGCGATGAAGACCATCCCGACGTAGGGTTCGCGCGGCAGCTGCTCGACCGCGCGGGCGAAGACCTCGACGATGATGTGGACCGGATCGGTCAGGGACTCGATGTCGGCCGCCATCCGCGCCTCGAACTCGGCGGCGGCGGCGAACCCCGTGGCCTTCATCAGGTCCTCGATGTTGCGGTAGTACCGGTAGACCGTCGCCCGGGTGACGCCAAGTTCCTCCGCGACCTGGGTGAAGCCGGTCTTGCGCGCGCCGTACCGGTCCACGCACCGGATCATGGCCTCGATGATCCTGCGCCGGGCCTCGTCGTCGTCGCGAGGAGGATTCCCCCGCCACCCATGCGTGCGCATCAGTCCCTCTCACAGCGAACGGCCCGATCGGGGCCGGGAAGCCGACTTCGGTTGCGCCTCGGTGACGCCGGCGCGCGGCGGCACCCGCCCCCGGGCCGCGCACGTCACTGCGCCGGTCGAGCCGAGGGAAGGGCGCCCGGCAGTCCGGAGCCGGTGCCGCCGGAGAGCGGCTTGCCGTTCTCGTCGGTCGCGGATTCCACCCCTTGGCTCAGCAGAGTGATATTACCGGCCAGCCACTTGCCCGAGACGAGCTTCATGCTGAGGGCGACCGTGGCGCCGGTGTTGCTCTGGACGGTCTTGTCCGTCGTCACCTTGGTGTTGATGACGACCATGACGTTCGCCGCACGGTTCTTGACCTCCCCCGGATAGATGCCGGTGATGGCGGCCTTGGAGCTGACCTTGTTGGCGGTGAAGTAGCTGGTGAGGGTGGCGGCCGTCGGCCGGATGGCGTCGGCGGCCGCCTTGGTGAGCAGCGGGTACTTCGCGGCGAACGACTGGGACATGTGCTGGTAGTCCCAGTTGAAGAAGACGCTCGCGACCTTGCCGGCGCTGCCGGCGAGGCTGCGCCGCTGCTGGGCGTCCTTGGAGAGGTCGTCCTTCCCCTGCCAGACGGTGTAGAGGAGCACGGTCACGGCCACCAGGGCGACGAGGGGCACGATCGCCAGGATCCGCGCCGTCACGGACCTGCGGCGGCTCACCGTGACGGCCGTCCTGCTCGCGAGGGACGCGGCCCACACCTCGGGCGCGATCTTGGGGATCCTCCGGCCGGCGGGCGCCGGAGCGACCGGCCGGGACCGGCGCGCCCGCCGCTTCTCCGGCTCCGCGTCCTTCGGCTCCTTGGTCTTCGACTCCTTGGTCTTCGACTCCTTGGTCTTCGGCTCCGCGTCGTCCGGCTCCGCGTCCTTTGGCTCTGCGTCGTCCGGTGGCTCTGCGTCGTCCGGCTCGTCTGCCGACTCGTCCGTCGGCTCGTCCGACGGTGCCTCGGGGTCCTGGCGCTCGGTGGCCTTGCGTTTGCCCTTCGTCCTGACGATGACGTAGGTCCGGTCGTACTCGTGGACGGCGGGGGCGTCGTCGTCGGCCGTCCGGGTGCCGGATGCCTTGGCTGTCACTGGCCTCTCCTCCTCCAGGGCCGGCGCCAGGCCAGCCCGAGCATGCTCATGGCGACGCGCAGCAGCACCAGGCCCGCCACGACCGGCGGGACGTAGATGAGCCACCACTCGGGGTCGTGGTGCGTGCCGCCCGCGGTGTTGCGGGCCGTGATCCCGGCCGGGGTGGTGGCGGTGGCCTGCGCGTCCGGTCGGGTGGTCGCGGCCGTCTCGGTCTTCTTCATCGGCGGGATCTGCCGGCGGGGCAGATCGACCCCCGGGCAGGTCGGGATGGCCGGGATCGTGGGCAGCGGGGTGAGGTCGCGGTACTCGATCGCCGACTTGACCGGGGTCAGCGTGAGGATGAACCTCAGGTTGAGGTTCGGCTTGCCGTTGACGAAGGTGATGACGCCCCTCATGGCGGACGCCAGCTGCGGCGACCACTGCAGCCCTCTGGAGAGGGCGTCGACGTTGCCGGGTGTCAGCAGCGACGGCAGCGCCCCGCCCAGCGCGCCGAGCATGCACTGGGCGGCGGGTTTCGACTCGCGCAGCAGCTTCGCGGTCCGCGTCAGCAGGTCGGGGGTGGTGTCGCGGATCCGGGCGAGGGAGTCGTCGACGTCCGCGAGCGCGGAGGTGACGTCGGCGGTGCTGGCGATCCCGGTGGCGAGGTCGGCGCGCTTGCCGGCGAGCACGCCCGTCAGCGTGCCGAGATTGGTGATCAGGCTGTCGAGGGTGCCGGTGTTGCCGGCGAAGGTGCGGGCGAGTTGGGAGGCGCCGTCGACGGTGAGCCGGAGGGTGTCGCCGCGCCCGTCCAGCCCCTGCGCCAGCTCCCGCGTGACGATCTTGAGGTTCTCCGGGTTCAGCCCGTTGATGGCCTTGGTGACGGACGCGAACAGGTCGCCGTAGCTCTCGCTGACGCTCGTCCTGGACCGGGGGATGACGTCGCCGGGGCGCATCGCGGGCGCGTTCGCCCGGCCGCCGGCGGGCTCCAGGTCGACGTACGGTTCGCCGATGGCGGACTTGAGCGCGGCGGTGGCGGTGACGCCCTGCGGGACCTGCCGGCCCTTGTCGATGGCGAGGCGGACGACGACCGTCGTCCCCTCCAGCCGGACCGAGTGGATCTTGCCGATGGCGACGCCGAGATAGGTCACGTCGAAGCCGGGCTGGAGCCCGCGCGAGTCGGAGAACTGCGCGCTGATTGCGTACGGGCGCGAGAACGGGTCGAACCCGAGCACGTTGCGCACCGCCCACACCGTCAGGACGAGGGCGAGCAGCGTGAACACCGCCAGGTTGACCCTGATCCGGCGGGTCATCGCTGCGGCCCCAGCATCCGGACGAGGTCGGCCAGCGACGACGGCGACCGCCCGCCGCCCCGGGTCGCCGACCCGTTGAAGTCGAGCACCGGGTAGGTGAGCAGCTGCCCGTTGTAGACCTGCCGCGGCATCCGGGAGACGAACTCCTGGACGCGGTTGATCAAATCGCCGAGTCTCGTCTTGTCGGAGGCCAGCACCTGGAACGTGGGCCCCATCTGCTCGAGGAGCCGGCGGAGCTGGTCGGTGTGGCCGATGAGGACCGTGTCGTTCACCGTCCGCGCCAGGTCGGACAGCGAGTGCACCGCGGTGAGGATCTTCTGCCGGTCGTCGGCCAGCAGCTTCGTGGCGTCCGCGAGCCGGCCGGGCAGCCGCTTCAGTGAGTCCTCGTGCGCCGCCAGGCTGCTCCCGAGTTCGGCGAGGTCGTCCACGGCCCGGCCCAGTTCCGCGCGCCGCTCGCCGAAGGTCTTCAGCAGCGTGTCCGCGTTGACGATCATCGCGTTGAGCTCGGGGCCGCGTCCCGCGAACGCGGTGCCCATGGTGTTCACGAGGCCGGGGGCGTCGCCGTCGGCGAGGGCGCCGACCAGCGGCGCGGCCTTGCCGACGATGTCCTCGAACCCGGGGCTGGTGGTGGTCTCGGCGATCCGGGCGTGGTCGGCGAGGAAGGGGCCCTGGTCCAGTGCCCGGCCCGGGGGCGGCTGGAGCTGCACGTAGTTCTCGCCGAGCAGCGAGGTCGTGGTGACCTTGGCGGTCGTCCCGGCCGGGATGTGCACCCCGTCCTTGATCGACATGGTGACCCGCGACCGGTAGCCCTGCCCGGTGTCGACCAGGCTGATCTTCGTGACGGAGCCGACCGCCACGTCCGCGACCTTGACGCTGTGCCCGGTGACGAGGTTCTGCACGTCGGTGAAGTCGGCGGTGAGGGACAGCGGTCCCTTGGGCGCGTGCAGTGTCTGGATCGAGCAGCCGCACAGCAGGCCGCAGAGGACGAGCGCGCCGGCGAGCAGGAACGGTCTCACGGTGGCTCCTACTGGCAGTTGGAGTAGGGGGGCGGGAGGGGGCACGGCACGTTCCGGTCGATGGTGGGCTCGCGGAGGACCGCGGCCAGGTAGGAGCGCGCGAAGTTGTCGAGGGTGACCCGCAGGATGATCGCGCGGTCCTTCGGTTCGTAGGCGTTGACGAACTGGAAGCCGAAGTTGGGCAGCGCCTGCAGCACGCCGCCGAGGCTCTCGGCGCTTCCTTTGAGGGTGAGGCTGACCTGGGCGGTCCGTTCCAGGTCGGCGGGGATGGTGTCCTGGTGCATCTTGATCAGGACGTCGCCGCGCTTGGCGAGGTCGGCGATCGCCTCGACCAGTGTCCGGATGTTCGCCCGCTCGCCGGCCAGCATCTTCGAGGCCTTGGAGAAGTCCGTGACCAGCGTGCCGAGCGTCTTCTCCCGGCCGCGGACGATGCTCGCGAGCCGGTCGAGGTTCTGCGCGACCTGGAGGAGCTGTTTGTCCTGCCCGGCGAGGTCGTTCACGAGCTGCCCGGCCTGCTGGAAGGCCTGGTTGAAGGCGGCGCCGTTGCCGTTGAGGCTGCCGGCGGCGGTGCCGAGTGCGGCGTCGGCCTTGGCCGGGTCGAAGCTGTCGAGGAGCTTGCCGAACGATTTGAGGGCGTCGTTGACCTCGACGGGGACCTGGGTGCGGTCGGTCCGCAGCACGGCGCCGTCGGGGAGCCGCGCCAGGCCGGGGCGCCAGGCCGGGCTGAAGGTCAGGGTGCGCTCGCCGATCAGGCTCAGCGGCACGATGGCGGCGGTCGCGGTCGCGGGCAGCGGCACGTTCCGGTCGACCGAGGCGACGACGCGGACCTGGCCGTTGACCGGGGTGACCGAGTCGACCTTCCCGACGTTGACGCCCATGACCTGCACCTGGGAGCCGGGGTAGAAGGAGACGGCCCGGGTGAAGTAGGCGGTGACGTGGTAGGAGGACGGGGACGACAAGCCCGGGAGGACCGAGCACGCGCCCAGGGCGAGGACGAGGGCGACCGCCATCGCGGCCGCCGCCGCCCGGTTCGGCGGCCTCATCCGTTCTGTCCCGTCGGGACGAGCGGGTAGTTGGGCGGGTTGAAGTTCGGCTGCGGGCCGACCACGCCGGGCTGGACGGGCCCGAACCCGACGAACCCGCCCTCCATCCATCTGCCGTCCCGGCTGCCGGCCTGGCCCAGCGCGTAGAAGGCGGGGCCGAACCAGGCGAGGGCGACGTTCATGGACGGCAGGTTGTCGCCGGTCAGGGTCTGGGCGGCGAGGTGGAAGTCGTTGAGCACGGTGTTGAGCTGCTTCTGGTGTTTGGCGAGGGTGTCGTCGAGGGTCTTGACGACGCGGCTGCCGCTGCCGAGCGCGGCGGCGAGGTCGTCGCGGCGCTGGACCAGTTCTTTCAGGAGGCTGTCGCCGTAGTCGAGCAGTTGCGCGAGTTGCCGGTCCTTGGACGCCAGTGCGCCGCTGAGCTTGCCGCTGTTGGCGATGATGGCGGCGACCTGCGGGAAGGAGTCGTTCAGTGTCGCGCTGACCGTCCGCAGGTCCGCCAGCATCTTCGCGGTTTCCTGTTGGGAGGGCAGTTTGACCTTGGCGGCTTCGCCCAGCAGCCGGTCGACCGACTGGGCGTCCAGCCGTCCGGCGATGTTCGAGGCGGAGCCGAGCGTTCCGGTCAGCGAGTAGGGGACGCTGGTGCGCTCCAGCGGGATGCGCCGCCGGTCGTCGGGCAGTGAGGTCAGGTAGGGGCTGGCGACCGGTCCCGACAGGCGGACGTATTGGCCGCCCAGCAGGTTGGACAGCCGGATGTCGGCGTGCATGCGTGTTCCGAGCCTGATGCCGGAGTCGACCTTCCAGGTCACGATGACGTGGCCGTGGTGGAAGTCGGGGCGGATCCCGGTGACCTTGCCGACCTTGACGCCGGCGAGTTGCACCTCGCTGCCCTTCTGCAGGCCGCCGGTGGCGGAGAAGACGCCGCTGACGGTGTAGCCGCCCTGAAAGAGGCCGAGGGTGCCGTAGGCGTAGACCGCCAGCACGAGCGCGGCCAGTGTCGGGATCGCCACCGCGGCGATCGCCACGGGGTTGCGGTCGCGGAACGACCGGGCGAGCGCGTCCTTCAACCGGCTCATTTCGCGGCTCCGTTCTGGCCGCCCAGGAACGCCATCCTGACCATCGCCTGGAAGACCTGCTGCTGGGACGGGCTCAGCTTCGCCTCGTTGGGGTCGACCGCGGGCGTGCCCGCGGACGCGGCGCGCGAGCCGCTGGCGGGCGGGGGCGGCAGGTTCTCGGGGAACGGGCAGGTGTCGGTGTACACGATGTTCATGCACAGGGCGTTGCCGCGCACGAACTTGCCGCCGTCCGTCAGGGTCAGCAGCGCCTGCAGGGCGGCCGGCAGATTCTTGATCATTTTGTCGAGGTCGGCCATCCGGCGGTGCGCGATCTCCATCAGGTCGCCGGTGCCCTGCACCAGCCGGCCGAGTTGCGGCGCCGAGCCGCCGAGCACCTTGTCCAGGTTGGTCGAGATGTCCCCCAGCCGGGTGGTCGCGGTGCCGAGGGCGGTGCGGTCCTGCGCGAACGCCTGGGTGAGGTCGGTGAGGTTGGTGATGGTCTGCGCGATCTGCCGGTCGCGGGCCGACAGCGCGTCCGTCACGGTCTTGTAGTTCGCGATCATCTGGCGGATCGTGCCGCTGCGGGAGCCGAGCATCCGCAGCATCGCCGCCAGGTTCGCGGTCATCTGGTTGATCCGGTCCTGGTTGCCGTCCAGCGCGGTCGCGAACGACTGCAGGATCTTGTTGATCTCGTCGGCGTCGATGCCGCCGACCAGCGGCCCGAGGTCGTTGATGAGCGTGCCGAGGTCGGCCGCCGACCTCGTGCGGGTCAGCCGCTGGCCGTTCTTCAGCACGGTGCGGCTGGACCCGGTCTCCAGATAGATCTCGCGCTTGCCGATGGGGTCCTTCCACCGGATGACCGCCGCGGAGTCGGCCGGGATCCGCAGCGACGAGCGGATCTTCATTCCGACGGCGGCCCGCCCGTCGACGACCTTCACCGAGGTGACCCGCCCGACCGGGGTGCCGGCGACCTTGACCTGGTCGCCCGTGCGCAGCCCGCTGACGTCGTCGAACGTCGCCCGCAACCGCAGGTCCGAGCCCAGGTCCGTGCCGACGATCCGGAACGCCATGAAGGCGGTCAGGATGGTCGTGACGATGCCGAACACCACGAACTTGCGCGCCGACCGCAGGTCCACGCGCGACGTGCGCGCCCGGCGTCCCCGTGAGCGGGCCATCAGTTCCCCCTCTTCGCCGGCGGGTTCGGCTTGTTCGGGACCGCCGGCTCGATCGGCCCGCAGACCCCGGGCAGCGTGTCGCACAGCGCGCTGCTCGGATCGATGTGGATGGTGACCCGCGACAGCAGCGTTCCGTGGGGACCGGGAATGGTGGCGATACCGGTGAGCTGCAGCAGGATGGACCCGCTGCTGCTGATCAGGTCCGGGAAGTAACTGCGGTACTTGTAGAGGACGCCGGCGGCGGGTGAGACCGAGTCGATGATCCGGCCGGCGGCGCCCGGGTTGGACGCGAGGATTTGGTTGAGGGTGTTGGCTGATTCGTCCAGTCCGCCGAGGAGTTTGTTGAACTGGGCGGGGTTGCCGGTGATGGAGGGCAGGACCTTGTTTAGGTCGCCGGCCATCCGGCCGATGTCGTTGCCGTGTTGGGCGGTGGTGTGGGCGAGGGCGCTGCCGTCGCCGATGAGGGAGCCGATGGTGTCGTTGCGGCGCGCGGTCAGGCCGAGCAGCTTGGCCGAGTCGTCGACCAGCCCGCCGATCTCGGTTCCGCGGCCGTCCAGGCCGGTCCCCAGGGACTGCATGATGGTGGCGACGTCGCGTGGGCCGAGCGCGTCGAGCAGGTCGATGGTCGGCGCCGCCACATCGGTCAACTCCTGCGGATCGACGGTCTTGGCGATGCTGGCGCCGTCGGACAGGAACGGCCCTTTCCCCTCGCCCGGACCCGGCCGCAGGTCGACGTATTTGGGGCCGAAGACCGACAGCGGCGAGATCGCGGCCTGCGCGGTGACCGGCGCGCGGATACCGCGGTCCAGGCGCAGGGTGACCCTGGCGCGGCCGCCCGCGGTGAGGCGCACCGAGGCGACCTGGCCGACCTTGACGCCGTGGACTTTGACGTCGGAGCGGTTGTCGAGTCCCTCACCGGCCCGGCCGAACGTCGCCTTCAGATAGGTGGAGCCGGGGTGGGTGTCGCGGGCGCCGAGGTAGGAGGCGAGTGCGGCGGCGGTGAGGAGGGCGGCGCCGAGGGCGCCGAACCGGCGGCGGGTGCGGGGGGTGAGATCGACGGTCCTCATCCGGTCAGGCTCACTGTTCCGCCGTTGCCCCAGAAGATGTAGGACAGCAGCAGGTTCACCATCACGATCGCCACCATCGACTCGCGGATCGCCTGCCCGGTCGCCATCCCCACCCCGACCGGGCCGCCGGTGGCGTTGTAGCCGCGGAAGCAGTGCACCAAAACGATGATCACCGTGAACACCACCACCTTCAGGACGCTGTAGAACACGTCTATCGGCGGCAGGTACAGGTGGAAGTAGTAGTCGTAGATCCCCGGCGAGATGCCGAAGAAGTCGATGGAGATGATCCGGGTGGCGAAGAAGCTGGCGAACAGCGCCAGCAGATACAGCGGGACCAGCGTGATCAGCGCCGCCGCCAGCCGGGTGCACACCAGGTAGGCCAGCGAGTTGATGCCCATCACCTCCAGGGCGTCGATCTCCTCGGAGATCCGCATCGCCCCCAGCTCGGCGGTGAACGACCCGCCCAGCTGGAACACCATCGCGACCCCGGCGATGATCGGGGTCACCTCGCGGACGTTGGCGTAGCTGGCGATGATCCCGGCGAGGGACTGCACCCCGACCCGCTGCAGCCCCGGGATGGCCTGCAGGCCGACCGTGGTGCCGGTGAAGAACGACATGAAGAAGATCACCACGACCATGCCCAGCCCCATCACGACCGCGCCGACCCCGGCGCTGATGTCGCTGACCTGCCGGATCACGGCCTTCAGGTGCTTGCCGCGGGCGATGTCGACCACCAGGTGGTGCAGCACCATGCCGGAGAAGACCAGGAACTCGGCGAACTCGGGGTTGCGTGGGATCCACCGGCGGCGCAGGATGCGGGCCGCCCGGTACGGGACGATCGCGGTCATCACATCCCCCTTTCAGATCCGGGGCGGGAAAAGGGTGTAGGCGAGGGTGGAGATCACATAGTTCGCCGCGAACACCAGCATCGCCGCCACCACCGCCGCCTGGTTGACTGCGCGGCCGACGCCGCTGGCCCCGTACCGGCACGTCATGCCCTTCCAGCAGGCCACCGCGCCGGCGATGAACCCGAACACCCACGCCTTGAACAAGGTGATCAGCAGATCCGACAGCTGCAGCAGCGAGGTCGCGCCGTCGAAGTAGGAACCGGGCGTCACCCCCTCCCGGACCACGTTGAAGAAGAACCCCCCGGCGATCCCCGCCAGAATGATCAGCGAGCACAGCATCACCCCGACCGTGCTGGCCGCCCACAACCGCGGCGTCACCAGCCGGTGGACCGGGTTGATGCCCATCACCTCCATCGCGTCCAGCTCATCGCGGATGCGCCGCGACCCGATGTCGGAGGTGATCGCCGACCCGGCCGCCCCGGAGATCAGCAGCGCCGCCGCCATCGGCGCCACCTGCGTCACCAACGCCTGCACCACCGTCGCGCCGGTACCGGACTCCGCGCCGATCTGCCGGACGATCTGCCCCACCTGCAACGCGATCGTGCCGCCCAACGGCAACGCGATCAGCATCACCGGCAACGTCGTGACCCGCGCGATGAACCAGCACTGCTCCAGCCACTCGCCCCACCAGCGCCGCACATCCCAGGTCTTGCGGAACCCCTCCAACGAGATCGCCAACAGCGTCCCCGCCTGCTCCAACCAACCGAACAAGAACCGCCGCAGCGGACCGGTCCATGCGGGGCGGGGCCGGCGCAGCCGGGTCTCCACGGCCGCGTTCATGGACCGGCCCCTTGCCGTGCTCGCATCCTGCCTCCTCTTTCTGGATCCGGTGCGGGCCGTCGGCCCCGCGCCGTCACAGGTCGGACCGGGCCGGGCCGCTGGTCGCCCTGCGGCCCTCGGCGCCCGTCATGGCGAGGACGGCGGCCTCGATGCCGCCGTGAGAATCGTCAACGTCGAACAGGAGATCGTGACTCTTGGTTGCAGCGAACCAGAGTGCGCAGATTTCTCATATGTGACTTACATCTCAGAGAACGACAGTACATACGCGTGCGGGCAGTATTGTCAAGTACTCATCCCGAATGGGCCGGTAACGGTCCGTGCTCGGCGATCGGCGCCGATATCATGGGCGGGACGGGCAGGAGTGCACCATTCCGGGTGCGGGTCGGAGGCGAGACGCATGGCCACGCGCCGCCGGATCGGTGCGCCGGATGCCAGGAACCGCGGAGTCCTGCTCGACGCCGCGGAGCGCCTCATGCTGGAGGAGGGCTACGCCGCGGTGACCTCGCGGCGCGTCGCCGAGGCGGCCGGCCTCAAGCACCAGCTCGTGCATTACTACTTCCGGACGATGGACGAGTTGTTCCTCGAGCTCTTCCGGCGCCGGGCCGAGCAGGGGCTCGACGCGCAGGCGCGCGCGCTGTCCTCCCCACGGCCGCTGCGGGCCCTGTGGGAGTACAGCACCGACCCGGCCACGGTGGCGCTGACGATGGAGTTCGTCGCGCTGGCCAACCACCGCAAGGAACTGCGCGCGGAGATCGCCCGCTACGCCGACCGCTTCCGGAAGGCGCAGGCCGAGGCCATCGCGAGTGTCGCCGGCCGGTACGGGATCGACGTCGAGGAGTTCCCCCCGCTGGCGCTGTCGGTGCTCATGACGAGCGTGTCGCGGGTGCTCGTCATGGAGCAGGCGGGTCTCGGGATGTCCGCCGGCCACGCCGAGACCGTCGAGATCGTCGAACGCTGCCTCCGGCGCTACGAGGGTGACCCGGGAACCGCGGACACGGCCCCCGGACCACCGGAGCCGCAGGAGTCGCGCTAGCACCCCTCCGGCCGGCTCCCCCGCGATCAGCCGAGGACGAGCGGCAGGGTCTCCCATCCGCGGACGGTTGAGGTCTGCGCCAGCTTGGCGTTGTCCCAGTCCACGTCCCATCGGGGCCAGCGCCGCAGCATCTCCTCCAGCGCCACCCGTCCCTCCAGCCGGGCCAGCGCGGCGCCGAGGCAGTAGTGGATGCCGACACCGAACCCCATGTGCTGGCCGATGCTGCGATGGATGTCGAAACGGTCGGGGTCGGGATAGCGCCGCTCGTCGCGGTTCGCGGAGGCGACGATGAACATCATCGCGCTGCCCTCGGGCACCGTCCGGCCGTGGAACTCCACGTCCCGGGTGACGTGCCGGGCGATGTAGGGGCCCGGCCCCTCCAGGCGCAGGACCTCCTCGACGGCGTTGGTGATCAGGGACGGGTCGTCGACGAGCTCCTGCCGCTGGTCGGGGTTCTGGGCCAGGACCGATCCGATCCACGCGATGAGGCGGCCGGTGGTCTCGTTGCCGGCGCCCGCCACGACCGTCACGTAGGTGAGCACCTCGTCGCGGGTGAGCGTGCGCCGCTCGCCGTTCTCGTCCTCGAACTCGGTGGTCAGCAGCTGCGTCATGAGGTCGTCGGACGGGTTCTTCATCCGCCAGTCGATGTAGTCGCCGAACATCTCGTTGCTGAGGATGGCGCCTTCCTTGAGGTCCATCTGCCCGCCGGCCTCGGTGCGCAGGCTCTCGTCGGCCGAGTCGCGCAGCGCGGGCAGGTCGGCCTCCGGGATCCCGAAGAGCATGCCGATCACGCGCATCGGCATCTGGGCGCCGACCTCGGCGGCGAGGTCGAAGCGGTCCAGGCCCACCAGCGGGTCGAGGGTGCGGACGCAGAACTCGCGCACCTTCGGCTCCAGTTCGGCGATGCGGCGGGGGGTGAAGACGCGGACCAGCAGCCTGCGGTGGATGTCGTGGATCTCGGGGTCCTCGAAGATGAGGGTGCCCGGCGGCAGCTCGATGCCGGCCTTGACGAACTCGAGGATGTTGCCGCGGGCCGAGGAGAACGTCTGCCAGTCCGGCAGGCCCCGGTCCATGTCGGCGTACCGGCTGACGGCGTAGAAGTCGTACTTCTCGTTGTGGTACAGCGGCGCATCGTCCCTGAGCCGGCGGTAGGTCGGGTAGGGGTCCGCGGTGAACCTCGGGTCGTAGGGGTCCCAGTAGAACGAGTCGTCGCTGGTCACGTGCGTTCCTCCCGGTCGTGCTCCTGCATGAGGGGACGGCGGCTCGTCCGCCGGGCTCTGGATCGGTCCGGTCACTTGAGCATCGAGCCCGCGTCGATCGGCAGCGGCACCCCGGTGATGTAGCGGCTGTCGTCCGACGCCAGGAACAGGACCGCGTTGCTGATGTCCTCCGCCTCGACCCAGGGCACCGGCAGCAGGTTCATCATCTGGGAGATCGGCGCCATGTCCTCCTGGGTCGGGTTCTCCAGGTCCGGGCGGAACATCCGGTAGGTGAGGTCGTTCATCAGCATGGGCGTGTTCACCTGCGTGGGGTGGACGGAGTTGACACGGATGCTGTGCTGCGCCAGTTCCACGGCCATCGACCGCATGAGCCCGACCACGCCGTGCTTGCCGGCGACGTAGTTGGCGATGTTCGGGTGCGCCTTGAGGCCGCCGACGGAGCTGGTCAGCACGATGGCGCCGCCGCGGCCGCCTTCGATGATGTGTGGGATGGCGGCCTTGCCGGTGTGGAAGACGCCGGTCAGGTTGACGTCGATCGAGTCGCGCCACAGCTTCTCGTCGAGATCCTGGATGGGCGCGCCGTCCGCGGCGAGCCCGGCGTTGGCCACGACGATGTCGAGCCGGCCGAGCTGGGTCACGCCGTCGTCGACGGCGGCCTTCAGCGCGTCGTAGTCGCGGACGTCGGCCTGGGCCGCGATGATGCGCCGGCCCGTCGCCTTGACCTGGGCGACGGTCTCGTCCAGGTCCTCGGGGGTGGACATGGGGATCGGCACGCTGTCGAGCTGCTTGCAGATGTCGATGGCGATGATGTCCGCGCCCTCCTGCGCGAGACGCACCGCGTGGCTGCGCCCCTGGCCGCGGGCCGCACCGGTGATGAACGCCACTTTTCCTTCGACTCGTCCGGGCATCGTTTCCTCTTCTCTGTGGTCGGTTCGCTACGGGCGTGCGGCCTTCCGGCGGCGCCGGATGGCCAGGAGGAGCATCAGCAGGGCGGCGGCGGCCGCGATCGGGGCGGCGCGCCGGACGGCCTCGGGACCGCCCGGCCGCAGCAGGTCGATGGGCTCGGCCGGCCGCCGGGCGGGCGGCGGCGCGGATGGCGGCGCGGATGCCGCGGGAGGCGGTGCGTCCTCGGCCACGGAGGAGGCTTCCGGGGCCGGGGACGCACCCGCGGCGGGCGCGATCTCGTCGGCGAGGTTCGCGGCGAACCGGCCGATGATGGTGGCGGCGACGTCGGCGAGGGCGCCGCGGCCGAACTGCGCGGGCTTGCCGGTGATGGCGAGGTCCGTCTCGACCCGGACGTCGGTGCCGTCCCCGGCGCCGGTGAGCCGGCAGGTGACGACCGCCTTCGCGGTGCCGCCGCCGCGGGTCTCCCGTCCGGTGGCCTCCATGACGGCGACCCTCGCCGCCTCGTCGAGGGACACGAACGCGACGGACCCGCTGTAGGTGAGGCCGATGGGCCCGAGTTTGACCTTGACCTTCCCGTGGTACCGGTCGCCGTCGTGCCCGGTGAGCGTCGCGCCCGGCACGCACGGGGCGATCCGCTCGATGTCGAGCAGGACGCGCCACGCCTCGTCCGCGGGCACCGGGATGCTGAGGGTGTTCTCGAGTCTCATCCGGACTCCTCCGATCCGGACGGGTCGCCGGGCGCGGTTCGCGCCGCCGCCCGGACGGCGTTGAGGATGCCCTGGTATCCGGTGCAGCGGCACAGGTTGCCCGACATGGCGTCGCGTATCTGCTCGTCGGTGGGGCCGGGGTTGTCGCGCAGGAACGCGGTGGCCGAGACGATGAACCCGGGCGTGCAGAATCCGCACTGCAGGCCGTGGTGGTCGCGGAACGCGGCCTGCACCGGGGAGAGCTCGCCGTCGGGCGAGGCGATCCCCTCCACGGTGGTGATCTCGGCGCCGTCGGCCTGGACCGCGAGGACGAGGCAGGCGCGGACGGCCTCCCCGTCGACGAGGATCGTGCAGGCGCCGCACACGCCGTGCTCGCAGCCGAGGTGGGTGCCGGTCAGCCCGCACTGCTCGCGCAGGAAGTCGGCGAGCGTGAGCCGGGGCGGGACGGTCGCGCGCCGCGGCGCGCCGTTGACCACCATCTGGACGGTGACATCAGGCATGTTCGGCCTCCCGGGCGGCTCGCCGCCACGCCTGCGCCAGGACGGCGGCGCCGACGTGCGCGCGGTAGTCGGCGGATGCGTGCAGATCGGAGGGGACCGAGTCGAGGTCCGCCATGGCGGTGCGTCCCAGCTCCTCGGCGTCGACCTCGGCGAGCGCGCGGCCGGTCGCGGCCGCCTCCGCCGCTGCGGAGCGCAGCGCCGTCGAACCGAGCCCGAACAGCCCGATGCCGCAGCGGCGGATCCGGTCGTCGCCGTCCAGCTCGACGGCGACGGCGGCGCCCGCGATGGCGAAGTCGCCGGCGCGCCGGGCGAACTCCTCGATCGCGAACCCGCTGCGGCCGTGCCAGGCCGGGAACGTGACGGCGGTCAGGAGCTCGTCGTCGTCGAGCGCGGTGCTCCACAGGCCGGTGAAGAACCGGTCGGCCGGGATGGTCCGTTCCCCGCGCGGCGACACCGTCTCCATCCGCGCGTCGAGCGCGAGGGCGACCGCGGGGTACTCGGCCGCGGCGTCGGCGTGGGCCAGCGATCCGCCGATGGTGCCGCGGTTGCGGATCTGGAAGTGGCCGATCAGCGGCGTGGCGCGGGCGAGCAGCGGGACGGCCCGCGCCACCGTCGCGGACCGCTGGATGGCGGCCTGGGTGGTGCACGCGCCGATCCGGACGGATCCGTCGCTCTCCTCGACGCGGCGCAGGCCGTCCAGGCGGCGCAGGTCGACCAGGTGCTCGGGCGCGGCCAGGCGGAGGGCGAGCATCGGCACCAGGCTCTGCCCGCCGGCGATGGCCTTGGCGTCGTCGCCGAGGTCGGCGAGCATGCCGACGGCCTCCCCGACGTCGCCCGGGACGTGGTACTCGAACGATGGCGGCTTCATCGCGTCACCGCCCGTCCGTGCCGCGGGCCAGCGCGACGACCGTCTCGGGGGTCAGCGGCAGCCGGGTGATCTCCGCGCCGAACGGGGAGAGCGCGTCGGCGACGGCGTTCGCCACCGCGGGCGGCGCCCCGATCGCGCCGCCCTCGCCGACGCCCTTGTAGCCGCCCGGGCCGGGCGCGGGGGTCTCGATGTGGCCGTACTCGATGTCGGGTATCTCGGCCGCCGTGGGCAGGAGGTAGTCCATGAAGGTGGTGGCGATGGGGTTGCCTTCGGGGTCGTAGGCCAGATGCTCGTAGAGGGCGCCCCCGATGCCCTGGACGACGCCGCCCGCGATCTGCCCCTCCACCACGTTCGGGTTGATCATCGGGCCGCAGTCCTCGCTGACGATGTAGCGCAGCAGCCGCACCCGGCCGGTCGTGACGTCGACCTCGCAGGTGCACAGATGCGTGGCGTTGGCCCAGATGAGCGGGCTCTCCGGCCGGTACCGGCCGCTGGCCTCCAGCCCCGCCGGCACGCCGGGCGGCAGCGTCTCGGGCTGGAAGTAGGAGGCGGCGGCGATCTCGGCCAGCGGGATCCCCGCCTCGGGGACGCCGCGCACGCGGGCGTGCCCGCCGGCGAGCTCGATGTCGTCGGGAGCCGCCTCCAGCCGGTGCGCCGCGATGGCGACGATCCGCTCGCGCAGCACCGACGCCGTCTCGGCGATGGCTCCGGCGGTCATCGAGCCCGACCGGCTGCCGGCCGCGCCGCCGCCGAACGGGGTGACCGCCGTGTCGCCCTGGATGGTGCTGACGTCGGCGATGTCCACGCCCAGCGCGTCGGCGGTGAGCTGGACGACCGTGGTCTCGATGCTGTTGCCGCTCGACCCGCCCGACACGTACACGTTGACCTTGCCGGACGGCTCGATCCGGATCGTCGCGCCCTCGGTGGCGTGCAGCGCCATCGCCGCCGTGGTGGGCTCGACGTAGGTGCAGGTGCCCACGCCCAGGTGGCGGCCTTCCGCGCGGGCCTGCTCCTGCTCGCGCCGGAACGCCTCGTAGTCGAGCATCTTCAGTGCCTGCTCGAACGTCTCCAGCGGCGTGATGTCGCTGTAGGGCATGCCGTTGGGATTGGTGTACGGCAGTTCGTCGCGGCGCAGCAGGTTCTTGCGGCGCAGCGCGGCCGGGTCCATGCCGAGACGGCGCGCCGCGGCGTCCAGCAGCAGCTCGCGCGCCACCGACTCGAACTGCCAGGGCCCGCGATAGGCCGTCCGCCCGACGGTGTTGGAGAACACCGACGTCGTCGACCAGGCGGCCTTCGGGACGCGGTAGGGGCCGGGGAAGAACATGCCCACGGCCGCGGACGTCCCGACCGGCCACGGCACCGGGTAGGCGCCCACGTCCTGGACGTGGTCGATCGCGGCGGCCAGGATCGTCCCGTCGGTGTCGAACGCGATCCGGGCGTCGGCGTGCTCGTGCCGCGACATCCCGGCCGACATCAGGTTCTCCCGGCGGTCCTCGATCCACTTCAGCGGCCCGGGCACCTTCCGCGCGGCCAGCATGACGCACATGTCCTCGCGCTGCGGGACGACCTTCTGGCCGAACCCCCCGCCGGTGTCGCGCATCACCACCCGCACCCGATGCTCGGGCAGCCCCAGCAGCCGGGAGCAGAACAGCCGCACCTCGTGCGGCGACTGCGTCGCCGCCCAGATCGTCAGCTCGCCGGCGGGCGCCGACCACTCCGCGACGAGCCCGCGCGTCTCGATCGGCACCTGCGAGCACGCCTGCTGGTGGATCGTCCGCCGCACGACCAGCGGCGCCTCGTCGAAGACCGCCGCGTCCAGCGGGGCCGAGGCCATCTCCCCCGCGACGTTGCCCGGGTAGCCGTCGTGGATCAGCTCGCCGGACTCCCGCGCGGCGGTGTAGTCCGCGACGGGCGGCAGCGGCTCGTACTCCACGAGCACGAGCTCGGCGACGTCTTCGGCGACGTAGCGGTCATCGGCGACCACCATCGCCACCGGGTCCCCGACGAACTCGACCTCGCCGCCGGCGAGCGGCGGGCGCGGCGTGTCGGGGACGTCCCGGCCGATCAGCGTGTACCACTGCTCGCGCACGTCCGGGTTCAGGTCGCCGGCCAGGAACACCGCGTGGACGCCCTCGACGGCGAGCGCCTCGGCCGCGTCGACGCTCACGATCCGCGCGCGGGCCAGGGGGCTGCGGACGAAACACGCGTGCAGCATGCCGGG
This sequence comes from Actinomadura napierensis, assembly GCF_039529375.1. NCBI lineage: Bacteria > Bacillati > Actinomycetota > Actinomycetes > Streptosporangiales > Thermomonosporaceae > Actinomadura > Actinomadura napierensis. The sequence goes on from NZ_BAAAMR010000001.1 coordinate 309,540, forward strand.
CCGCACCACGTCGTCGACGTAGGTGCCCTGACCGGTCAGCAGCCGCGGGTCCTCGACGCGCGCCACGCGGGTCCCGGCGTAGCGCGCCGCGGCCGCGTTCAGGCCGTTCACCCGCGCACCGGCCCCGGCGCCTTCGCATCGGCGCGGGACGGGTCGAACGGAAACAACTCACCCAACGTAAGGCCTCCCTCTGCCGTGTGCGCGGCGCCCGCACCCGCCGCCGCGCACGCGCTTCTCGTGGTGCTGGTCAGTCGCTCAGCAATGCTAGGCAACTGCTTAGCAGTCGCTTCCGAATCGGGTCAAGACCGATTCGATAGTGATGTTCTGCGTATCCGGTAATGGTCTTACCGACGGATGTCACGGGTCGGACGGCACTCGGCTTGGAGATCCGGACGCGACCAGGGGCCGCGCACCCTCGACTGAACAAAACAGAAAAACCTGTACGGTCTCCCTGTGAGTTCACCTCATCGGCGGGCGAAACGCAAGAGGTGAGCGGCCGCGCTCTTGCGCGAACCGCTGAAACACGCTCTGATCAGCGGAAACGGCGGACGCCAGACGTCTGAGGCCGCCGCGCCGGGGGCGCGGCGGCCTGGGGTGTGCGTCAGCCGTGGGACGGTGGAGCAGGGCTACGTGACGTCAGACTTCTCGCCGGCCGCACTGAGCAGGCGGAGGTAGCGGACCTTCGGCGGCGGGTCGAGCTGGACCCCCTCCGGCCGCGACAATGCTCCGGACGACTGCGCCTCGCGCAGCGCCGCTTGGGCCTTCTCCAGATCGCCTTCGATCTCATAAATGACAACAAAGGTGTCCCCTTCGAGAGGCTCAAGGCGTCGAGCGGAGATGAAGCCTTCCAATTGCAGAATTTCGGGGATGTGCTTGTTGTCGTACCAGTCGTGGTAGGCCGGTGCCTCCTCGGAGGAGGAGGGACGCGATTCGACGATCATGACGCCGGTTGCCATGCCTGATCCTTTCTGTACTGGTCGGACATCTTGTGGACGCGGCCTTCCTTCATGACGAACCGCACGTCCTGGGTGACGGAGATGTCCTGGGACGGGTCGCCGGGCACGGCGATGATGTCGGCGATGTCGCCCTCCCTCAGCCGGCCGAGCTCGTGGTCAAGCTCGACCAGTTCCGCGCTGGTGAGCGTCGCCGCCCGCAGGGCCTGCATCGGCGTCATTCCGCGCGACACGAGGGCGACGAGTTCCTTGGCGTTGTCGCCGTGCGGGACGGCGGGCGCGTCGGTTCCGCAAGCGATCTTGACCCCGGCGGCGATCGCCTTGGGAAGCATGGATCTGGCCCGCGGGAAGACCTCGGCCGCCTTCTTCTGCAATTCCGGCGCGGCCCGCTTGATGTCCATGGCGTCGGTCAGATAGGTCGTCGAAACGAGGAACGTTCCGTGCTCGGCCATCATCCGGAGGGTTTCCTCAGTCGCCAGGAAGCCGTGTTCGACGCAGTCGATTCCGGCCCGGACGCACGCCTGGACCGCCCGGTCCCCCACCGCGTGCGCCGCCACGCGGATGCCGGACCGGTGCGCCTCGTCGGCGATCGCCGCGAGCTCCTCGTCGGAGTACTGCTGGGAGCCGGGGCCGGTGCTGTGCGACATGACCCCGCCCGACGCCGACACCTTGATCACCTTGGCGCCGTGCCGGATCTGGTACCGGACGCAGGCGCGCACCTCTCCCACGCCGTTGGCGATGCCCTCCCCGATGCTCAGCGGCATGATCCCCGGCGCCAGCCGCTGGAAGACGGTCGGGTCGAGGTGGCCGCCGTACGGGGTGACGGCATGGCCCGCCGGGATGATCCGGGGACCCTCCACCCATCCCTGGTCGATGGCGCGCTGCACCGCGACGTCCAGGAGGTAGCCGCCCGTCTTGACCATCAGGCCGAGGTTGCGGACGGTCGTGAAACCGGCGAGCAGCGTCTTGCGGGCGTTGAGGGTCGCGCGGATCGTGCGGTACGCCGGATCGTCCTGGACGCCGTGCATCGGCAGGGGCAGGCCCGTAGGGGTCTCCGGGCCGCCGATCAGGAGGTTGAGCTCCATGTCCATCAAACCGGGCAGCAGCGTCACATCGCCCAGATCGATCTCGGTCGCCCCTGCGGGGAACCCGGTGGGGTTCATCGCGGTGATGCGGTCGCCCTCCACCACGATCGCCGCCGGTGACCGGACCTCCCCCGCCTCGACGTCCGCCCAGCGCCGGGCCCGCAGGACGATCGGCGCCGTCACGGCACGGGCTCGACGACGCAGTCGAAGCTCGACGACCCGCTGTCGGGGACGCGCGGCTGGCGCCACACCTCGACCGGGAACGACACCTGGATCATCGAGTACAGCAGGTGCAGCAGGTTCACCGCGTCATCGGGCAGGGCGTCGAACGGGAGCCCGTCGAGGTAGGACATGGCCTCCTCGGCGCGGGGCACGACCGCGTCGTAGAACGCCTGCATCTCCTCGGTCGTGCTGGCCAGCCGCGAGCCGTACCGCTCGTGCTCGGTGGGAAGGCACCATTTCTCGGCGAACGACTCGAGCTCGGCGAATTCCTTGGGCAGCAGCGCGCTCACTTGTGCGCCCCCTCGTAGTCGTCGACCCAGTCGCCGACGGCCTTGTGCAGGTGCCGGCACAGGATCTCCTGGTCGTTGAGATGGAAGCGGTCGACGTACCGGTTTTCCAGCATCATCTGCGTGGCTTCCAGCGTGTTGGAGTCCTGCAGCGCGAACTCCTTGAACGTCACGGCCGCCATTTCCTGGGCGATGCGCTCGCGGACGTTGGTGGCCGGCACGAAGTAGACGTTGCCCTCGAAGACATGCGTGTTGTACGACGTGGGCCAGTAGTGGTAGGTGAGGTACCAGCCCTGGCTCCAGATGAGGATCACGAAGTTCGGGAACAGCTGGAAGGAGTCCAGCCCCCACGGGTCGCACTTGGCCGGGTTGACACCGGGCGGCATCTCCCCGAGGTCGACGTCGTCCCACGGCCCGAACAGCCCGCTGCGGGTCAGGATCTCCATGGGTTTGACCAGTTCGGAGTCCATTTCCCAGAAGCGGACGCCGGACGTGCTCACCATCCGGTGCGGACCGTCGATCTGGTAGTGCGGCGCCTCGAAACCGGCCTGCTGCGCGGCCGTGGAGTACTTCTCCGGCGACTGCTTCGCGTGCAGGACCGGGGCGTGGTAGAACTCGGCGAACGCGTCCATGTACAACTTCCAGTTGGCATGGATCGTGGTGCTGTAGCCGAATCGGGAGGTCTGCTTCTCGAACGGATAGCCCTCGAGGGCGGTCACCATCGGGCCGAGGAAGTCGTGCAGCGACTGCTCGGGCTCCCGGGCGAAGTTGACGAAGATGAATCCGGCCCAGACGTCGCAGTGCACCGGCGCGAGGCCGTTCCGGCTCTTGTCGACGTCGAAGAACTCGCCCTCCTGCTGGATGAAGGTCAGCGAGCCGTCGAGATCGTAGCGCCAGCCGTGGTATTTGCACGTGAACTGCCGGCAGAAGCCCGCGGTGTCCTGCTTGGGGTCGTCGGTCCAGGCGAGCTTGTTGCCGCGGTGGCGGCAGACGTTGTGGAAGGCGCGGACCTGGCCCTGCTTGTCGCGCACGACGAGGATCGCGGCGTGGGCGGCGGCGACGTCCTTGGTGAAGTAGCTGCCCTTGCGCGGGAGCTGCTCCACCCGGCCGACGTTCAGCCAGGCGCGCTTGAAGATCGCTTCCTTCTCGCGCTCGTAGAACCCGGGCGTGATCGAGTCCTCGTAGGACACCGGGTCCGTGCCGAGTTCGGGGTAGTGCTGGGTCCAGCTGCCTTCCGGTGGCTTGGGGAAGCGCGGCATGGTCCTCCTCCTTCGGGGTGGTGGGGTCACTGGGCGGGCGTTCCCGCGGGGCCGGGAACAGGTGCGGTCTCCAGGTCGGGTCCACCGGCGGGCTCCAGCCCGACGCTGTTGAGCACCATGGCCAGGCACGTGTAGCCGCCCACGGCGAAGAGCAGTTCGAGGAGCCGGCGCTCGTCGAAGTGGCCGGCGAGGCGCTCCCAGGTGGCGTCGTCGACGGTGTGCCCGTCCACGAGCTGGTCCACGGCGCGCAGGATGTCGCGGTCGCGCTCGGTCCAGATCCCGGCCGCGGCGCCCTCGGGGACGGCGGCGACCTCCTCGGGCGCGAGTCCCGCGGCCTGCGCCATGCCGACGTGCTGCGCCCACTGGTAGCGGCAGCGCGTCCGCCAGCCGACCCGCAGGATCAGCAGTTCGCGGTCGCGGGGGTCGAGGGTGCCGTCGTCGAGCAGCATGCCGCTGAACGCCAGCCAGGACGCGCCCAGCCGGGGATGCCGGGCGAACAGGCCGAGGATGGACGGCAGCGGGGGCGCGTCGGGGTCGCCGGTCAGGTAGCGGTCGGCGCGGGCCATGTTGCCGCGGAGCAGCTCGCGTTCCTCCTCCGCCCACTCGGCCACCGGCAGGGGCGCCATTCTGGACGCGGCCGCCGGCGTCACAGGACCGACCCGCCGTTGACGCCGAGGACCTGGCCGGTGATGAAGCCGGCCTCCTCGGAGGCGAGGAAGGCCGCCGCCGCGGCGATGTCGTCCGGGGTCCCGAGGCGGCCGAGCGGGATGGACGCGGCGATGGTCTCGTTGGAGGGCAGGTCTCCCTCGGCCTGGGACCGGTGCTGCATCGGTGTCTCGATCCCCGATGGCGGAATGCTGTTGACCGTGATGCCGTGGGACGCGTAGGCACGCGCCAGGGATTTGGTCAGCACGATCACTCCGCCCTTGGCCGCCGCGTAGTGCGCCATGTCCGGCGAGCCTCGCTGGGCACTGGACGAGGCGATGGTGACGATGCGGCCCCAGCGCGCCGCGACCATGTCGGGCACGGCCAGCTGGCAGCAGTTGAAGGTGCCGGTGAGGTTCACGTCGATGAGGCGGTTCCACCGTTCGGGCGTGATCTGCTCGAACTGCTCGAACGCGACGAGGCCGGCGCTGGTCACGAGGATCTCCGTCGGCCCGAGCGTCGACCGGACCGCGGCGAAGGCCGCCTCGAGGCCGGGACGGTCGGCGACGTCGGCGGCGAGCCCGAGCGCCTCGGTCCCTTCCACCCGCAGCTCCTTGGCGACCCGGTCGGCGCCGTCGCCGTCGAGGTCGAGCACGGCGACGCGATGGCCCCGCCCGGCCAGGTGGCGGCAGGTGGCCTCGCCGATGCCCGAGGCTCCGCCGGTGACCACGGCCACCCGGGACCTGCTTCCCCTGTCATGCGGCATCGCTCCGTCCTTCCTCGTGGTGCTCGTGCTGCTGGTGGTGCTGTGGGTGCGCTGGTGATGGTCGATGGCGAAGCGGTCCGGGCACGGTCCCGGCGGGATGCTAGTCAACCGACTAACATCCTTTGTTCACATGACTAACATGGCCGCCGGGCCGAGGGCAAGACCGGGTTCCGGCGGACTGCGGCCATACTGGGGAGGCATCCGAAGCCGAGGGGAAGGACGCGCATGCCGGCACGGCGAAGCCCGGTCGACGACTCGGCCACCCGCACCGCGCTGCTCGACGCCACCGCGGAGCTCATGCTCGAGGAGGGCTACGCCGCCGTCACCACCCGCCGGCTCGGCGCGAAGGCCGGGCTCAACAACGCGCTGGTCTTCTACTACTTCGGGACGATGGACAACCTGTTCACCGAGCTCTTCCGCCGGGGCGCCGAGCGGAGCCTGGAGCGACTCAAGCGGGCACTGCGGTCGCCCCAGCCGTTGTGGGCCCTCTGGGAACTGACCCACGACTACTCGAGCAACGCGCTCACCATGGAGTTCATCGCGCTGGCCAACCACCGCAAGGCCATCCGTTCCGAGATCGCCGCGTATTCGCGGAAGTTCCGGATGCTCCAGCTCGAAACGCTCTCGGACGTCCTCGATGGCTACGGCGTCGATCCGCAGCGATGGCCGCCCGTCACGCTGATCCTCTTCATGACCGGCATCTCCCGCTTCCTGCACATCGAAGAGGGATTCGACCTCGACATCGGGCACGCCGAGGCGGTCGCGGTCATCGAGCGCGAGATCCGCGCCCTGGAGGGCGACCGGCGGCCGGCGGAGGACGAGGCCGTCGCCGGCCCCGCCGAATGAGCGCATCTCAGCGGATCGGCTCGTCCCCGAAGACGGTCGTGCGGAGCAGCTCGCGAGGCGAGTCCGGCGGATAGGGCGCGGCGCGGTGCACCACGCCGGTGTTGTCCCAGATGACGGTGTCCCCCACCGACCACCGGTGACGGTAGACGCGACCGGGCGCCGTCGTCCGGTCGAGCAGATCCCCCAGCAGCGTCCGGCCTTCGCCGGTGTCCATCCCGACGACGTGGTCGGCATGGACTCCGACGACGAGCGACCTGCGGCCGGTGCGGCGCTTCCAGACCAGCGGGTGGGTCGAGGAGGGCCGCTTGCGCCACCGTTCGAGCTGCTCGGGCGCGGGGTCGGGGTGGACCCGCCGCTGGGACGCCTCGAGCGTGTGCACGACGTGCAGGGACCCGAGCCGTTCCCTCTCCTCGTCGCCGAGCAGGTCGTAGGCGGCGTAGGTGCTGGCGAACTCCGTCTCCCCGCCGCCGGCGGCGACCTGCTTGGCGCTGAGGACGGTGGCCTTCTGCGGCGGCTCGCCGTGGAGCGGCGTGCAGCCGTCCATGTGCCACTCGAAGGTGGCCTTCAGGTAGTCGGCGGAGGAGTTCTTGGACTTGTCGAGGGTCACCCGGTAGATCCCGCGGACGGGATGGTGCCCCGGTTCGTAGTCGATCTCGCCGAGCCGCCGCGCGAAGGCGACCTGGTCCTCCGGGCCGAGGTGGAGGCCGCGGAAGACCAGGACGCCGTACCGCTCGAGCGCCTCCAGGATGGCCGCGGCCACCGCGTCGTCCCGGGCCAGCCGGCCGGCGTCGAGGCCGCCGACCTCGGCGCCGACGGTGGCGGCGAGAGGCCGGCAGGCGAGCGTCGCCGTCACGGCGTGGGCTCCAGGTAGCGGTCGAAGTAGGCGGTGCCGGAGTCGATGACCTTGGGCTGGTGCCAGACCTCGACGGGCAGCGAGACCATGACCAGCGAGTACGCGAGGTGGAGCAGGTTCAGCTCCTGCTCGGGCAGGTCGTGCAGCGAGAACTTGTCCAGGTGCGCCATGGCGTCGCGCACCCGGGGGTACATCGCGTCGTAGAACGCCTGCATCTCCTCCACCGTGCTGTTCAGCCGCTCGGCGTACCGGGCGGGCTCGGTCGCGATGCACCATTTGGCGGCGAAGGGCTCGCAGTCGGCGAACTCCTCCGGAAGCATCCGGTCGCTCATGCCGGCACCCTCTTCCCGCCCCGCAGGTAGGACTGCACCCAGTCGTCGACGACCTTGTGCAGGTGCCGGACCGTCACCTCCTGGTCGCACAGCGGGTACCTGTCGATGACCCGCGACTCCAGGCCCATCTGGGTGCCGTCGAGAGTGCCCGCGTCCTGGAGGCCGGCCTCCTTGGACACGACCGCCGTGACCTCGTGGCGGATCCGCTCGCTGGCGTTGCGCGACGGCGGGAAGTAGTACGACATCTCCCACATGTGCGTGTTATGGGACGTCGGCCAGTACTGGTACGTGAGGTACCAGCCCCGCTCGTACACCAGGATCACGAAGTTGGGGAAGATCTGGAAGTTCGAGATCGACCACGGGTCGAGCCCGCCGGGGTTGAGCCCGGCCGGCAGGTTGACCGGGTCGAGCTCGGGGATGTCCGGGCGCTCCCACGGGCCCATCAGGCCGGACTCGGTGACGTGCTCGATCGGGTACATCTGGTCCGGCGGGGTCATGTGCCGGGGCACGCCCTTCCAGCCGCCGGTGCTCACCAGCCGGTGCGGCCCGTCCATCTGGAAGTGCGGGACCTTGAAGCCGGTCTGCAGGCTCCGCAGGGAAGGGACCTGCTGCTGCGAGTGCAGGATCGGCGCGTGGTAGTACTCCTGGAACGCGTCGAGGAAGATCTTCCAGTTGCTGAGCAGGTCGGCCTTGAACGCGTACCGCTCCGTGAGCAGGTGGAACGGGTAGCCCTCCAGCCCGCGCACCATCGGCCCGAGGAACTCCAGCAGCGACTGGCTCGGCCGGTCGGCCAGGTTGACGAAGATGAAGCCTTCCCAGACCTCGCAGTGCACCGGCACGAGCGGGAACTTCGACTTGTCGAAGTCGAAGTACTCCTCTTCCTGGAGCACGAACTTCAGCGAGCCGTCCAGGCCGTACCGCCAGCCGTGGTACTTGCACATGAACTCGCGGCACACGCCGCTGGTCTCGTCCCGCGGCGTCTCCCCCCACAGCAGCTTGTTGCCGCGGTGGCGGCACACGTTGTGGAAGGCGCGGACCTCGTCGTCGAGGCCCCGCGTGACGATGATGGAGGTCTTGGCGACCTCGAGGTCCTTGGTGAAGAAGCCGCCCTTGCGGCGCAGCTGCTCGACCCGGCCGACGTTGAGCCACGCCCGCCGGTAGATCGCCTCGCGTTCCAGCTCGTAGAACTCCGGCGAGATCGAGTCCTCGTACGACACGAGGCCGGTGCCCATCTCCGGGACCCGTCCGGTCCAGCTGGCCTCCGCCGGTGCGTCCGCGCGCGCCATGGCCGATCCTCCCGTTCTGAGGTGCCGCCCGATGACATCTGGTCACGATGTTCATCGACTGACTAACATGACCTGAATAACACGTCGCGGACCGGGACCGCAAGGCGCTGCGAGCGCGGCGGCACGAGGAGCCATCCATGAGCGAGCGGAAAGAACTGTTCATCGGGAGCGAGTGGGTCGCCCCGAGCACCGGCCGGCACATCGAGGTGATCTCGCCTGTCACCGAAGCACCGATCGCCCAGGTCGCCGCGGCGAGCGTCGCCGACGTCGACTGCGCCGTCGCCGCTGCCCGGCGGGCGTTCGACGAGGGGCCGTGGCCGCGCACCGAACCCGCCGAACGGATCGCGATGATCCGCCGGCTGGCCGCGCTCTACGGCGAGCGGCGCGACGAGCTGGCCGAGCTCATCACCGCCGAACTGGGCGCTCCGATCTCCTTCGCCAAGCGCGCGCAGGTCGCCCTGCCCTGGTCGATGATGAGCGCGCTCACCGACATCGCCGAGAAGCATCCGTGGCAGGAATGCCGGCCCGGCGTGTACGGGCAGGACATCGTCCTGCGCAGGGAGCCCGTCGGCGTCGTCGCCGCGGTGGTCCCGTGGAACATGCCGCAGTTCCTGGCGGTCACCAAGATCGTCCCGGCGCTGCTCGCCGGCTGCACGGTCGTCCTCAAGCCCGCCCCCGAGGCGCCGCTCGACGCGCTGTTCCTCGCGGAGCTGTTCGAGCAGGCCGGCGTCCCGCCGGGCGTCGTGAGCGTCGTCCCCGCCGACCGCGACGTGAGCGCGTACCTCGTCGCCCACCCCGGCGTCGACAAGGTCTCCTTCACCGGCTCGACGGCGGCCGGCCGGCAGGTGGCCGCGGCGTGCGCGGCGAACCTCACCAGGGTCGGCCTCGAACTCGGCGGGAAGTCGGCGGCCATCGCGCTGGACGACGCCGACCCGGCGGCCGTGGCGACCGCCGTCCGCTTCTCGGGCATGGGCATGGCCGGTCAGATCTGCAACGCCCTCACCCGCGTGCTCGTGCCGGCGGACCTCATCGACGACCACGCCGAGGCGCTCGCCTCGACGCTGGGCGCCATCAGGATCGGGGACCCCGCCGATCCGCGGACCGAGATGGGCCCGCTCGTGACCGAGCGGCAGCGGCTGCGGGTGCGCCGGTACATCGACAGCGGCCTGCGTGAAGGCGCCCGGCTCGTCACCGGCGGCACCGGCCTGCCCGAGGGCGTCCGGCGCGGGTGGTACGTGCGCCCGACCGTGTTCAGCCACGTCGACCCCTCGATGACGATCGCGCGGGAGGAGATCTTCGGCCCGGTGATCGCCGTGATCCCGTACCGGGACGAGGACGAGGCCGTCCGCATCGCCAACGACTCCGAGTACGGCCTCGCCGGCGCGGTGTTCACGGCCGACACCGAGCACGGGCTCGACGTGGCCGCCCGGGTGCGCACCGGGACGTTCGGCGTGAACCAGGGGTACTCGATGGACCCGGCGGCGCCCTTCGGCGGCGTCAAGGCCAGCGGGTACGGCCGCGAACTCGGCCACGAGGGCCTCGACGGCTACCTCGACACCAAGTCGATCTCGATCGCGCCGCCGCCGGTCAGGGCAGTTTGATCACCGACAGGTACATTTCGAGGATCGGCCGGTACAGGTCGACGTCATCGAGCTGGCTGCCCAGGACGACGGAGTCGCTGGTGGCGATGAGCACGTGCGCGAACGTCGAGGGCGGGATCAGCAGCGTCCCGCCGACGTGGTCGACGCCCTCGACGATGAACCTCGCCAGCTCCTCGACGACCTCCGACCTCTTGCTCTCCACCCGTTCCCGGGCCTCGGGGTTGCGGAGCAAGTACAGGGTGAACTCGTGGCCCAGTGCGGCGTGCTCGGCGCCGCGGTCGCGGCTGAGCTCGCGCCACCGCCGCGCGACCTCGTCGAGCTCGCGCGCCCCCACCTCGGTCACCGCCGACACCACTTCGGCGAAATTGTCGAAGTAACGGCGCCAGTGCCGATCGCTGACCGCCAGGAAAAGGTCTTCCTTCGTGCCGAAATGCTTGTAGATGGCGCCCTTGGTGAAACCGGCCGCATGAGCGATGTCATCGAGAGTCGCCTGCGTGAAGCCCTTTTCGGCGAACACTTCGTCCGCGGCGTCCACGAGCAGCGAACGGGTGTGGTCGCGGCGCCGCTCCCTCGTCCAACGCTCAACCATGTGGGCGATTATGCCAGTACAGGCGCGCGCGACGCCCACGGTGCACCGGGGGTACGGCGCCGAGACGCGGGCACGGACGTCCCGCACGGGCGGGTGCGCCGGGCCCCTCTGGAGGCGAAGGGCCTCGGGCCCGCCTCCAGGTGCAGATGCTCATGTTCTCGCCTGCGCCACGGGTACGGCCAGTCGCCGGAGGGCGGACAGGAACAACTCGTCCATTTGCGGGCTCAACTCGGCCAGCGCCGCAGCATTGGCGTAGCTGGCAGAGCCGAAGACGCGTTCGAGGGCATCGACGGTCGTGGCGGTGCCGATGGAAAGGCAGAGGCATGCCATGCCGTCGGCGTGGAGTTCTTCGAGCGCCTTGCCGACGTCGGCCTCCGCGTAGCGCCCTTCGTAGCCGTTGTCATAGGGAAATCCGTCCGAAAGGACGATGAGCAGTCGATTCGGCGTACCGGCCTCCCTTTTGAGGATTTCCCCCGCACCGCGGATGCCGGCGCCGAGGCGCGTGTAGCCGGAGGGTTGGAGCTGATTGAGCCGGGCGCGCCCGAGGGCGTCGAAGCGCTGCCCGAACGCCTTGATGGCCGGGAGATGGACGGCGTTCCGGCCCTGCGACCGGAACGCGTAGACGGCGACGCGGTCGCCGAGCTGTTCGAGCGTGGCGGCCAGCGTCGCGGCCGCCCGCCGCTGGTGGTCGTGGACGGCGAGGCCGGCCTGGTCGGCGTCGGTGACGGATCCGGAGGCGTCGAGCAGGATGAGGACGCCGAGATCGCGTGCGCGTTTGCGCCGGTCCAGGTAGACGTGCTCGGGCGGCGAGTGGCCGGAGCGCACGTCGACGAACAGCTCGATGAGCGGCTCGATGTCGATCTCGTCGCCGTCGGGACGGCGGCGCAGGACCTTCGGGCCGAGACCGAGGCGGGACAGGCGCCGCCGGAGCACGTCGTCCTGCGGGACACCGGCGGCGGCGATGTCGGCCGCGACGGTCAGCGGGAAGTCGAGGACCCGGCACCAGTCGGGCCGATACCGGTTCTTGTGCACGTCCCACTCCGGATGCAGAGCTCCACCGACGCCCAGGGCGGCCCCGGGCTTGCCGTCATCGGTGAAATGGATCCGCGTGGGGAGGGGCCGGGCATGTTCCCCGACCTTGGACGCCCGCCGCACGGCGCGGACCTTCGCCTCCGCGCCGGCGGAGCCGTCCGCGGAGGCCCGCGAGCCGCCGAGCATCTTCCGGAGGTAGTCCGTAAGGGCCCGCGAGGCGAACAGCGGGTTCTCGAACAGCTTGAGGACCTTGCTCTCCGCGGGCTCCTCCTCGTCGCCTTCGTCATCGGCCTCCGGCAGGTCGAGGGGGTCGAATTCCAGGCGCAGTTCCTGATCGGTGGCTCGCGCGCCCGGCCCCGCGGACGGAGTCAGCAGTCGGGAAGGTTTGATGACGCCGAACCACTCCGGCGGGTCGGGTACCGCCGCTCGGCTCCTGGCCAGCTCGAGTGACTCGTGGGCGGTCGCGGTGCCCGGTTTCCCGCCGAGGTCGAGCGCGGCCGCGAGCGGGTACCGTCCGGCGAGTTCGGTGAGGACCCGGCGGCCTTCGAGCGCCAGGTAGCGGCGCGCCACGGAAGGACGCGCCCACAGGCCCTTCACCCATCGCTGGTCCAGACTCCCCGCACCGAGCAGAGCGCTCTGGACCAGGACCTCGCTGCGCTGCCGGGCGACGGAACCGCCGGCCGAGACGAACACCACCAGGCCGTTCGTATGAGCGGCCTCGCCGTCCCGCGCCTCCGCGACATCGAGGGACCTGCCCGCGATGGAGGTGGCGAGGAAGCGGAACCGGTGCGGCCCGCCGGGATCGGACGCGGTCATGCCCGGGGCAGGACGGCGTCGGCCAGCTCACCGAGGGCGCGGACGACGTCCGGGTCGTCGGAGAGGGTCTGGACGACGGCGGACTGCACGGCACCGCGCAGGCTCAGCCCTTGGGCGACCAGGCAGCCGGCGAGGATCAGCATCCGCGTGGACGACACCTCGCGCAGCGGCGAGCCGTCCAGGTTCCGGATGGCGTTGCCGAGCCTGACCAGGGTGCCCGCGGTGCCGGCATCGATCCCGGCCTCGTGGGCGACGACCTGCTCCTCGATCTCGGCGGGCGGGAAGTCGAGCTCGATGGCGACGAAGCGCTGCCGGGTCGACTCCTTGATGTTCTTCAGGACGCTCTGGTAGCCGGGATTGTAGGAGATCACCAGCTGGAACCCGGGCGCCGCCGACAGCGTCGTGCCGAGCCGGTCGAGAGCGAGCTCGCGGCGGTGGTCGGCGAGCGGGTGGATGACCACGACGGTGTCCTGGCGCGCCTCCACCACCTCGTCCAGGTAGCAGATGGCGCCCTCGCGCACGGCGCGGGTCAGCGGCCCGTCCACCCAGACCGTTTCGCCGCCCTTGAGCAGGAACCGGCCCACCAGGTCCGCCGACGTCATGTCCTCGTGACCGGCGACGGTGATCAGTCCGCGACCGAGCTCGTGGGCCATGGCCTCCACGAAACGCGTCTTCCCGCATCCCGTGGGCCCTTTCAGCAGCACCGGCAGGCCGCCGCCGGCCGCCGCGCGGAAGACCTCCGCCTCGTCGCCGACGGCCCGGTAGAACGGGGCCTCCGAAGCCGACTGAACGGCGATGGATCCATCGGTCAGCATCTCAGCGGCTCCTGTCGAAGGGGACGATGGTCGGGAGCTCCTTGCCCTTGGGAGGGACGACCTTGCCGTCCGGGCCGATGGTGGCGGAGCCCTTGCCGGGGACCGGCAGAGCGGGGTCGGGGCACAGCCGCCCGGTCCCCTCGCCGCAGATGCCCATCATGAAGTAGGAGCGCTTCTGGAGGTCCTTCGGCCAGGGATCGGCGTGCAGCGCGAACCACTGCACGGGGACGTTGTAGAACACGAAGAAGAAGGCGCTGCACGCCGCGAAGATCGCCAGGAAGCGGGTGAACTGCTGCCGCGCGAACCCGCCCCGGACGCGTTCCAGCCCCCGCTCCACGAACGTCCGGCCGCGGTCGTCGGTGAAGTAGCGCAGAGCGCACAGACCGGCCTGGACGCCGCCCCACATGAGCCCTTCGTAGACCGGCCACTGGTAGTAGTGGCCGGCGTTGATCGACACGGACCTGATCGCGCCCGGGTAGGTGAAGAGCCCCATCGGCATCAGGAACAGGCCCTCGATGACGAGGTCGAAGAAGAACGACCACACCACCAGGACGCCGATCAGCCCGGCGTTGCTGATCCGCGGCCACCGCGCCTTGGCCCGCCGCATGATCCAGCAGCCGAGGATCGTGCACAGGAGGACTCCGTAGGAGTAGCCCGGCGCGTTCATCAGCAGCGGTTCGGCCATCATGTGGCCCGGTTCCCCGAACGACTGCCAGCCCGGAACGTCCTGCGTCCACGAGCCCAGGTTCCACATCCAGGTGTTGTACGTGCTCCACGTGTTGAAGTAGTTCAGCAGTGGATCCTGGAAGAAGAGCAGGCCGCAGGACACCAGCAGCATCCCGTCCAGCGTGATGCGGCGCTCCCGCCGCCACGGCCTGACGATGAAGTAGTAGACGCCGACCGGCAGGCCGACGATGATCACGGCGGTCCACGTGATGAGGACCGCCTTCATCAGCGTCGGCGGATCGCTCGGCCCCTGCGGCACCCGCTTGAGATGCGGCCCGGTGAGCCAGCGGATCCACACGTAGAGCTGGAAGATCAGGATCGCGCCCCCGATGACGGCCCAGATCCGGACGGGTTTGGTCGTGGACTGGGTCTGGGCGCCGAGCGAGGCCGCCGAATCGAGCGACTCGGTGACGGCGGGCGTGCTCGTCTTTTCCGACTGTCCGGCCACGGCACTGTCTCCTTCTGAATCGTCGCATTCCGGCGCTCACGCGCCCGCCGGAAAGGCGGCCGTGGAACGGCGAAGTGCTCGATGTCGTCGGGGATGCGGAAGAGGCCTTTGCCGGCGGGACGGGCATCGCCCGCCGACCGTCGGCAACCGGTCGGACACTAAGATACTCACGGGAATCTAAGAGGGGAAGGGGTATCCCGAGGTCTCGTCGACTCGGGCGCCCGACCTGCGGAAGCGGTGTGGCTACCGCGGTGCGGAGCGGGCGCGGAGGTGGGCGCGTTCGCCCTGGTGACCGAAAAGAATGAGCACCTCGACCGGGGTGGAATCGTCGCTGTCGAACCAGTGCGGCACGCGGCAGTCGAATTCGGCCGCCTCGCCCTCGCTCAGCACCATGTCGTGCTCGCCGAGGAGCAACCGGAGGCGGCCGTGGAGCACGTACATCCACTCGTGGCCCTCGTGGCTCCGCTGCTCGGGGGGACGGCGGCGCGGCGGGATGATCACCTTGTGCGCCTGCACGCCGCCGGCCTGGCGGGTCAGCGGGATGAACGTCATGCCGTTGCGCTGCACCGGGCGCAGGTGGATGCGCGGGTCACCGGTCGGCGGCGCGCCGATGAGCTCGTCGATCTGCACGCCGTACGCCCGGGCGAGCGGCAGCAGGAGGTCGAGCGCGGGGCGGCGGTGGCCGGCCTCCAGCCGCGAAAGCGTGGACACCGAGATCCCCGTTTCGGCCGCCACGTCGACGAGCGTCCTCTCGCGCTGCCTGCGGATCGCGCGGAGCCGGGATCCGACCGCGGCCAGCACCTCGTCCGTGTTTGCCATTTCTGCAAATTTAATTGATCGTCCTGTCGGCGGGAACCGATGGTGGTCGCCATGACACAGAAATTCGATGTCGCGGTGCTCGGCGGCGGCACCGCCGGGCTGAGCGGCGCGGTCGTGTTGAGCCGCGCGCGGCGTTCGGTGGTCGTGGTCGACGCCGGGTCGCCGCGCAACGCGTCCGCCGAGGCCGTCCACGGCTTCCTGTCCCGCGACGGGATCAGTCCGCTCGGGCTCGTCGAGATCGGGCGCGCGGAGGTCGAGCGGTACGGCGGGCTCGTCCTGCGGGCGACGGCCGACGCGGCGCGCAGCACCGACGACGGGTTCGAGGTGAGCCTCGACGACGGCCGGTCCATCACGGCGCGGCGGCTGCTGGTGACGACCGGCCTCACCGACGAGCTGCCCGGCCTCCCCGGGCTGGCGGAGCGCTGGGGCCGCGACGTGATCCACTGCCCGCACTGCCACGGCTGGGAGTCGCGCGACAAGCCCATCGGAGTGCTCGCCACTCACACCGAGTGGGCCGTTCGCCAGGCGCTGTTGTTCCGGCAGCTGACGTCCGAGGTGACGTTCTTCCAGCACACCGCCCCGGCGCTGACCGAGCAGCAGGCGGCCCAGCTGACCGCCTGGGGCATCGGCGTGGTCACCGGGCCCGTCGACTCGCTGGAGGTGGCCGGCGACCGGATCACCGGCCTGCGGCTGGCCGACGGGACGACCGTGGCGTGCGCGGTGGTGGTGGCCCCGCCGCGCGTGGTGGCCAACTCGGGGATGCTCACGGGCCTCGGTCTCAAGCCGACCCCGCATCCGATGGGCATCGGCGAGTCGATCGCGGCCGACCCGGCCGGGCTGACCGAGGTACCCGGGGTGTGGGTCGCCGGCAACGTCACCGACCTCATGGCGCAGATGATGAGCTCGGCCACCAGTGGCGCGGCCGCTGCCGCGGCGATCAACGCCGACCTCGTCGCCGAGGACACGCGGCTCACCCTCCGCCTGCTGTCCGGCGACTACTGGGAAAAGCGGTACGGCTCGACGGAACGGGTCTGGAGCGGCGACCCCAATCCGCAGGTGGTCGCGACCGCCGCCGGCCTCCCGTCCGGCACGGCCCTGGACGTCGGCAGCGGCGAGGGCGCGGACGCGATCTGGCTCGCCTCGCGCGGCTGGAAGGTCACCGGGGTCGACCTGTCCCAGGCCGCGCTGGACCGCGCCGCCCGGCACGCCGCCGACGCCGGCGTGGACGTCACGTGGCAGCAGGCGGACGTCAAGACGTGGGATCCCGCCCCGGCGCGGTACGACCTGGTGTCGGTCCAGTATGTGCACCTGCCCCGGACATTGCGCGAGGCCATGTACCGCCGGCTGGCCGCGGCCGTCCGCCCCGGCGGGACGCTTCTCGTCGTCGGCCACCACCCCGCCGACCTGGAGGTGGCGACGCTCCGGCGCCCGCGCCTCCCCCACCTGATGTTCACGGCCGAAGACGTCGCCGCCGCGCTGGACCCGTCGGCGTGGGACATCACCGCGTCGGCCCCCGAGCGCGCGGCCACCGACCCCAACGGGCAGCAGATCACGCTCACCGACGCGGTGCTGCGCGCGGTACGCCGCGCGCCCGATCGACCGCTCTGACGACCGTTCGGCCGCCCGTCGCGGGGCTGGTCAGATGTTCGGGCCGTAGCCGGTGCAGTTCGGGGTGAAGTCCGGTTCGTCAGGGCCGATGGCGTTGAGGATGATCTGCATGACCGGCCCGTCGAGCGTTATCCCGGAGTGGCTCACGGGGTCGTCGGGGCACAGGTCCTGCAGCAGGATGTTGGTGGAGTCGCCGCCGTGCAGGAACGAGTTCGTCAGCGGGGTGACGGTGGTGTCGTGCGAGGTCGCGATCGTCAGGTAGCGGACGCCGGGGACGGTGTCGCCGTCGGCGAACAGCGCCTTCTGGAAGTCGGAGCCCTCCTCCTGCTCGGGGTAGGTGGGTGCGCCGACGAACCGGTAGACGTCGTTGACGAGCCCGAGCACGTTCAGCGACCGGCCGATGTTGACCAGGCCCTGCATGGTGGTGCCGTGGTTGGTCGGCACGAGACCGACCATCGTGCGCACCTTGGCGGCGCCGCCGAGCCGCTTGATGTAGTAGTTCGGCATCATGCCGCCCTGCGAAGCGCCGACCACGTCGACTTTGGCAGCGCCCGTCTCGGCGAGCACCCTGTCGACGAACGCGCTCATGGTGCGGGCCGACTCCGCGACCTCGCCGAGCCCGTAGATGTGGCCGAGGGTGAGGGACGTCTCGCCGTAGTTGAACCCGTAGACGCAGTACCCGGCGTTGGCCAGGGTGGGCGCGATCATGGCACCGGCCGAGCCGAGGTTGGACGTCGTGCCGTGCACGATCACCACCGGGTGGGGGTGGTCGGCGGACGGGCGGCACGACCAGTCGTTGGCGCCGGGCGCCGCGTCCGGGCTGAAGAGGAAGTTGCTGATGGAGGTCGCCAGGTCGCCCACCGGATAGGTGGTCGGCGCGGCGGCGGAGGCGGGTCCGGGCGCGGAGGCGATCATGACGGAGCAGGCCGCCAGCGCGGCCGCCGCGAGGCGTCGCGGCAGAGGTGGCTTCCCTAGGGCAAGTTTCATAAGAACAACAGTATCTATTTGAGACGCGCCCGGCTGTGCAGGATGGTGACAACCGGCCGGGCGCGCGTTCGTCGCCGACGACGGCACCGGGCCGGAAGGCAACCTCACCACCGGAGCACGCTTGCGTCCCCTCCCGCCGTTCACCTGCGCCAACGTCTTTGCGCAGTGCAATGGTTGCCCTATCTTTGGGCCTCATGAGTCAGGACGGCGCCCGCCGGCGGCGCCTGGCACCCGAGCGAAGGCACACCGGTCATGAACCTGTCGATTCGTGAACGCCTCATCCTGCGAAGGATCGAACGGGAGCTGCGATCCCGCGATCCCGCGCTCGCAGCGCTCCTCGAGATGCACGGGGGCGAATCACCGGCGGAGGGCGCGCCCGCGGGGCCGTCGCCGCAGGAGCTGCCCGCCTGGTGGCTGATGGGTTTCGCGTTGTGCGTCATCGCCGCGATCGTGCTGCTCGGCCGCTACTCACCGGTGCCGCCGGGCACCTGGTACCCGCCGTCGGCGCCCGACAGCCCCGCCGCCCCGGTCGGGCCGAACGGCCAGCGGCAGGCGCCGACCCTGAACCTCCGTCCCGGCTGAGGCGGACGGTGGCGGCCGTCACCACCGTCCGGTGAACGGAGGGCGAATCTTCGGCGCCGGGAAGGGGAAGGAGTGCTACGCCCGATCCCCTACCAGAGACCCGAGAGATGCAGCTGATCAAGTCCGGTAAGGATCGGACGGTGACCGGCCGCCCCGGGCCGTCGTCCGGCTGGCGCCGCCGGCTCAGGATCCTCCTCAACGCGGTGGTCTTCCTGTTCCTCTGCGGCCTGTCGATCTGGCTGGCCGTGCTCATCACCCCCATGCAGACGGTCGAGGCGGCCGGGCAGACCGTCCAGGTCGGTGCGGCGTCCCCCCGCCTGTCCGGTTCCGGCCCGGGAGAGGTGGACCTGTTCGGCCAGACGATCGAGACCCGCCCGCAGTTCAGCGGCCCCATCCGGCCCCGCCTCAAACTCACCCACATCACCCTCAACGCCCAGGTCAGCCAGTTCGCCCGGGACGGTGACCACGGCACCCTCCAGCTGAGCGCCCGGCTGACCGGCGGATGGCGCCGGTACCTGCTCTGGGAGACGCTGATCGCGGCCGGCTTCGCGGCGCTGCTGATCGCGGCGGCGACGGGCTGGCAGCGCCGGCCGGGCGGGACGAAGGTCAAGGTCCTGGCGGCGGGCGTGCTCTGCGTGCTCGGCGCGAACTCGGTCTGCGTGTACCTGCTGGCCTCCAGCACGCCGAAGGTGCTGAAGAGGGTCGACTCGGTCGAGGACCTCGTGGGGCGGGCGCCGTCCTCCCCCGTCCGCCCGGCGCGGGGCCCGGTCCTCGACGACGTGAACGCCGTCGTCATCGGCGACTCCACGGCCGCGGCCATGGGCAACCCCCTCGTCGACGACCCGGAGGCCCTCGACCGGGCGTGCAAGCGCAGCCGCGACTCCTACGCCGTCTACCTCGCGCAGACCAACCGGTGGAACGTTCTGAACCTGGCGTGCAGCGGCGCCACGGTGGCGGCCGGGGTCCTGGACGTCCAGAACGTCGGCGACCAGGTCGCTCCGCCGCAGCTGGCGGTCGCCCAGCGGGCGATGAAGGCCTCCGTGGTCATCGTCAGCATCGGCGCCAACGACGTGCGCTGGGCCGAGCTGACCAAGCTCTGCCTGGCCGCGAAGGCCTGCGACGACCGGGCCTCCACCGCCTACTACCAGCAGCGGCTGGACGCCTTCGCCAAGGACTACTACGACCTGCTCGGCCAGTTGAAGCAGCTGCCGCAGCACCCGACCGTCCTGGTCAACCAGTACTACGACCCGTTCGGCGACGACGCCGGCTGCCTGAAGCCGCAGGGCGTCGACCAGAGGATGGCCGACGCGCTCCGGGGCCGCCTGGCGGACATGAACGCACTGCTGGACAAGGGGGCCCGCGCCTTCGGCTACCGCTCCGTACCGCAGCACTTCTCAGGTCACGGCCTCTGTTCGGAGCGCCCGTTCGTCCAGGGCACGGGCGCCGAGGCGCCCCTGCATCCCACCGCCGCCGGCGAGCTGGCCATCGCGCTCGCCGACCAGCAGGCCCTGACCTCGTCCGCCCCGCAGGCCGCCCCGGCCTCGCCCAACCCTTGAGCGGCCTTCGCGCGGGCGCGGAGTCAGATGGTGAAGGCCAGGTTGTCCACGACGCGGCGGCCGAGTTCCCGGTCCCCGCCGACGTCCACGGAGTCGGACGGGGCGGGACGGCCGCCGCACAACCGCAGGAACAGCGTCGACGGCAGACGCAGGGTCGTGGTCGCCGGGTCCGTTGAGGCGGGCACGAGCCGTGCACGGCCGTCGACCTGGACGGTCAGGGTCCGCCGGACGGGTCCGGTGAGGTCGATGACGACGGTGCTGCCGTCGGGGGCCGCGGCGCGCTTGCCGACGACGTAGCCCATGGTGCGGGCCGCCTCGTCGAGCGCCGCCTCGGCCGCCGGACCGTCCTCGTTGCCGGGCCGGCCGGCGGCGGCGCGGAGGTCCTGCTCGTGCATGTAGCAGTCGTAGATCCTGATCTGCATGAACCTGCCGTAGGTCGCCTGGCCTGCGGGAGTCCAGCTCGGCGCGGCGAAATCCGCGTCGGTCATCCGGGCGAGCATCTCGGCCCGGCGGGCGGTGATGTCGCGGAACCGCGCCAGCATCGCGGCGGGTCCCTCCTCGCGCAGCGCCGCGACCCACTGCTCGTTGAAGGCCGCGATGTCGTTGCGGACGTGGGGCAGCGCCGCCACGTCGACGCCGGAGTCGGGCGTCGCCTCACCGGCGAGCATCGCCTCGGTCCCGATCAGGTGGGACACCACGTCGGTCACCCGCCAGCCCGGCAGGCAGGTCGGGGTCTCCCACTGCTCGCCCGCAAGGCCGGTCAGCAGCCGGTCGAGCTCCTCCCACTCGCCGACGAGGACCTCGGTCACCTGTTTCCTGTCGGGATCCTGGCTCATGCCTTGCCGCCCTTCCGGGAGTCGTCGGGGAACTCGATCACTTCGCCGCGGTCGATGCTGACCCAGTCGCGGCCCGCGAGGTAGGGCTGGAGCGCCCGGTGGATCCGCTGCCGCTCGGCGGCGCCCTTGGGCCGCTGGATCTCGTACAGGTCGGGGAACTCCAGCATCCCGGTGACGACGTCCCAGAGCCGGACGGCGCGTTCGCCCGCGGGCGGGTCGATCAGCACCGGCCCGAACAGGCACTGGCCGCCGGGGAAGAACAGCGTGGGGACGCCGTAGCCGCCGGCGTCCAACACCCGCCGGTGGTCGGCTCGCACGTCCTCGTGAGTGCCGGCGTCGGCCAGGGCCTCGTCCAGGACCGAGGCCCCGAAGCCCAGCTCGTCGAGCAGCCGCCGCGCGACGTCCGGGTCGTGCGGCTTTCCGCCGCGCTCGTGCAGCTCCGCGCCGATCCGGGCGTACCAGGCATCGAGGGCCGCCATGTCGCGCCGCCGGAGCAGCGCGCCGATCCGCATCAGCGACCACCCGTACGACCACGACCGCTCCCACGGATGCTTCTTGCCCTCCGCCCGGTTGACCTCTTCCAGGCTGAAGAACCGCCAGTTCACCTCGACGCCGAGCCGTGCGCGCACCTCGCGCAACCAGACCGAGGTGGCGTAGGCGAACGGGCACATCGGGTCGAAATGAAAGTCGACGGCTGTGGTCATGCGCCCTCCCGGAGATTGGCGGCGATCACCTGGTGCAGCGCCCGGGGGATCTGCGACGCGTCCGACCGGCCGGTCTTGGCCAGCAGGATCATGCCCTGGAACTGGGCCACAAGGATCTTGGGCAGAAGGCCGGGGTCGACGCCGTCGCGCAGCACGCCCTGGTCGGCGGCCACCCGGCACAGCACCGCCAGGCGCCGCTCCCACTCGGCGAACACCGCGGCGAGGTGCTCGCGCAGGACGTCGTCGGTGGTGGCCAGCTCGGCGGCGAGGTTCCCGAACGGGCAGCCGACGACCCGCCCGAACCGGGCCTCGAACCCCGTCTGGATCTCCCCCACCGCGTCGGCCATCGCATGCAAATGCGCGGCCGCGTCCACCGCACCGCCGGGAGCCGGCGCCGTCACGGCGGTGGCTTCGTCGAGGCGGGCCCACAGCGCCGCGGCGTGACGGTCGATGACCGCCTTGGCGAGGTCGGACTTGCCCGGGAAGAAGTGGTAGAAGCTCCCCCGGCGAACGTCGGCCGCCGAGCACAGCTCCTCCACCCCCACCGACTGGTAGCTGCGGGTCAGGAACAGCCGCGCGGCGCTCCTGACCAACCGCTCACGCGCGTCGCTCGTCCTGGGCACGCCCCCACCGTCCCTGATAGTTGACCGGTCCGTCAAGTAGCCCGGCCACCGGGCGCTTGCCGATTTATATCAATGTTCGATACAAATACGGGGTGGCGTCGACTCCTCCGCCGGACGGCGGGCTGGACGTCGATGAGCTGGCCTCCGCGATCGTGGACTTCAACGGCCACTTCATCCGGCTTCCGGCCGTCCGCAGGCTCAACTTCTCGGCTCTGTCGGTCCTGCACACGCTGGCCCACCGCGGCCCGCTGCGGCTGACCGACCTGCTCGCGACCGAGCAGCTCAAGC
This sequence comes from Actinomadura napierensis, assembly GCF_039529375.1. Classification (NCBI taxonomy): domain Bacteria; kingdom Bacillati; phylum Actinomycetota; class Actinomycetes; order Streptosporangiales; family Thermomonosporaceae; genus Actinomadura; species Actinomadura napierensis. The sequence continues at coordinate 332,104 of NZ_BAAAMR010000001.1, forward strand.
AGCCCGCGCTCACGAGCCTGGTGGCGAAGCTGGCGGCGGAGGGGCTGGTGGCACGCCGCGCCGATCCGAGCGACGGCCGCGCCGTCCTGCTCTCGCTGACCGAGGAGGGCGGGCGGATCGTCCGGTCGCGGCACGCGGACCGGGTCGCGCGGCTCGCGCGGCTCGTGGCGCACCTGGACGAGCACGAACGCCGGGCGCTCGCCGACGCGATCCCCGTCCTGGTGCGCCTGACCGAGATAGCGGCGAGCGGAAACGAGGAGGAACGTGTCGCCCCTTGAACCGGCACCGATCCATGTACCTGACGACGTGCTCGACGACCTGCGCCGCAGGCTGACGGCGACCAGGTGGCCGCTGGACGAGGGCAACGACGACGGCCACTACGGCGTCCGCCGCTCCTACCTCCAGGAGCTCGTCGAATACTGGGCGGACGGATACGACTGGCGCGCCGCCGAGCGCGCGATCAACGCCTACGAGCACTACCGCGTCGAGATCGACGGGGTCCCCGTCCACTTCATGCGCCGGCCCGGCGCGGGCCCCGCCCCGACGCCGCTGATCCTCAGCCACGGCTGGCCGTGGACGTTCTGGCACTGGTCGAAGGTCGTCGACCCGCTCGCCGACCCGGCCGCGTACGGCGGCGACCCCGCCGACGCGTTCGACGTGATCGTCCCGTCCCTGCCCGGCTTCGGCTTCTCGACCCCGCTGACCCGGCCGGACATGAACTTCTGGAAGATCGCCGACCTCTGGCACGAGCTGATGACCGGCGTGCTCGGCCACCGCAGGTACGCCGCCGGAGGCTGCGACGTCGGCGCCCTGGTCACCGGCCAGCTCGGCCACAGCTACGCCGACGAGCTGTACGGGATCCACATCGGCTCCGCGTTGAGGCTCGACTTCTTCGAGGGCGACCGCGCCTGGGACTTCACCGGCGGCCGGCCCCTGCCCGACGACCTGCCGCCCGCCGTCCGCAAGCGGGTCCTGGAGCTGGAGCGGCGGTTCGCCGTCCACCTCGCGGCGCACGTCCTCGCCCCGTCCACGCTGAGCTACGGGCTGGCCGACTCCCCGGTGGGCATGCTCGCCTGGATCCTGGAGCGCTGGATGAAATGGTCGGACAACGGCGGTGACATCGAGCGGGTCTTCAGCAAGGACGACCTGCTCACCCACGCCACGATCTACTGGGCGGGCGGCGGCATCGACACCTCGATCCGCACCTACGCCAACAACAACCGCTACCCCTGGACGCCGTCCCACGACCGGTGGCCGGTCGTCGAGGCGCCGACCGGCATCACCTTCGTCGGCTACGAGAACCCGCCCGGCGTCACCACGAGCGAGGAACGGGTGGCGAACTTCCTCGAAAGCGACCGCGCGGCCTGGTACCGGCACGTGAACATCACCGCCCACGACCACGGCGGCCACTTCATCCCCTGGGAGGTACCGGACGAGTGGGTCGACGACCTCCGCCGCACCTTCCGCGACCGCCGCTGACCGCCCGCATGCCCCAGGACGAGCCGGGGGCGGCCCGAGGGCGGGGCCGGCTCACGGGCGGGGGGCCGGCGGCAGCCCGAGGGCGGGCGCGACCACATGGTCGATGTAGCCGTCCAGGAAGTCGAGGTCGACGGTGTCGCCGAGGTCCATCCCGCTGCCCAGCGTCCCTATCAGCATGTACTTGACGTAGGGGAGGGCCGGGCAGCCCGCGGCGACCTCGCCGCGGCCGACGGCGCGCGCCAGAATGACGTCCAGGGCGGCGAGGCCGGGAGTGATGACGGCCTGGCGGACGGCCTCCATCAGCCGGGGGTCGCGGTGGACCGCATGGACCATCGCCCGGTTCATCCCGCGGTCCATCGCGGACATGACGTGGTACTGGGCGATGTACGCCTTCAGGTCGCCGCGCAGGTCCCCGGTGTCGATGCCGTCGACGTCCAGGGGGCCGAGCGCCCGCACCGCCGCGATGACCAGCTCCGGTTTGCCGCCCCACTGCCGGTAGATGGTGGCCTTGCTCATCCGGGCCTCGGCGGCGACCGCCTCCACGCTCAGGGCCTCGTACCCGACCTCGCGCAACCGGTCGAGCACGAGCGCGAACAATTCGGCTGCGCGCTCGGGCGAGATACGGCTCCGCCTTTTGACCGCGCGGTTGGCATCCGGGCTCACATTCTCTCCGGCGGATCACTCAGTTCGGTTAGTAAACACGGCGCGCTCCGCTCCCTACCATAGGCACACCTTAAGAGAACGGTGGCGTTTCGCTAAGGAGCGGCACCGCACGCACGCTCCCAGGAGCGGGCACGCGGCGACGAGGCCGCGGGTCCCCTTCCCCGGCCGACGAAGGAGCGTACGCCACGGGAGGCCGCCCGTGAACCCCCCGCTCGACCGAACGGAGTGACCATGCCCGAACTGAGCCGCCGCTCGCTGCTGGCCGGCGCCGCCGCCACCGCCGGACTCGCCATGACCGGGACGCCCGCGGCCCGGGCCGCCGCGCGGCGCCGCACGCCCGTGACGCGTTCGGAGGAGCGCGTCGTGATCATCGGCTCCGGTTTCGGCGGGGGCGTGGCGGCCCTCCGCCTCGCGCAGGCGGGCGTGGAGTGCCTGGTGCTGGAGCGCGGCGTCTGGTGGCGCACCGGGCCGAACGCCGAGACGTTCCCGCACCCCTCCTCCCCCGACAAGCGGATGTTCTGGCTCGGCTCGACCCCGACCATCTTCGGCATCTCGGCGGACCCGTTCCCGCACTACACCGGGCTGCTGGAGCAGGTGCCCGGCAACGGCATGGACATGATCGTGGCCGCCGGCGTCGGCGGCGGGTCGCTGGTCTACCAGGGCATGACGCTGCAGCCCGCCGAGAACGTGTTCAACGCCAACCTGCCCGAGCAGCTCGACTACGCCAAGATGGACCAGGTCTACTACCGGCGGGTCGCGCAGATGCTGCAGATCGAGACCGCGCCGGACGAGCTGGTCAACAGCACGACCTACAAGCCCGCGCGGGTGTTCGCCGACCACGTCCGCAAGGCCGGCTACGACGTCACGAAGATCCCGATGCCGATCGACTGGACGTACGCGCTGCGCGAGCTGAAGGGCGAGATGAAGCCGTCCTACACCAACGGCGACTGCGCACTCGGGGTGAACAACGGCGGCAAGCACTCGGTGGACGTCACCTACATCGCCGCCGCGCAGGCCACCGGCCGCGTGACCGTCGCGACGCAGCACAACGTCACCGACGTCGCGATGGCGAAGGACGGCCGCTGGGAGATCCACGTCGACCGCATCGACACCGACGGGACCGTCCTGGAGAAGAAGATCATCACCGCCAAGGCGCTCGTCATGGGGGCCGGGACAGCCGGCACCACCAAGCTGCTGATGCGCGCGTCGGCGAAGGGCCAGATCCCCGACATGCCCGACGGCCTCGGCGCCGGCTGGGGCTCCAACGGCGACCGCATCTACCTGTGGAGCGACTTCGCGGACGACTTCGGCGCGCCGCAGGGCGGCCCGGTCGTCTACGGCACCTTCGACTGGGACGACCCGGACAACGCCAACACGATCATCCAGGCGTCGATCCCGCCGATCGGCGGCGACATCCGGTCCACGATGATGGTCGGGTACGGCGTCAGCAAGGGCCGCGGCACGTTCGTCTACGACTCCGGCAAGGACGACGCCGTCCTGCAGTGGCCCAAGGGCGCCGACGACACGCTCTACAAGCGCATCAACGACCGCGCCAACAAGATCGCCGGCCAGGGGTCGTTCCTCACCGACACCACCGGCATCTACCCCTCCACGTGGCACCCGCTGGGCGGCGCGTCGATGGGGACGGTCTGCGACCTCGCCGGCCGCGTCCAGGGGCATCGCGGGCTCTACGTGCTGGACGGCGCGCTGCTGCCCGGCACCGCCGCGGCCTGCAACCCGTCCATGACCATCGCGGCGGTCGCGGAGCGGGCGACCGACGATCTGATCGCCAAGGACGTGGGCACGGTGTTCTAGGGACCAGGGGCGGCGGCCTCGCCGGGGCGGCGCGGCGGGCGCCGCCATCCCTGGACTTTCCCAATCCGGGAACGCCCTTGGAACTGTCACAGGCCTTCCCTGGGAATCACCCCGCGGTGGCCACACCCATGTACACCACCGACCGGATTCCCGACGACCAGAAGGGCGTCACCACCCTCGCCGTCCGGGCCGGCCGGCCCGGCGCGGACCCCGCCACCGCGCTGGACAACCTCGAGCGCGCGGCCGCCGACCTCCGCCCCGACGCCGTGCTCGGCGTGCGCCTCCTCATCGTCCCGGAGGTGACGGGCCGCACCGACTTCACCTCGGAGGACGTCATGCGGGTGAACACCCAGGTCTGCTACGTCGCCTACGGGACGTGCGTCCGCCTCGAAAGCGAATGAAGCCCTCGCGTCGCCGAACCGGTGGGGCGCGCCCCGCCTGACCGCCGGTGGTTCAGGCGCCGGGGGTGGGCACGCCGACGGCGCGCAGCGACTCCTTGAGGGAGCCGAGCGTGGCCAGGACGGCGGAGGGCTCGTAGCCGCAGTGCGCCATGCAGTTGTCGCAGCGGGGGTCCTTGCCGCGGCCGAACTGGTCCCAGTCGGTGGTGTCGAGCAGTTCCTGGTAGGTCTCGGCGTAGCCGTCGGCGAGCAGGTAGCAGGGGCGCTGCCAGCCCAGCAGCGAGTAGGACGGGATGCCCCAGGGGGTGCAGGCGAAGTCGCGCCTGCCCTCCAGGAAGTCCAGGAACAGCGGGGAGTGGTTGAGCCGCCAGCGGTCGCGCCGTCCGCCGGCGAAGGCCTCGGCGAACAGTTCCCGAGTCTGCTCCACGCCCAGGAAGCGGTCCTGGTCGGGCGCCTTCTCGTAGGCGTAGCCGGGTGAGATCTCCATCCGGTCGACGCCGAGTTCGTCGTTGAGGTAGTCGAGCACGTCGACGACGGTCTGCGGGGAGTCGGTGTTGAAGAACGTGCTGTTGGTGTAGACCTGGAAACCGGCCTGCTTGGCCTGCTTGATCGCGGCGACGGCCTGGTCGAACACGCCCTTCTTGCTCACCGCCTCGTCGTGGCGGTCGGCCAGCCCGTCGATGTGCACCATCCAGGCGAAGTCGCGGTGCGGCCGGAACTTGTGCAGGTGCTTGGGCAGCAGCACGGCGTTGGTGCACAGCACGATGAACTTGCGGCGGGCGAGGAGCTCCTCGACGATCCGGTCGATCTGCGGGTGCATCAGCGGCTCGCCGCCGGCGATCGAGACCATCGGCGCGCCGCACTCCTCCACCGCGGCGACGGCCTGCTCCACCGGCATCCGCTTCTTGAGCAGGTGGGCCTCGTGCTGGATCTTGCCGCAGCCGGCGCACTTGAGGTTGCAGGCGAACAGCGGCTCCAGCTCCACCAGCATGGGGAACTTCTTCCGGCCGCGGATCTTCTGCTGGAGCAGGTAGCGCCCCAGCTTGATCGACAGGTGCAGCGGCAGGCCCATGGTCTCCCAGCTCCTTCGGCGAGACGGCGGCCGCGGACGGCCCCGATGAGCGGACACCAGGGCCCGTACCCCGTACATACAGGTTGTATGTACGAGGATGCCTGTATGACCAACTCGCGCCGCCAGGAGCACACCGCCGACACCCGCGCAGCGCTGCTGGGCGCGGCGCGGCGGCTGTTCGCCGAGCAGGGGTACGCCGGGACCGGCACCGAGGAGATCGTGGCCCGGGCCCGGGTGACCCGGGGAGCGCTGTACCACCACTTCCGCGACAAGGCCGACCTGTTCGCGGCGGTCATGCGCACGGTGGCCGGCGAGCTCGCCGAGCACCTCATCCAGCAGCAGCTGGCCGGGCCCGGCGGGCGGCCCGCGGGGCCGCTGGACGAGCTGCGCTCCGGGTTGCAGGCCTACCTGGACGCCTGCCTGGACGGCGACTTCCAGCGCATCGTGCTCGTCGACGGGCCCGCCGTGCTCGGCCCGGCCGCCTGGAACGAACTGATCGACCAGCACGGCCTGCACCTGCTGCGCGACTGGCTGCGCCAGGCCGTCGCCGACGGGCAGATCGCCCCGCTGCCGGTGGACGTGCTGGCGCGGCTGCTGGCCGCGCTCATCGCCGAGGCCGGCCTCTACATCGCCCACGAATCCGACCCCGCGGCCGCCCGCGACAAGGCCGGAGTGGCCCTCGATCACATCCTCCGAGGCCTGGGCCACACCCCGGAGTAAGGGCACGTCGGCCCGGATCGCGCGCCCGGGCGGGTCGCTTCACCGCCCGGGCCCGCCGCTTCTACGGGGTGGCCTCGTCGGTGGCCCTCCGGGCGCCCTTCTCCTCGATGCGGCGCCGTTGGCGCTCCACGTTCTCCGGCGTCGGATCCTGCCCTTCGGCCATGGCGAGATCCTCCGGATCGACCGGCGTCTCCGAACCGGTCCGCAGCGTCGGGCGCTCCGGCCGCCGTCCCTCCGGCCGTCCTTCGGTGCTGTCGGTCATCGGACCCACTCTCCTCGATCGGTCGTCGGTCGCGATCTGTCCCGCCCTACCCGCCGGGCCGCCGCCGACACTCCCGGACGGCCGTCGCCGTGCAGGCCAGGAGGCGTTCGCGCGACGGAGCGCCCGTTCCCGATCCGGCGCCGCACGGTCGCGAGCGACCGCTGTTTCATCGGGATTCGATGCGGCCCAATGGCGCGGTGCTCTCCGCGAGTTCCTTTCGCACCGCCGTCCAAGCGGCGTCCTCGATGCCGAGCGCATGGCGGAGGTAGGCCCACGTCGCCCGCTGGACGAGGGCGACGCGCTCGGGGTTCTCGTCCGTCGTCTCCCGCGCCTCGTATCCGGCGATGCCGCCGAGCGAGTGCTCCCCGCCGAACAGGGTGAGCAGGCTCTTGTCCCCCGGGCTCAGGAAGTACGGGTCGGTGAGCCATTCCGGTCCCCGGACGGACAGCGGGAGGTCGTCCTTGTCGCCCGCGACCACGAGGGCCGGCGTGGTCATGTTCGCGAAGTCCGGGTTCATGAAGGGGAAGTGCTCGGCCGCGTACGGTGTCAGGTCGGGGCCGCCCTTTCCGGCCGTGGCGATCAGCACGCCGGCGCCGACCCGTGAGTCGGACAGGTCCTCCCCCTCCCCGCTCACCGGGTCGAGGACGCGCAGGCCCAGCAGGTTGCCCGCCGTCTGGCCGCCGAAGGAATGCCCGGCCGCGGCGATCCGGCTCCGGTCGAGGCGGCCGCTCAGGCCGGGAACGGCGGACTCCAGCAGATCGAGCCGGTCGAGAACGCGCTTCATGTCCTCGACGCGGTAACGCCAGATCCGCGGCGTCCGGGGATCGTCCTGCGCGAGTCCCACCGTCCTGGAATCCAGGTGGGTTGGCTGGATCACCGCGAATCCGTGCGCGGCCCAGAAGTCGGCCAGGGGGCCGTAGCCGTCCAGCGACGAGCCGAAGCCGTGCGACAGGACGATGATCGGCAGGTCGGTGCCCGTCACCGGCGCGGAGACCCTGACCCGCAGATCATCGCCACGGCCCGGCGCCTCCAAGGTCACCGGCTTGACCGAGACGATGGGAGCGGGGGCGATCGTCGCCGTTTCTCGTGCGTTCATTAATTCTCCTCGACGTTTTATAAATGGTTTGGCACGGCTAGCGCGAATGGCACAGAAAGCCGGTCACGGCCGGGTCCTTTGCTTCGGCCGAAGGCGTGGGCCGTTCGTGGACTACGCTAAAACCTGACGTTGACGTGAGAGGCAAGGGCTGTGGCGCGGGCCACATCGGGGAGGCGCGATGCGCATCGGCGCACTCGCCGCGCGGACGGGTGTCAGCGTCCGGGCGCTGCGGTACTACGAGGAGCAGGACCTGCTCACCTCGCGGCGCAGTCCCAGCGGGCAACGGCACTACCCGGACGGCGCGGTGGACCGCGTCGAGTTGATCCAGGAGTTGTACGCCGCCGGACTGTCGAGCCGGTCGATCCTGGAGCTGCTGCCGTGCGTCGTGGACGGTGAGGCCACACCGGAGCTGCTCGATCGGCTCTCGACGGAACGCGACCGCATCGACGGCCAGATCGGCGATCTGGTGAGCGCCCGGGACAGGCTCGACACCGTCATCACCGCCGCGACCGCGAACCTGCGCACGGGACGGCACTGCAAGAACCCGGAGGGGTGATCACTCCTAGAATGGCCGACTTCGGGCCGCCGGCCCGCCGGACTCCGAGGAGGCGCCCGTGACCCGTCCCTTCGACCGGGAGACCGTTTCGGCGTACCGGGCCGCCCGGTGGTGGGGAACCGAGACCGTCGCGGACCACGTCCGACGGCAGGCGGCGCGGCGTCCCGGCGACGCCGCCTACATCACCGCGGACGCGACGCTGTCGTGGGCGCGGTACGAGGAGAATTCGACGCGGCTGGCAGCCCACTTGGCTGGGCTGGGCCTGGCGCCGGGCGAGCGGGTGGCGGCGCTGCTTCCGGACGGGCCCGCCTGGCACGTGACGGCCGTCGCCGCGGAGAAGGCGGGGCTCGTGCTGGTCGGTGTGGGCGCGCGGGCGGGCCGCCGCGAGCTGCGGTCCCTCCTGGAGCGGACCGGCTCGAAGGCCCTGGTGGCGCCGCCTGATCACCGTGGCGAGCCGTCGGCGGACCTGGTCGCGGAGCTGCGCGCGGACGGCGCCGACCTCGCCCACCACGTCGTCGTGGACCGGCTCGGCCTTCCCGGCGACCCGCGCGAGGGCGACCTCACCGGCCGCGCGCTCGGCCCGGACGACCTCGCCATCATCAACTCGACCTCGGGCACGACCGGGCTGCCCAAGTGCGTGTCCCACACCCAGAACCGCTGGTTCTACTTCCACGAGCTGGCGCGGCGGGCCGGAGCGCTGACACCGGCGGACGTGTTCATGGGGGCCGTCCCGTCGCCCTTCGGGTTCGGGCTGTGGACGGCGCACTTCTCCCCCGCGGTGCTCGGGGTCCCGACCGTGCTGATGGAGCGGTTCGACGCGCACGCCGCGCTCGACCTGATCGAGCGGCACCGGGTCACCGTCCTGCACTGCGTGACGACGCAGTTCATCATGCTGCTGAACGCGCAGCAGGAGAAGAAGCGCGACCTCGGGTCCCTGCGCTGCATGTTCACCGGCGGCGAGGCCGTCCCGTACGAGCGCGCGGCGCGGTTCGAGGAGGCCACGGGCGCGAAGGTCCTGCAGTTCTACGGCTCGAACGAGACCGGCGCCCTCAGTCACACCGCCCTGGACGACCCCCGCGACGTCCGGCTTCGCACCGCCGGGCACGTCATCCCGGAGATGCGGGTGCGGCTGTTCGACCCCGCGGACGGGTCCGACATCACCGGCAGCGGCCGGCCCGGCCAGCCCGGCTGCAAAGGGCCCGCGACCTCGCCCGGCTACTACGACGACCCGGACGCCGACCGCGCGCTGTTCACCCCCGACGGCTGGATGCTGATGGCCGACATCGTCGAGATCGACGAGGCCGGCCGCCTGCGCGTGGTGGGCCGGCAGAGCGACCTGATCATCCGGGGCGGCAAGAACATCAGCGCCGCCGCCGTCGAGGCGGAGGTGGGCACCCACCCGGCGGTCGCGCTCGCCGCCGCCGTCGCGATGCCGGACGAGGTGTTCGGCGAGCGCGTGTGCGTCTACGCCGAGCTGCGCCCGGGGACCGCGCTCGACCTGGAGGGGCTCACCTGGCATCTGGCCGAGCGCGGCGTCTCGCGCGAATGGCATCCCGAACGGCTCGTCGTCCTCGACCGGCTGCCCCGCTCGTCCGGCGGCAAGGTGGCCAAGGGGGAACTGCGCGCCGACATCCGCCGTCGCCTCGCCCGCTGAGCCGCGGGATCGTCCGGCACGCCGGGGGCGCGAATGATCATCCGCTGTCCATGCCCGCGTCACCGGCCATGACGATCATGACGGCATGAGACGTCCCCTTCTCGCCGCCCTCTCCACGGCGGCGCTCTCCGCGATGGCCGCGACCGCGCTCGCCGCCCCGCCGGCCACCGCCTCCGCCCGCACGTCCTCCCTCCCCCTCGGACCCGCATCCCTGCACGAGCAGCGCGAAACGCGGCAGCTCGCGCCGGGGGTCACCCTGACCTCGATCGTCCGCGGTGAGAAGTCGGCCGCCGACGTCTGGACGCTGCACGTCCGCCTGTCCGTGCCCGGCAACGCTTCCGCCGTGATCGCGCCCAAGGCGACCGCCGAGGACGCCGCGCGCCGCCTGGAGGCCGCCGGGTTCCAGCCGCGCGTCGAAGCCGTGGACGGCCCGCGCTTCGCCGACGTGCGCGCCGGGACCGTCGGTTACGTCGTCCGGATCGGCCGGTACGCGGCGGAGGCCGACGCCAAGAAGGACCTCCCGGCCCTCACCGCCGCCGGATTCTCGGCCGGCACGTCCTACACGGCGCAGGACGGGACGGCGGCGACCGGCCCGTGGCGCCTGCACGTGATCACCGTCGACCCGCGCCGGTTCGGGGGCCGCGTGGTCTCCTCCGTCGGCGGCACGCTCACCACCATGGACAAGGTGTCGGACCTGGTGCGCTCCAGCGGCGCCGTCGCCGGCGTCAACGGCACCTACTTCACCTCCGGCGGCAAGGGCGGCTCGGCCGGGCTGCACGTGCTGGACGGCGAGCTGACCAGCGAGGCGAACAACGGCCGCACCGCGATGATCCTGCCGCAGGACGGCCGCGGCGTGCGGTTCGCGCAGCTCGGCACCGACCTGCGCGTCCGGGCGCAGGACCGGGCGAACCGCGAGCTCGACGGCGTCGACCGGCTGCCGGGGCTCGTCGACAACTGCGGCGGCGTGGGCGGCGACCTGCCGACCGAGCGCCCGCAGCACGACGTGACCTGCACCGATCCCGACGAGCTGGTCGCCTTCACCCCGGTGTACGGGGCGTCGAGCCCGGCCGGGGCCGGCGTCGAGGCAGTGCTGGACGCCTCCGGGCGCGTGACGGAGCTGCGCGAGTCGCGGGGCACCGCCATCCCGGCGGGCGGCCGCACCGTCCAGGCGATCGGGACGGCCGCGGACTGGCTGCGCTCCCACGCCCGTCCCGGCACGAGGCTCGCGTTCTCCGAGCGGGTGCTCGACCACGGGCGCCCGCTCCGGCTCGCCCCCGGCACCTCGATCCTCGGGGCCGGTCCGCAGCTCGTGCGGGACGGCCGGGTCTGGGTCGACGCCTACGCCGACGGGCTCGTCCACACCGGCGACGACCAGTCGTTCTACTACAACTGGGTGCTGCGCCGTAACCCGCGCACCATGGTCGGCGTCGACCGGCGGGGGCGGCTGCTCATGGTCGCGGCGGACGGCCGCGCGCCCGGCTACAGCGAGGGCCTGTCGATCGAGGAGGCCGCGAAGGTCATGAAGTCGCTCGGCGCCGTGCAGGCCATGAACTTCGACGGCGGCGGCTCCACCACCATGGCCACCGCGGGCGGCGCCCTCGTCAACCGCCCGTCCGACGCCGCGGGCGAGCGCAGCGTCGGCGACGGGATCCTGCTCCTCCCCGGCCGCGGCTGATCCCTTACGCGAGACGGCGGCCCGGCCGTTCCCGATCGCGCCGACCGCATCCGCCGAAGACGCGGATGTTGTCGCACCCTACAAGATTCATTGGTTCCCGATCGGAACGGCCGGGCCGCCGGTAGCGTTGTCGGCGGCCTCAGCAGAAAAACCCGCGCCATGAGTTCACGCAGGTCCCTCCAGCCGATCCGGTTTCCACGGCGACTTACGGTAAGCCATATGTTCCTTGCGCCCGGTGACCGATCGATTAACGATGACGTGAACCGCATGGAAGGGGACGAATCGAGCGGCGGTCAATGGTCTCCCGCCGCGCAGGGAAAGCGGACGGCGGCGTGCGCCAGACCGCAGGAACGGCGCGCCCGGCACCGACGGATCGATCCATGAGAGCCGACGCCATGATGAATGATCTTCTGTCACTGTCGACGAACGCCTTCATCGCCGGCATCGAGGGGGTCGCCCGCCGTTTCGACACGGCGACCTACCCGCAGCAGAATCTCCCCGCCGACGACTGGACGCTGCTGACCAGGGCCGGTGTGCTGCTTCCCACGCTGCCCAAGGAATACGGCGGCCGCGACGACCACCTCGAGATGTGCCGGGTCGTGGAGACCGTTTCCGAATGGAACCTGCCGCTCGGAATGTACGTCACGGTCATCACGGCGGTGGCCTTACGCCCGATCGTGCTGTGGGCGGACGAGGAGGCCAAGCAGGAGGTGCTGCCGCACTACGCCGGCGGCGACCCCGCCATCTGCGGGTTCGCCTCCACCGAGCCGGGCTGCGGCTCGGCCATGTCCGGCATGGCCACCACCTTCGAGGAGGTCGAGGGCGGCTACCGGATCCGCGGCCGCAAGCACTGGCAGGCGTTCAGCATCAGCGCCCACTGGTGGCTCGTCAGCGCGAAGAACGACGAGAACGGCCGCACCTACGGCTACTTCATCGTCAAACGCAGCGAAGGATTCCGCACCCTGCGGCCCTACGAGCCGCTCGGCCTCAAAGTGATCGATTACGGCCTCAACGAGATCGACGCGGTCGTCCCCCGGCACCGGCGAATCCCCGCCGAGGGCAGGAATCTGCGTCCCATGGTGGAAATGCTCATGGCGTCGCGCGCGATGATGGCGGCGATGGGCTGCGGTTTCCTGCGCCGTATCAGCCGCGAGGCGCACGCCTACGCCGATCAGCGCAGAATCGGCCCGGGTCCCCTTTCGGAGATCCGGTTCGTCCGCTATCGGCTGGCGGCCATCGACGCCTCGTACACCGTCTGCGCGGCGCTCAACCACTACCTGCGGACCGCGCTGGACATGAAGGACGCCATGATCGGCGCCTTTCCCGCCGTCCAGGCCATCAAGACGGTCGCGACCGAGCGAATGCTGAGTTCGGCGCACCATTACCAGCAGCTCGCCGGCGGTGAGGGATACCGTTGCGGGTCGCCCACCAACATCTCCGCCCAGGCATTCCTGGACGCCCGCGTCTACACCGTTTTCGACGGCACCAACGACCTGCTCAGCCAGCAGCTCACCGAGTACTGCCTCGCCAGGACGGCCGGCCGGACGCTCAGCCGATTCCTGGCCGAATGGCCGCTGACGGCGTCCGCGGTCCGCGCGCAGCGGCTGGACCTGGGCTTCCTCGACGGGGACCTGCGGCAGGAGCATCTCGTCCTGGCCGGCCGCGCGATCGCCTACGCGTTCGCGATCGGCCAGGTCATGAGGTGGGCCGCCGAGACGGGCGCCGACCCCGCGCGGGCCCGCGCGGCGATCGAGTTCCTCAAGGCCGACATCGCCGGCGTCGCCACGGAGTTCGGCCTGCTCGCCACGGGCGTACTCGGCCCCGACGCGCCCCCGGCGCAGGCGCCGGGGCGGGCACCGGCCTCGCGTTCCGTCCCGGTCCCGTCCGCGGCCTGGCGGGACGCCTAGCCCTGGCGTTCCTCGCGGCGGCGGATCAGCTGCATCAGGTCCGCGGCCCGCTCCTTGATGAGGCCCAGCCCGGGATGGCCCCAGGGGCGGGGCTCGCGGTCGATGACGCAGATCGTCCCGAGCACCGTCCCCGTGCGGTCGATGAGCGGCGCCCCGACGTAGGTGCGGATGCCGAGCTTGTCGACGACCGGGTTGCCGGCGAAGCGCGGGTAGTCGCACACGTCGTCCAGGACGAGCGCCCTGCGCCGCACGACGACGTGCGGGCAGTAGCCGTGGTCGAGCGGGACCTCCCGGCCGAGCTCGACGGCGCCCGCCGCGTCGGCGCCCGGCGCCTGCGGGGCGTACAGGCCGCCGAGGTACTGGTGGTCGGTCACGAAGTTCACCATCGCGAACGGGGGCTGGTCGGTGCCGGCGAGGTGGCGGGCGGCCTCGGCCAGATCGCGGGCGAACGCGTCGAACTCGGCGTCCGGCGCCTGCCCGAGACGCAGCTCCCGCAGCCGTGCGGCCCGTTGGGGCACCTCCGGGTCGACGGGCGTCAGCAGGTGTCCGGCGGGCTCGTACAGCGGGTCGTGGATCACGGGGGCTCCTGTAGGGCTGGTCTCGTCAGGCGGAGGCGGTCGGGACGGCGTCGAGCAGATGGCCGATCAGCGCCCTCAGCACCGACGCCGCGGAGCGGCCGTCCCGCGCGTCGCAGACGACGACGGGCACGCGTCCGTCGAGGCCGAGGGCGGTGCGCACCTCGTCCGGCGCGTAGCGGAACGCGCCGTCGAACTCGTTGACGGCGACGAGGAACCGGGTGCCCCGGTTCTCGAAGAAGTCGACGGCGTCGAAGCAGTCCTCGAGGCGGCGGGTGTCGGCGAGCACGACGGCGCCGAGCGCGCCGGCGGACAGCTCGTCCCACATGAACCAGAAGCGCTGCTGGCCGGGCGTGCCGAACAGGTACAGCACGATGTCGTGCTGCTCGATCGTGATCCGGCCGAAGTCGAGCGCCACGGTGGTGGTGGTCTTGCGCTCCACCCCGCCGAGGTCGTCGAAGCCGGCGCTGGCCGTGGTGATGAGCTCCTCGGTGCTCAGCGGTTCGATCTCGCTGACGGCGCCGACGAACGTGGTCTTGCCGACGCCGAACCCGCCGGCCACCAGGATCTTGACCTGGGTCGGGGGCGGCGCGTCAGGCTCGTTGCAGGCCATCGAGCAGTTTCTCCAGGAGGGCTCGGTCGGTGGGGTCGGCCGCGGTGCGCCGCGCCCGGGTGGCCAGCGCGCGGCAGGCCACCAGGTCGGCGAGGACGACCTTGGCGATGGTCACGGGCAGCCGCAGGTGCGCGGCGACCTCGGCGACCGAGGTCGGCGCGCGGCACCACTCGAGCGCCTCGGCGTGCTCGGGGTCCATGCCCCGCGGGTGCCGGCCGGTCGCCACCACCAGGGACAGCAGGTCGAGGTCGACCGCCGGCCGGGTGCGGCCGGCGGTCACCGTGTAGAGGCGCACGAGGGGGCCGGCGGCGGCGTCGACCCAGACCTCGTCGTCGCCGGCGGTCATGTCGACGCGGCTCGGTCGCCCGCCGTGGGCGCCGGGCGCGCCGCGGTGTGCAGGAACGGCCGGACCGCCCTGATCAGCCGGGCCATCTCGAAGCCGACGAGGGCCGGGTCGGCCTGCGCGTCCGCGAGCACCGCGAGCACGGAATTGAAACCGGCCCACGAAATGAACAGCTGGCTGGACTTCAGTTCGGCGACGACCTGCCGGACCTCGCTGCTGCCGTCGAAACGGGCCCCGGCGCTGCGGGTGATGGAGAACAGGCCGGAGGCGAGCGCCGCCATCTGCTCCGCGCCGGCGCGGTCGAGGCCGTGCGCGGCCTTCATCATGCCGTCGGCGGACAGCAGCACGCTGCCGCGAATGGCCGGAACCTCGTCGCTCAGCCCCCGCAGCAGCCAGGCCAGGTCTTGCGCATCGTTCGCGGACGCCGCAGTCAATGGGAACTCCTCGTCATTTCCGATGCCTCGTCATTTCCCGTTGTCCAGGCCGTCCGCGGCGTCGTTCTCCAGGGCGCTGCGCATGCCCCGCTGGAATGCCGCCATCAATCCCGGATTGTGCTCGGCCTCGTCGTCGGCCTCCTGGCGCACGGGCGCGCTGGCCAGTTCGGGCGTCAGGTGCGTCTGCGCGCGGCGCCGCGGCAGTTGCGGACGGTCCCCGGCGGGCGGGGGGACGGCGGGCCGGCCGCCCTGCGCCGGCACGGCCGGCAGCGGGCCCGTCTCCCACGTGGGCGCCGCGGGGCGCCGGGCCGGCCCGACCGCGTACGGCTCCTGGAAGGCCGCGGGCGGGCTGCGATCGTCGTCGACGCGCGCCATGTCCAGCGGATCGTCGGCGACCTGCCGAGGGCCGGGCGGCGGCCCGGGCGGCGGGCCCGGGACCTGCGGTGTCGGGGCCTGCGAGGACGGGACCTGTCCCGCCTGCGCGGGCCGTGGAGTGCCCGCCTCCTCCTGGCCGCCCGTCAGCTCCGCGGGGACCACGACGACGGCCTGCGTCCCGCCGTAGACGTTGCTCTGGAGCTGGACGCGGACCTTGTGCCGGCCGGCCAGCGCGGACACCACCAGGAGCCCGATGCGCCCCTCGCTCAGCAGTTCCCCGGCGCGGGCCCGCTCGTGGTCGGCGAGCAGGTCGTTCAGCCGCAGCCGGTCCTCGCGCGGGATGCCGAGGCCGCGGTCCTCGACCTCGATGGCCAGGCCGGCGGCGACGCTCTCGACGCGGACCAGGACCTGGGTCTGCGGCGGCGAGTACTTCGTGGCGTTCTCGATGAGCTCGGCGAGCAGGTGGATCACGTCGGCGACCGCGCTCCCGTGCACGCCGCCGTCGACGGGCGGCACCACCTTGACCCGCTTGTAGTGCTCCACCTCGGCGATGGCCGAGCGCAGCACCTCGTACACGTTCACCGGCCTGGTCCACTGGCGGCGGGACGGGGCGCCGCCGATGACGGCGAGGCTCTCGGCCTGCCGGCGCGTGCGGGTGGCGAGGTGGTCGACCTTGAACAGCCCCTTGAGCAGGTCGGGGTCCTCGACCTGGGCCTCCAGCTCGTCCAGCCCCAGGATGGCCCGGTGGGACAGCGACTGCATCCGGCGGGCGAGGCTGACGAAGACGCCCACCCGCTCGTCCCGGCTCTGCGATCCGCGGCGCGCGGCGTCGACCACGGCGTTCCACGCCTCGCTCTGCGCCCGCCGCAGGTCCCGCACGAGCCGCGCGACGGGGTCGCCGGGGTCGGCGGCCGGGCCGTCCTCGGTCCACGGGGCGACGGCCTCCCCGGCGGCCAGCCGCCCGGCCAGCTCCGCCATCTCCCGCCGTCCGCGGCCGATCAGGAAGCCCAGCTCGCCCAGCCTGCGGCTCAGGTTCTCCTGGTCGCGGACGACGCACCGGGCGCGCTGCCGGTCCACCCGGCGGGTCGCCGCGTCGGCCCCCCACGCGGCCGCCACCAGGACGGCGGCGGCCGCCACGGCGGCGACGGTCAGCACGAGCCGCGTCTGCCGGGGCAGGGCCGCGCCGTCGTAGAGCACCGCGACGGCGACGACGCCCAGGAGAGCGACAATGGCCGCGGGAAGGATGGAAATGGACAAGTGAACAATGCGCATGCTGCTTTGGCGATGCCTGCCGCAGGCGGCCGGGGCCCTGTCGTACCGCCGGACGTCCTGGCGATCGGCACCGGGGGCGGAGTCAGAGAAGTCGGGCATCGGCGTCCTCGGCGTGTGGGACAGCAAGATCGAAAAACTGAGCAATACGGACTCGTATGCCTACAGCCGTATCTAGGCTGACACAACGCCACGCGAAGGACGCACGGAATGCCGAGATTCCAGTGATCCAAGGCCACTATGCCATTATTAGTCCAATATGTCCGCATCATCGAATGGTAGAGATTCTTCTCCCGGACGGGGACATTGTGCCGTATGCGGCGGTCCAAAATGCGCGGAACGGACGGCCATTCGAATGATCAATCGGAGCGCGTCCACGGCCAGGTGATCAGCGCCCAGCCGAGCAGGATGACCACGACCTCGGCCAGCACGTACCAGGGCCAGGGGCCGAGCACGTCCAGCACCGAGCCCGTGACAGGCTTGTCGTTGAGGTACCCGTAGTTCGTGCCGGCGATCTCATTGAAGGCGAACGTGCCGGCGGCCCACACCACCGTGACTACGACCGCGAACCGGTAGCAGCGCCAGTCCGGCCGCATGCCCAGCCCCCAGGTCAAGTACACCGCGGCCCACACGATCATCAGGTGCATCGACCAGAACGCCAGATAGTCGATGTCGGGGTAGTCCCCGCCGTTGAGGGCCGGCGTGAGGAGGCCCTGGACCGACAGGGTGAGCCCCCAGTAGTACGTCAGCGCGTACCAGCGCCGGCCGAACGTCCACAGCGCGCCGGCCGCGGTCAGCCACGCCACGTCGCACAGCTGCAGGGGCAGCGACCCGCCGAGGTCCCACTCCCGGGGCAGCAGGGTGTGCGCCTGCGTACCGACCATCACGAACAGGACCGCCAGCGCGTACGCCCTGCCGAAGCCCTTCGCCTGCTCCCCACCGCCCGGGCCCGGCTCCGGTGTCCGCTGGGCGCGGCCGAGCGCCACCAGCACGGCGCACCCGGCCGCGAACAGCCCGAGGGCCGCCCAGTGGGACGGCCCGTACGCGGCGAATCGACCGGCGGCGGTCAGGGGCACCCGGTGATCGTAACCCCCGTGCCCGGCGTCCGATCGGCACGCATCGCGAGGTCACGGAAGTGTCGGCGGCGGTCGTTAGGTTGCGGTGCCATGGTCGAGACGGTGGACATTCCGGTCGAGTGGCGCGAGCACCTTCATCCCCGGCGCGGCGGCGTCGCCGGCCCGGAGGTCGTCCTGGACGAGAAGGCCGCGGAGCGGGCGCGCGAGTGGGACGGCGCGGCGCGTCCGATCGCCGAGGAGATGGCGGAGCACGAGCGCACCGATCCGGACCTCGGGAAGGCCGTGCGCGCCTGGCTGGACGGCGAGGCCGACCCGATGGGGGCCGCGGCGGTCGCCGCCATCGCGGTGAAGTACTTGGACGACTCCGACGGCGCGGCCTTCGTGGATGCGTGGGCGCTGGACCACGGGCCGGCGTTCGCGGCCTGCGCGGTCACCGAGGCGGCCTCGCTGGAGCTCGGCCCGCCGCCGAAGCCGGCGACGCGCGGCCCCGATGGCGTCTTCCAGGTCCACGTCTTCATGTACACCGATCCGCCGCCGAGGGGATGGCGCGGCGAGATCCGGCGCGCGACGCCCCAGGACCACCCCTTCGGCGCCGGCCGGTGGATCGCCGGGGACGCGGTGGTGAAGCGCGTCCGCGCACTGCTGGCGGCGGCGCCCGAGGCCGAGTACCGCGACGCCGTCGCGCGCCTGGCGGCGCATCGCGGCGACGACGCGAGGCGCCGCACCGCCTCCTACCTCGTCCCGACCGAGACCGCCTGGGTGGACGAGTCCCTCGGCGAGACCGCCGGTCCGAACGTCCTGGGCCACGACCACGTGCTCTGCTCGCTGTCCACCGCCGCGCAGGCCGAACGGGTCCGGTGGATCTCGGAGACGCCCGCCGTGGTCGGGTCGCTGCTCGACGGGCTGGGCGCGGACGCCTTCCCCCTCCTCGAAGCCGCCTTGAGGGCCACCCTTTTCCGGACCGACTTTGAGCGGCGCGCGGTCGTGCTGAGGGCACTTCAGGAGATCGGCGACGAGCGGACGTTCCGCCTCCTGCTGATGCACATGGGAGGCCAGGGGGTGCCCGCCGCCCTGGCGGAGGCGGCCGTGCGGCACCCGGCGCAGGCCGTCCGGGCGCTCGCACCGCTGGCCGACGACGGGACGGTCCGGGGCCTGCAGGCGGCCGGGTTGGTGCGGAGCCTGCTGTACGCGGCTCCGGAACTGGCACGGGCGCTGCCGCCGGGGACCGGTGAGGAACTGCTTCCGCGTCCGGCCGTCCCCGACTGCGATGACGTCCCCGCCGCCCTGGCCGGCCGGCAGGCCGGCAGCGCGAAGACGGACTGGGCCGACCCGGCGCTGCTCCCGCAGATCCTCACCCGCGGCCGTGACCGGGCGCTTCCGGCGGACGCGACCAGGCGCCTGCTGGGCCTGCTCGCCAAGAAAGCGCCGGAGGCCGCGGACGTCCGCGGGTTCTGCGACCGGCATTCGCTGGCGGAGTTCTCCTGGGCGGTGTTCCAGCACTGGTACGCGCTCGGATCGCCGTCCAAGCACAACTGGGCGCTGGCGCAGCTCGGCCTGATCGGCGACGACACGACGGTGCGGCGGCTCGCTCCGCTGATCAAGCGGTGGCCGGGCGAGGGCGGCACCGGCCGGGCCGTCGCCGGGCTGGACGTCCTGGCCCGGATCGGCTCCGACGTCGCCCTCACCCACCTGTTCGAGCTGACCCGCCGCGGCAAGTACAAGGGGCTCAAGAGGAGGGCGGCGCAGAAGATCGACGAGATCGCCGCCGCGCGCGGGATCACGCCGGACGACCTCGCCGACCGCGCCGTCCCCGACTTCGGCCTGGACGGGGAGGGAAGCCTCGTCCTGGACTACGGTCCGCGCCGGTTCACCGTGACCTTCGACCAGCAGCTCGTCCCGCTGGTCGTGGAGGCGAGCGGCAAGGTCCGCAAGAGCGCGCCCAAGCCCGGCCCGAAGGACGATCCGGCGCTCGCCCCCGCCGCGCACGCGCTGTTCACCGGCCTGAAGAAGGACCTGCGCACGATCGCCGACCAGGAGATCAAGCGCCTGGAGAAGGCCATGGTCGTCCGGCGGAGCTGGACGCCGGACGACTTCCGCGGCCTGTTCGCCGACCATCCGCTGCTGGGGCACATCGTCCGCCGGCTGGTGTGGATCACCGACGGCGGTACCGCCTTCCGTGTCGCGGAGGACCGCACCTACGCCGACATCAACGACGATGCCTTCGACCCGGCGCCGGACGCCCGCATCGGTATCGCGCATCCGCTGCTGCTGGGCGACGACCTCGGCGCGTGGGCGGAACTGTTCGCCGACTACGAGATCCTGCAGCCGTTCGAGCAGCTCGGGCGGCCCGTCTACCGGCTCGCGGACGACGAGCGCGCCGCCCTTAGGCTCGCCCGTGTGGAGGGCCTCGTGCTGCCATACGGCAAGGCGAAGGGCCATTCGGAGGGGCGCTGGGAGTCCGTGGACGCCGACGGGAACTTCGCGGGCGGGTGGCTCGCCCGGCGCGACCCGGCCGGCCTGTACGTGGTGGCCGGCCTGAGCCCGGGGCTCGGCCACTACATGTACGGCGAGGGCGAGGACCAAAAGGTCGGCTTCCTGTGGGCGGGCCCCGCCCCGGCGAGCGCGCCGAAGGACGCGGTGCCGCTCGGCGAGGTCGATCCGGTCACGATGAGCGAGGCCGTCCACGACCTGATCCGCAGCGCGTCGTAACCAGGTGCGGGACAGGCGCACCTGCTGTGACTTTGGCGGCCCATTTGAGACAATGATGTCTCAAATGGGTTAACATGGTGTCATGTCGTTCGATCGTGACCGGGTCCTGGCCGACGCGGCGGAGCTGCTGTCGCGCAAGGCGACCGCCACCCAGGACGAGATCGCGCAGGCCGCCGGGATCAGCCGCGCCACCCTCCACCGGCACTTCGCCGGGCGGGACGGGCTCGTCCGCGCGCTCGAGGAACTGGGACTGCGCCGGCTCGAGGCGGTGATGGACGAGGCACGGCTCGACGAGGGCACCGCGACCGGCGCGCTCGTGCGGCTGATCGAGGCCACCCGTCCCGTCGCGGCGTTCCTCGCCTTCCTCGCGACCGAGAACCAGCTGTTCGAGGGCGGAGAGGTCAACGAGGGCTGGGAGCGGGTCGACGGCCGCGTCACCGCGCTGTTCCGGCGCGGCCAGGAGTCCGGGGAGTTCCGCATCGACCTGTCCCCCGCCTGGCTCACCGAGGCCCTGTACGGGCTGATCGCCTCCGCCGCCTGGACCATCCAGACCGGCAGGACCGCGCCTCGCGACTACACCGCGATGATCTCCGGGCTGCTGCTCGGCGGCGTCGAGCGCCGCGCCCCGCAAGCCTGATCCGCCGCACCGGACAACACCCTTCGCAACACCCGTTAGGACACGTGGGAGCATGACCACCGCGACACCGCCCGCTCTCGTGCGCGACGACCGCGACCCGGGCCGCTGGGTCTCGCTCGGCGTCCTCGTCCTCGCCGTGCTGCTGGTCGCCGTCGACGCGACCGTGCTCGGGCTGGCCACCCCCTTCATCAGCGAGGACCTCGGGCCGTCCGGCTCCCAGCTGCTGTGGATCGGCGACGTCTACTCGTTCGTCCTGGCCGGGCTGCTGGTGTCCATGGGCGGCCTCGGTGACCGCATCGGCCGCAAGCGCCTGCTGCTCGCCGGCGCCGCCGCGTTCGGCGCCACCTCCGTGCTCAACGCCTACGCCACCGGTCCCGAGCTGCTCATCGCGGCGCGGGCCCTGATGGGCGTGGCGGGCGCGACGCTGATGCCGTCGACGCTGGCGCTGATCCGCAACATCTTCACCGACTCGCGGGAACGTTCCATGGCCATCGGGATCTGGGCTTCCAGCGTCTCGGCCGGCGCCGCCGTCGGGCCGCTGGTCGGCGGCGTCCTGCTGGAGCACTTCTGGTGGGGCTCGGTCTTCCTGATCAACCTGCCGGTGATGGCGGTGCTGGTCGTGGCCGGACTGCGGCTGCTGCCCGAGTCGAAGGACCCCTCGCCCGGGCCGTGGGACCTGCCGAGCGCCGCCCTGTCCCTGGTCGGCATGATCGGGACGGTCTACGCGATCAAGGAGGCCGCCGCGCACGGCTGGTCGGCGCGGGTCGCCGTGACCGCCGTCGCGGGCGCCGCCGCGCTGGCCTGGTTCGTCCGCCGGCAGCGGACCCTCGCCTCGCCGCTGATCGACGTCCGGCTGTTCCGGCACCGCGGTTTCAGCACGGCCGTGGCCGCCGACCTGCTCGCCGTGCTCGGGCTTGCGGGGCTGGTGTTCTTCCTCTCGCAGTTCTTCCAGCTGGTCCAGGGCCGGTCACCGCTGCAGGCGGGGCTGGCGGAGCTGCCCGCCACCGTGGGCTCGATCGTCACCGGGCTGCTCGCCGCGATGGCGGTTCGGCGCACGTCGCTGCGCACCGTCATCGCCGGCGGGCTCCTGTGCATGGGGCTGGCGCTGGCCCTGCTGGCCGGCCTGCACGCGGGCACCGGCTACCCGCTGCTGTTCGGCGCGCTGCTGCTCGCCGGCGCGGGCGCCGGATTCGCCTTCGCCACGACGTCCGACATGATCGTCTCGCTGGTGCCGAAGGAGCAGGCCGGGGCCGCGTCGGCGGTCTCCGAGACCGCCTACGAGCTCGGCGCCGCGCTCGGCATCGCGCTGCTCGGCTCGATCACGACCGGCGTGTACCGGGGCTTCGCGACCCCGGACGGCGTCCCGGCCGGGGCCGCCGCGACGGCGCACGACTCGATCGGCCGCGCCGCCGACGCCGCCGCCGCGCTCGGCGGGCCCGAGGGCCACGCGCTCCTGGCCGCCGCCCGCGACGCCTTCGCCACGGGCCTGCGCTACTCCGCGGGCATCGGCGCGGCGGTGCTGCTGGCCACCGCCGCCGCCGCGTGGATCCTGCTGAAGGACCAGCGTCCCGACACGACCCCCGACCGAGACCGGGCAGGCCGCGAGCGCGGGTAGGAACGCGGCGGCGGCCGCCCCGCGGGCGCCGCGGCGCAGCCAGCCGAGCACGAGCACCGCCCCCGCCAGGTTGAAGAGCGCGTAGCCGAGCCGGTAGTGGGTGCCGTAGCCGAGCCACACCCGGACCGCCTCGGCAATGAGACGATGGCGAGTTCGGTCACCACACCCGACAGTGCTCCGACCGCCAGGAAGACCCCTGCACGTCGCATCATGGCCCCAGTGTCGGCCGCGCTACGGGCCCGGGGCATCACCGCACGGAATGATGATCGGGGACGTCCGTGAGATGCTGCGGTCGTGACGACGGCCGAACCGACCCCGCGCCGGCGGCGTGGCCGTCCGGGTCATGACCAGGCGGCGATCCTGCGCGCCGCGGTGGAGTTGTTCAACCGCAAGGGGTACGACGCCACCAGCATGGGAGACCTGGCCAAGGAGCTCGGGCTCACCAAGCCGGCCATCTACCATCACGTCACGAGCAAGGAGCAGCTGCTCAGCCGGGCGCTGGACGACGCCCTCGACGAGCTCACCGCCGCCGTCACCGAGGCCTCCCGCAAGGAGGCCGGGACGAGCGCCTACCAGCGGCTGCGGGCGGTGGTGCGGCGCAGCGTCGAGGTGCTCGTCGCGCATCAGCCGTCCGTCACGCTCCTGCTGCGCGTCAGGGGCAACAGCGAGGTGGAGCTGGCCGCGCTGGAGCGGCGCCGGTGGCTCGACGACCGCCTGGCCGAGCTGGTCGCCGACGCCGCCGCCGAGGGCGCCCTGCGCGCGGACGTACCGCCGGCGCTGGTGAGCCGCCTGCTGTTCGGCATGGTGAACTCGCTGGTCGAGTGGTACCGCGCGGACGGGGCGTACGACACGGCGGCGGTCGCCGACGCCGTCACCGTCATCGCCTTCGACGGCCTGGCCCGCCACGAGCCGGAACCGCCGACGAGTCAGGCGTCGTAGTCGATCGTGACGGTCTCGGTGGCCGGGAACGACTGGCAGGTGAGGACGAACCCGGCCTCGACCTCCGCCGGTTCGAGGGCGTAGTTGCGGCGCATGTCGGCCTCGCCGTCGCGGACGAGGGCGCGGCAGGTTCCGCAGACGCCGCCCTTGCAGGCGAACGGCAGGTCCGCGCGGGTCCGCTGGGCGCCCTCCAGGATCGTCGTCTCGCGGGACACCCGGGACGTCGTGCGCAGGCCGTCGAGGACGACGGTCAGCTCGGCGGTTGCGCCGGTGACGGTGTCGTCGGTCCGCCTCGGCTGCGGTGGGGGCGCATCGACGTAGAAGAGTTCGACGTGCACGCGATCCGCTGGGACGCCGAGGCCGGTGAGCGCCCGCCGGGCGTCCTGCACCATCTGCAGCGGGCCGCAGAGCCAGACGTGGTCGAAGGCCTCGACCGGGACCAGGCCGGTGAGCAGGCGGGTGAGGCGGTCGTGGTCGAGGCGGCCGGAGAACAGCTCGACGTCGCGGGGTTCGCGGGACAGCACGTGGGCGATCTGGAGGCGGGGCCCGTACCGGTTCTTCAGGTCGCCGAGTTCCTCGGTGAACATCACGGTGCGGCTGGTGCGGTTGCCGTACAGCAGCGTCACCTGCGCGGCGGGGTGGGCCAGGACGGTGGAGGCGACCGAGAGCATCGGGGTGATGCCGGATCCGGCGGCGATGCACAGGTGCCGTTCACCGAGCGCCGGGTCGGCCTGCCAGGAGCCGGTGGGCGGCTGCACCTCGATGCGGGTGCCGGGCGTGACCTCGTACACGAGCCAGGAGGAGAACAGGCCGCCGGGGATCTCGCGGACGCCGATGCGCGGGGCGGCGCCGGCGGGCGCGCATATCGAGTAGGAGCGGCGCTCTTCGCGGCCGTCCACGAAGCGGCGCAGGGTGAGCGACTGCCCGGCCCGGAAGGCGTAGGCGTCGCGCAGCGCGGCGGGGACGTCGAAGGTTATCGCGGCGGCGTCGTCGCAGAGGCGGTCGACCGCCGCGACGGTCAGCTCGTGGAACACCGCCGACCGGGCGGGGGCGGCGCCGGGCGCGAGGGTGGTCATCTCAGATCTCCTTGACGTGCTCGAACGGCTCGAGGCAGCCGGTGCAGCGGTACAGGGCCTTGCACGCGGTGGCGCCGAACTCCGAGGTCAGGCGGGTGGCCGCCGAGCCGCAGCGCGGGCAGGCCGGCGCGGGCCGGGTCGGGCCGAGGGTGAGCCCCACGGGCCCGGACCTCCGCCGGGCCGGGCCGGGGGGTGACAGGCCCGCGGCGCGCAGCGCGGCCCGGCCGTGCTCGGAGATCCAGTCGCTGGACCACGGCGGGTCCAGGACGACCCGGACCTCGACGCGCGGGAATCCGGCGCCGGTCAGCCGGTGGACGAGGTCGTCGCGCATCGTGGCCATGGCCGGGCAGCCGGTGTAGGTCGGGGTGATCGAGGCGACGACGACCTCCCCGCCCTCCGGCCGGGGCTCGACGTCGACGCCGCGCAGCACCCCGAGGTCGGCGAGAGTGAGCATCGGCATCTCCGGGTCCCGCACCTCCTCGGCGACCCGGCGGGCGCGCTCGCGGGCGTTCACCAGCGCCCCATCGGGTGTGCGCGCGCGACGACCTGCATCTCGGCGAGGAGCCGGCCGAACGCCTCGGTGTGCATGCCGTCGCGGCCCGTCCGGCCGCCGACCCCGGCCAGCGGCGCGCGGTCGGGGCGGTCGACGCCGCTGACGGCCAGCACCTGGTCCAGGACGGCGTCCACCTCGTCGCGGACGGAGCCGGGGTCGACCCCCGCCCCCGCCTCAGCGAGGGACGTCTCTACCGGGTGCGCGGCGACCTGTTCCGGTTGGAGCGGCCACAGCGCGTCCAGCGCTGCGACGAGCCGCCGGCGTGATTCCTCGGTGCCCTGGGCCAGGGTGAGGAACCAGCGGCCCGCCCAGTCCCGGTGGTAGGTGATCTCCTTGACGCCCTTGGCCGCGACCGCCGCCAGCACCTGGTCGGTGCTCGCGCGGAGCCTTTCCAGCAGCGCGAGGCGGGCGACGGAGAACAGGAGCAGGCGGACGACCATGTGCGCGAAGTCGCCGTTGGGCACCTCGGCGAGCCGCACGTTGCGGAACTCCCCCGCCTCACGGAAGAACGCCAGCGCGTCCTCGGCGGGGACCGGCGAGCCCTCGGGCAGCGCAGGGACGGCGCCGGGGTCGGCGGCCGCCGCGCGCGCCAGCAGCAGGCGGGCCTGTCCGAGCAGGTCGAGGGCGATGTTCGCCAGCGCGATGTCCTCTTCGAGGTCCGGCGCGCGGCTGCACCACTCCGACAGCCGCTGCGACATGATCAGCGCGTCGTCGCCGAGCATCAGGCAGTACAGGGCCAGCTCGGCGTGGTCGGCGCCGTCCGGGACGGTGGTGTCGACCCCGGCGAGGGGGTCCTCGAAGTCGGTGCCGAACGCCCACTGCGAGGAGTCGCCGCCGATCAGGCCGTCGAAGATGCTGCCGTGGTCGTCGCTCATGGGTGGTCCGCCCTCACATGTGGGGGACGTTCTCGGGGATCTCGTAGAACGTCGGATGCCGGTAGACCTTGTCGCCGCTGGGCGCGAACAGCGGGTCCTTCTCATCGGGGCTGGACGCGGTGATCGCGTCGGCCCGCACCACCCAGATGCTCACGCCCTCGTTGCGCCGCGTGTAGACGTCGCGGGCGTGCCGCAACGCCATCACGTCGTCGGGGGCGTGCAGCGACCCGACGTGCACATGGTTGAGCCCGCGCTTGCCGCGGACGAACACCTCGTACAGCGGCCATTCGCGCCGGTCCTCGCTCATCGGACGCCCTCCTTCGCGTTCTCGGCGGTCCGGGCGGCGAACGCCGTCGCGGCCTCGCGCACCCACGCCCCGTCCTCGTGGGCGGCGCGGCGGTGCGCCATGCGCTGGGCATTGCACGGCCCGTTTCCGCGCAGCACCTGGGCGAACTCCTCCCAGTCCGGCTCGCCGAAGTCGTAGTGCGCGCGCTCGGCGTTCCAGCGGAGCGCGGGGTCGGGCAGCGTCACGCCGAGCGCCTCGGCCTGCGGGACCGTCATGTCGACGAACTTCTGCCGCAGCTCGTCATTGGAGTTGCGCTTGACGCCCCACGCCATCGACCGCGCGCTGTTGGGCGACTCGGCGTCCGGCGGCCCGAACATCATCAGCGACGGCCACCAGAACCGGTCGACCGACTCCTGCACCATCGCGCGCTGCCCGTCCGTCCCGCGCATCATCGTCATCAGCAGCTCGTAACCCTGCCGCTGATGGAACGACTCCTCCTTGCAGATGCGGATCATCGCCCGCCCGTACGGCCCGTAGGACGTCCGGCACAGCGGCACCTGGTTGCAGATCGCCGCCCCGTCCACCAGCCACCCGATCGTCCCCACGTCGGCGTACGACAGCGTCGGGTAGTTGAAGATCGAGGAGTACTTCTGCCGCCCGGACAGCAGCATCTCCGTCAGCTCCGCGCGGGACACGCCCAGGGTCTCGCACGCCGAGTACAGGTACAGGCCGTGCCCGGCCTCGTCCTGCACCTTGGCCAGCAGGATCGCCTTGCGCCGCAGCGACGGGGCCCGGCCGATCCAGTTCCCCTCCGGCTGCATCCCGATGATCTCCGAATGCGCGTGCTGGGCGATCTGGCGGACCAGGGTCCGGCGGTAGTCGTCCGGCATCCAGTCCCGCGGCTCGATCCGGTCGGCCCGCGCGATCGTCGCGTCGAACCCGGCCTGCAGCCGCTCCCGTTCCGCCGGTTCCACGGGGGTCGCCGCCATGTCCCCTCCTCGCCCGCCGCGCAATTACTTATCGTTCGGTCAGTAATACGGTCGCACGGGCGGGCGCCCCGGCGCAACGGGTCGGGGCGGACGGGATCGTTCCGGCGGGCCCGGGTCCTCCGCGGAGCCCGGGCGCGGGCTACGGTGAGGTGGCCCGGACCTGGCCGGCCGCACCCACCCTGGAGGAGCGCACATGCACCGCCTCACCGTCCAGTACTTCTCCCCCACCGACCCGGCGGCGTTCGACGAGCGCTACGAGAGCACGCACGTCCCGCTGGTGCGGGCCCTGCCCGGACTGAAGTCGTTCACCCTCACGCGTCCCCGGCCGCTGGGGACCGAGGCGCCCTACCTGGTCGCGGAGCTGTGGTTCGAGGACGGCGACGCCCTCAACGCGGCGCTGGGCAGCCCGGAGATGGCCGCGGCGGCCGAGGACGCGGCGAAGTACGACGTCGCCTCCACCACGATGTTCTCCGGCGAGGTGCGGAACGCCCTGAAGTAACGATCGGTGCGCCGCCGCCCCCTTCGTCGCGGACAAAAGGGGCGGCGGTCGCGTTTCCAGGCTCGTCTAGGCGTTCCCGGACTCCCACTCCGCGCCCCGGCCGCGGGCCTCGCCGAACACCAGCCAGGTGCGGGTGGCGCGGACGCCCGGAATGTCCTGGATGCGCTCCAGCACGACGTGCCGCAGCGCGGTGTTGTCGGGGGCCCTGACCAGGACCAGCACGTCGTAGTCGCCGCCGACCATGGCGAAGTGCTCGACGTAGCGGATGTCCTTCAGCCCGGCCGAGACCGCGCGCCAGGAGTTCTGCTCGATGGTGACCGAGACGTAGGCGCTGGTGCCGAGGCCGGCGCGGTGCGGGGCGATCTGGGCGGTGAACCCGGTGACCACGCCCTCGTCGGTGAGGCGGGTGAGGCGGGCGTAGGCGCTGGCGCGCGAGATGTGGACGTTCTCGGCGAGCGCCCGCACCGAGATCCGACCGTCGCGCAGCAGCTCGGCGATGATCGCGCGGTCCACCGCGTCCAGCGGTCCGGCAGAACGTCCGGCCCGGACGCCCTCGGCGGCCTCTTCGTTCGACATTCGGTCACCTCGGATCCGGTCTGATGGCCATTTGTCGCTCATTATGCGTGATGTCTTGAACGGATGGCCGCCCGGGCGGACGCTTTGGTCATCAAGCGTCCAGAGAAAGCGAGGGGCGCCATGCTCATGCGGGAACCCGCGCCCGGGCTGGAACAGCGCCAGGCCGCCGAAGACCTCCTCCCCTCCCCCGTGCCGGTCCGCTTCGTCGCCGAGGACGGCACGGCCGCCGACCCGCCGGCCGGGTACGCGGTGCCGGAGGACGAGCGGCTCGTCGAGGCGTATCGCCGGATGGTGGCGGGCCGCCGGTTCGACCGGCAGGCGACCGCGCTGACCAAGCAGGGGCGGCTGGCGGTGTACCCCTCCAGCCGCGGGCAGGAGGCCTGCCAGATCGGCGGCGTGCTCGCGCTCCGCGACGCCGACTGGCTGTTCCCCACCTACCGGGACTCGATGGCCCTGGTCTCCCGCGGCCTGGACCCGGCCGAGGTGCTCACCCTGCTGCAGGGCGGCTGGCACTGCGGATACGACCCGGCCGCCACCCGCGTGGCGCCGCAGTGCACCCCGCTGGCCACCCAGACCCTGCACGCGGTGGGGATGGCCGAGGCCCTGCGCCGCAAGGGCGAGGACGCCGTGGTGATGGCCTTCATCGGCGACGGCGGCACCAGCGAGGGCGACTTCCACGAAGCGCTCAACTACGCGGCCGTCCGCCGGGCGCCCGTGGTGTTCCTGGTGCAGAACAACCAGTACGCGATCTCGGTGCCGCTGGCCAAGCAGACCGCCGCGCCCGCGCTGGCCTACAAGGGGATCGGGTACGGCGTCCGGTCCGAGCAGGTCGACGGCAACGACCTGGTCGCGGTGCTGTCGGTGCTGACCACCGCCGTGCGGCACGCCCGCGCAGGGGACGGCCCGTGGCTGGTGGAGGCGCACACCTACCGCATGGACCCCCACACCAACGCCGACGATCCCACCCGCTACCGCGACGGCGGCGAAGTCGAGCAGTGGGAATCGGCCGACCCCGTCGCGCGCCTGGAGACCTACCTGCGGGGCCGCGGCGTGCTGGACGACGAGCAGGTCACCGCGGCGCACGAGGCCGCCGAGGAGTTCGCCGCCCGGGTCCGCGAGGCGATGAACGCCGACTCCGAGCCCGCGCCGCTGGAGATTTTCGAGCACGTCTTCGCCGAGCCCACGCCGCAGTTGCGCGAGCAGCGGGCCCTGCTGGCGGCCGAGCTGAGCGCGTCGGAGGACTGAGATGACCGCGATGACGACCGGCACGACGGAAATGACCATGGCGCAGGCGCTGAACACCGCGCTGCGGGACGCCCTGCGCGAGGACGAGCGGGTCCTGGTGTTCGGTGAGGACGTCGGCCCGCTGGGCGGCGTCTTCCGCATCACCGACGGGCTGACCGCCGAGTTCGGTGAGGAGCGGTGCTTCGACACCCCGCTGGCGGAGGCCGGCATCGTGGGGCTGGCCGTCGG
Organism: Actinomadura napierensis; assembly: GCF_039529375.1. NCBI lineage: Bacteria > Bacillati > Actinomycetota > Actinomycetes > Streptosporangiales > Thermomonosporaceae > Actinomadura > Actinomadura napierensis. The sequence goes on from NZ_BAAAMR010000001.1 coordinate 362,313, forward strand.
CCTGGCGATGGGCGGGTTCCGCCCGGTGGTGGAGATGCAGTTCGACGCGTTCGCGTACCCGGCGTTCGAGCAGATCGCCTCGCACGTGGCCAAGATGCGCAACCGCACCCGCGGCCTGCTGCCGCTGCCGATGGTGATCCGCATCCCCTACGCCGGAGGGATCGGCGGCGTCGAGCACCACTGCGACTCCAGCGAGGCGTACTACGCCCACACTCCCGGCCTGAAGGTGGTCACTCCCGCCACGCCGGACGACGCGTACTGGCTGCTGCGCGACGCCATCGCCGACCCCGACCCGGTCGTCTTCATGGAACCCAAACGGCTGTACTGGTCGTCCGGCGAGGTCTCCCCCGCCGATCGGCGCGCGGCCGGGATGGGGCGGGCGCGGGTGCGGCGCAGCGGGACCGACGCCACGCTGGTCGCCTACGGGCCGAGCGTCCCCGTCGCCCTGGAGGCGGCGCAGGCCGCCGCCGCCGACGGCCTCGACCTGGAGGTCGTGGACCTGCGCACGATCGTCCCGTTCGACGACGAGACCGTCGTGGCGTCCGTCCGCAAGACGGGCCGCTGCGTCGTGATCCAGGAGGCGCAGGGGTTCGCCGGGGTCGGCGCGGAGATCGCGGCGCGCGTGCAGGAACGCTGCTTCCATTCGCTGGCCGCCCCGGTCCTGCGCGTCAGCGGGTTCGACATCCCCTACCCGCCGCCCAAGCTCGAACGCTCGCACCTGCCCGACGTCGACCGCGTCCTCGACGCCGTCGACCGGCTCCAGTTCGGCGACGAGCCCGACGTCCTGCACCTGGCCAGGGGGGCGTCATGACGACGACCGCTCCCGCCCGGCAGGTGTTCCGGCTGCCCGACCTCGGCGAGGGCCTCACCGAGGCCGAGATCGTCGAGTGGAAGGTCGCGGTCGGCGACACCGTCCGGATCGACCAGGTCGTGGTGGAGGTCGAGACCGCCAAGGCGGCCGTCGAGGTCCCCGTCCCCTACGCCGGGACCGTGCTGAAGGTGCACGCCGAAGCGGGGACGGTCCTCGGGGTCGGCGAACCCCTCATCGAGGTCGGCCCCGCCGGGACCGCGGAGGAGGACCCCGCCGCCGCCCGCTACCGCGAGGAGGAGCAGGCCGGCTCCGGCAACGTCCTGATCGGCTACGGCACCGGCGGCGGCGCGGCGGGCGCGCGCGGGCGGCGGCACGGCCGGGCCCGGACGGCCACCGCACCCCCGGCCGGCCCGGAGCAGGCGCGCCCGGTTCCGG